>NZ_NPDD01000274.1 GCF_002272245.1 Bacillus sp. 7884-1 | reverse complement strand
TTTGGGGTCCTTTTCCTATCAGCCGCATTACTAAGAAAATGTACGAGGAGAGGATCCTAGAGTTAAACGAGAAGTATAGCCACAACTATATGGACGGTATACATGCCTGCGGAAGAATGATTTTTAAGAAAGCAAAGACTCAAGGTTTAATAAAAATTAATCCTACTGAAGATTATAAACTGCCTAAAAAACAACAAACTGTAGAGGAATTAGAGAAGGAAGAGGAGGACATTAACTTTTTAGAAAAAGAAGAGCTTGCTCATTTCCTTAAATTAGCCCAATCAGATGGGCTTGAAATGGATCATATAGTTTTCACTGTACTTTCCTACACTGGTTTAAGAATAGGTGAATTATTAGCCCTAAAATGGACTGATTTTAACGCTAAACAAGGGACTTTGCGCATAACCAAAACAATTTACAATCCCACTAATAATTTTGAAAAGTATCAACTGCTCACCCCAAAAACAACTGGATCAAGACGAACTATTGAGATCGATGAAATGCTTGTAAAAATGCTAAAAAAACACGAGATAAAGCAAAAAGAAACAAAACTCAAAAACAAGCCTATATACCAAGACAACGGATTTATTTTTGCTCGGGATGATGGGCACCCACAATTAAGAAAAGTTTTTGAAACCAGGCTTCACCGTTTGCTAAATAAGGCAGGAATTCAAAAAAATATTACTCCACACTCCTTCAGACATACTCATGCTTCTTTAATGTTTGAGGCAGGAGCAACTATCAAAGAAGTAATGGAACGCCTTGGCCATACGGATCCAAAGACAACAACTGTTATTTATACTCATGTTACCCAAAGCACGAAAGAAAAGACCTCCCAACAGTTCAGTAAACTGATGAAAGGCCTTCTCCATTAACTTTGGTTTTCTTTTGTCAATTAATGCGGACAAACCCTCGGACAAGATTGTTCGCTAATCACTTGAAACGTTGATATAAAAGGGGGTATAAACCCTAATTACATCATGCCGCCCATTCCACCCATGCCGCTCATGTCAGGCATGCCGCCTTGACCAGCTGGTTCTGGCTTGTCAGCAACAACTGCTTCAGTTGTTAAGAACATAGCCGCTACGGATGCAGCGTTTTGTAATGCAGAACGAGTTACTTTAGTTGGGTCAACGATACCAGCGTCGATCATGTTTACCCACTCACCAGTAGCTGCGTTGAAGCCTGTTCCAACGGCTTCGCGCTTTAAGCGGTCAACAATTACAGATCCTTCAAGACCAGCATTGTGAGCGATTGTACGTACAGGCTCTTCGATCGCACGTAATACGATGTTAATACCAGTAGCTACATCGCCTTCTGCTTGAATTTCAGCAACTTTGTTGTATACGTTAAGAAGGGCAACACCACCACCGGATACGATACCTTCTTCAACTGCAGCACGAGTTGCGTTCAAAGCGTCTTCAATACGAAGCTTGCGCTCTTTTAATTCAGTTTCAGTCGCAGCACCAACTTTGATTACTGCTACACCGCCAGCTAATTTCGCTAAGCGCTCTTGTAATTTTTCACGGTCAAATTCAGAAGTAGTTTCTTCTAATTGAACACGGATTTGATTTACACGTGAAGCGATTGCAGCAGTATCTCCTGCACCCTCAACGATAGTTGTGTTTTCTTTTGTTACAACAATCTTAGAAGCACGTCCTAAGGATGTGATTGTTGTAGTTTTAAGTTCACGGCCAAGCTCTTCAGTAATCACTTCACCGCCAGTTAATGCAGCGATATCTTCAAGCATTGCTTTACGACGGTCGCCAAAGCCAGGAGCTTTAACAGCAACTGCATTGAATGTTCCACGAAGTTTGTTCAATACTAAAGTAGAAAGTGCTTCACCTTCGATATCTTCAGCAATCAATAATAGTGGCTTGCCTTGTTGAACAACTTGCTCAAGCACAGGAAGGATTTCTTGGATGCTTGAGATCTTTTTGTCTGTGATTAAGACATATGGATTTTCTAAAACAGCTTCCATTTTGTCTGTGTTTGTTACCATGTATGCAGATGTATATCCGCGGTCAAATTGCATACCTTCAACAACATCTAGTTCAGTTGTGAAGCCTTTTGACTCTTCGATCGTGATGACGCCGTCGTTACCAACGCGCTCCATCGCTTCAGCAATTAATTGACCTACTTCTTTATCATCAGAAGAAATAGCAGCAACTTGTGCGATAGACTCTTTGCCTTCGATTGGTTTAGAAATAGCTTTTAATCCTTCAACAGCAACTGTAACTGCCTTTTCAATCCCTTTACGGATACCCATTGGGTTAGCACCAGCTGTTACGTTCTTTAAGCCTTCACGAATCATCGCTTGAGCAAGAACTGTTGCAGTTGTAGTACCGTCACCAGCAACATCGTTTGTTTTGCTTGCAACTTCAGCAACTAGTTTTGCACCCATATTTTCAAATGCATCTTCTAATTCGATTTCTTTCGCGATTGTTACACCGTCATTAGTAATAAGTGGTGAACCAAACTTTTTCTCAAGAACCACGTTACGTCCTTTAGGTCCAAGAGTTACTTTTACTGTATCTGCCAAGGCATCAACTCCACGTAGCATTGCGCGGCGTGCATCTTCACTAAATTTAATTTCTTTAGCCATGTTCAAAAAACCTCCTCGTATTTTCTAAACTATCTTTTAATTACTTGCCTACAACAGCAAGGATATCGTTTTCACGTAAAATTAAATATTCATTTCCTTCAAACTTAACTTCTGTTCCAGAGTATTTTGAGAAGATAATACGATCGCCTACAGAAACTTCAAGAGCAACGCGTTCGCCACTTTCAAGCACACGACCAGTACCTACGGCAACTACTCTTCCTTCTTGAGGCTTTTCCTTAGCAGAGTCCGGTAAAACGATACCGCTTGCAGTTTTTTCTTCTGATTCAACAAGCTCAATGACAATACGATCACCTAGTGGTCTTAACAAATCAAACAACCTCCTCAAATAGATATGTAATTCTGACTTATTAGCACTCTCTTAACATGAGTGCTAACACAATTATTATAATAATCAATGCAAAAAAAATTTGCAAGTATGAAGCCATATTTTTTATTATTTTTTACAACTTTACAAGTATGTGATTTACACCCAGGAATATACTTCTTTTTTTAAAATAAACATTAAAATTGAAACAACCCTCCCATTATTAGTAGAATGAACTATAGGTTAAAATAACAAGAAGGCTTCTCAAAAGGAGATATAAAATTTGAAAAGGGAATATTGGATAGTATTAATTGTCTATATAGCAATGCAGTTATCGAGCCTTATTGGAATTCCTGGGCTGATGTTTCTATTTGGATACTTAGGGATGGATCGAGGTCTAGTTGTCCCCTACTGGTTAATTTTCAGCTTTACCCTTGCACTAGTGATTATTCTTTTCATATTACGAGCAGAAATGAAGAAACCTACGCTGAATGAAAGAAGCAGTTCCTTTAGCTATTCTGCTGTCTGGGCAGTAATTGGTGTCTTCCTAGCCTTATTTGCCCAATCCCTCGCTGCTAATATTGAACGGCTTATTGGTGTTGAAATGGGATCAGAAAACACCCAGCAAATTCTTGCTATTATTGAGTCCTTTCCGCTCGCCATTTTAGTCAGCTCTGTAATTGGACCCATATTAGAGGAGATTGTCTTTCGGAAGATTATTTTCGGTACTCTTCATAAACGTTTTAACTTTTTTTTATCCGCTCTAATCAGCTCGGTCATTTTTGCCTTAGCTCATATGGAGCCGCATCATATTCTGCTTTATTCAGCTATGGGCTTCACTTTTGCATTTCTCTATGTAAAAACAAAACATATCCTTGTACCGATTTTTGCCCATGTTACGATGAATACATTAGTTGTCGTCATGCAGTCGGTTTATAAAGATGAGATTACTGAATTAATGCGTAAGGCAGAAACAATTCAAAACTTTATCGGAGGCTTTTTATGAAACGTTCACCCATGTTATCCGGAATTATTTATATTGTGCTTGGTTGCTTATTTACCTATTTTGCAATCGAAGATGTCACACTAAACGGCTGGGGGTTTTTCAGCTACCTGCTCGTTATCCTTGCCACCTTTGACTTCGGATCTGGTTTAAGAATGATATTCTTTTACAATAGATATAAGAAACAAATTAAAAAATAAGCGTAAGCAAAAAGGTCCTTTCACTAATGTGATAGGACCTTTTTCTTAAAGCTTTGTCTTTGTTTTTATCGTTGAATTTTTATCCTGTGTCAGTTCGGCTGAATATTCAACAGTTCCAATTTGACAGCCTGCCCCAATTTTCACTGTTTTGCCTCGAACGATATCTGCCTTTGTATTTTCTAAGTAAACGATATCCCCTTCAATAACCTTGGCAGTAAGCATCCCCGTATCTTTTCCAAATGGCAGTAGGGTGTTACTCTTCTTCTTAACCGTGATTAACCCGCCGCCAATTTCACCTGCAAAACTCTGCCCAAACCGTAACGAAATATTAATTTTATCTGCATTAAGCAGACCTTTAATTTCAAAGCCGCCTGATGAATCAAAGGTTTCGTATTCAACGTCACCGCCTGCAGATATCGTTCCTTTAATATTTGCTTCATCTCCTGTTAAGCTTTCACCAACGTCAAGAGTTCCGAGTATTTTCATTTTCTTCAAAGCCGCCCTGCCACCGACTGTCATAGTCCCCATAATCAGCATTTCCTCTGACTCCAAATTCCCCTTAACTTCTGCCTCACCAAAGACCTTTACAGACTTTGTTTTAACATTTTCCAACGCTTCACTCGTTCCATAGATATTGAAAACAGAACATTCTACATCAGAAACTATCGTGGCATCTCCCCTAATACTAATTTTGTCGTATTGGCCCCCGGAGTAATTTCCTGACCCGTTAATCGTTAGGTTTTGCCCCTTTTCCATTTCCCTTCCACCCTTCACTTATATCTTTCTGATGTCTTTCACTATCGAATTCTTATCCATTGTAAATTCACCCGAATATTCAACTACTTCAATTTCGCAATTAGCCCCGATTACGACATGATTCCCACGGACAATTCCTGCTATGGTGTTTTCAATTTCAATTTTATCTCCTTCAATACATTCCGATTTCAATTGATTACGTACAAAAGGTTTAAGGAAGCCCAGGAGTGAGTTTTTTTGCTTTATTAGGATGGTTTGACCGCCTATCTCTTTTGCATTACAATCTGCAAAAATAGTGATGTCAATTAAATCAGCATTTAACAAGCCGCCGATCGTAAATTGTGATTCTGCCTTAAACGTTTCCGCTTCACAATCTTCTCCCACAGTTAACCTGCCTTTAATCTTTATTTCATCCCCTTTAATTTTCCCTCCGACATTCGCTTTGCCTGATACCTTCAGCTTCTTTACCATCAGGTTTCCTGTAACTCCCGCCGTCCCATCAACCGTTAGAAACTGACTCTCCATATTGCCTTTAATCTTTCCGTGTCCATTAAACTGCGCATGATGATTCACAACAACGTTCCCAGTTATAGAACCTGAACCATTAACATCCAAATCCGAGCATTCCACATCACCAGTAACCGTTCCTTTACCATTAATACTTACCGAATTGAACGATCCGCCATTTGAAGATCCAAAGCCATTTATAAGCAAGTCTCCCCTTTTTTTCGTCTCCATTTTGATTCTCCTTTATAATAATTTTGATTTTATTTCCTCCATGCATGCCATTAGCGATAGCTGGACGACTATTTTCGTGCTCCGTTCAAAATGGAAGTTCTCAGTATTAATTAGTAAAAGACAAGATGAAACACCTAATTTCCGGGTGAACACCAATTCAGCGTTCTTTTGCCTAATCAATGACTTATTGTCTAGTAAAACCTGTAACAGCATTTTCCCTTCATCCAAATTAATTTCTCCTGACTGAAGCAGCTTTTCTAAAACATACACTTCAAGGATTCGTGAAAAATTAAACGTAGGTCCGCCCTTTTCTATTTCTAAATAATAATCAAGTACTGTATTTGAAACAATGTTACGCTTAACTAATTCATCCTTTTCCAGCTGTAAATCGGCTATATTCGGTGAAAACATATCAGCTAATTCATCTAATGAAAGGTTTTCTTTCATTTGTTGAATTTTATTAATTCGTTCTAAAATCTTACCTTTTGGAAAAAATGTCTCTTGACCCGTAAATGTTGATTTTCTGATAAACCAATCCTCAGGTATAAGGTCTTTTCGTTTCCATCTATATAACTGTCCATAAGATATTCCGGCTAAATCTAACAAATCCTTCTTTGAAATTAACTCCTCACTCATCATGAAAACCCCTTTCATAGAAAGAGTGTAACATAACACTGTTACACTCGTAAAGTTTCCTTCTTTATTTTTATTCGACAAAAAAAGACCTTCTCACTATATATGTGAAAAGGTCTTTACTCTTATTCTTCTGTTGTCTCCTCTGTTGGGTAGTGCTTCAAAAAGTAAATAAGTGATTGTAGTTCAACAGCCAAGTCAATATGATGAACGCGAATGGATGGCGGCACATTCAATCTGGCAGGAGTAAAATTCAGGATTGCCTTAATATGAGAATTTACAAGTCTATCGGTAATCATTTGTGCCACGGGAGCAGGTACAGTCAGAATGGCTACATGAATATCATCATTGCTTAAAACCTTCTCGAGCTCATCCATATGAAACACTGGTACATCACGAATCGTTGTTCCCATCTTATCCGGATCCACATCAAAGGCACATTCAATTTTTGTATTATTATTTTTTAAAAAATTATAATTTAAAAAGGCTGTACCAAGATTACCTACACCAATTAACGCTACTTTTGTTAATTCATCCTGGTCTAAGGTTTTCCGAAAGAAAGTTAATAAATAATTGACATTATAGCCATATCCCTTTTTCCCTAAGGCTCCAAAATATGAAAAATCCCGGCGAATGGTTGCCGAATCCACCTTCACAGCCTCACTTAACTCTGCAGAAGATACCCTCTGTTTACCGGAAGAATGCAGATTCTTTAAAAATCGATAATATAAGGGAAGCCGTTTTGCTGTCGCTTGTGGTATTTTCATCGTTTCATTACTCATATTCTCCCACCCCCTATAAATAGTTTGATCAATTATTTAACTTGTTCGGTCCTATGGAAATCTCCGTTTTTTCCGCCGGTTTTTTCAACCAGATATGTTTTTCCTATAACCATACCCTTATCCACTGCCTTGCACATGTCATAAACAGTTAAGGCACATGTGGAAGCAGCTGTTAACGCTTCCATTTCAACACCTGTATTTCCTTTTGTTTTGACAGCAGCTGCAATATTTAATGTATATGCGGTATCATGTTCTTTTTCCCATGAGAAGGATATATTTACCCTAGTTAAAGGAATTGGGTGGCACATAGGGATCAAATCCCAGGTCTTCTTTGCCCCCATTACCGCAGCCACTTGAGCCACAGCAAGAACATCGCCTTTTTTCATATCATTATTTGTTATTTTTTCATATATTTCTTGACTAACCGTAATACTGGAATGAGCAAGTGCCGTACGGGCCGTTTCTGGCTTATCGCTAACATCCACCATTTTAGCTCTTCCTTCTTCGTTAAAATGAGTAAAATCAGACATAAACAGTAGCCTCCCAGAAAATCATACTATATTTTTCACAATTTGTCTGTGAAACCTTGAGCGAATGATAAAATATTTACATTTTTTTCTTAAGAGATATTCTCTTATTTTCTCCAACACCAAGACACTTTATTGCTGACTTTGTTGGAATAAGGTACACTTATTTTAGTAATTGAGGTGAAAACAATGATTTTATTACAAGTAAATCAACTAGCAAAATACTATGGTGCAGACCTAATTTTATCGAATATAAAACTAGAATTACAAACACGGGACCGTGTGGCACTTGTGGGGCGAAACGGTGCAGGAAAATCGACATTATTGAAAATAATTGCCGGGCATCTGTCCCATGATGGCGGAGAAATTATTAAACCAAAGGGCGTAAGCATTGGTTATTTAGCTCAGAATACCGGATTAGAGTCAAATTTGTCGATTTGGGATGAAATGTTAACGGTTTTTGAATCACTTAGAAGTATGGAAAAAACACTTCGACAGCTAGAGGTTTCGATGTCGGATCCTGCCGCTATGGAGGATGGTACCCGCTACGATCGAATTTTAAAAGAATATGATGAACTGCAAGTGAGATTTAAAGAACAGGGAGGGTATCAGTATGAAGCGGATATTCGCTCTATCCTCCACGGTTTAAACTTTCATAATAACTCTTTGATGATATCCAGCTTAAGCGGTGGTCAGAAGACGCGTCTAGCTTTAGGGAAACTCCTTTTAACAAAGCCCGATATTTTAATATTGGATGAGCCTACAAACCATCTTGATATCGATACACTTACATGGCTGGAGCAATACTTGCAAGGCTATGATGGCGCCATTTTAATCGTATCCCATGACCGTTACTTTTTGGATAAAGTCGTCACACAGGTTTATGAAATGTCACGAAGGCAAATTCAAAAATTCATCGGAAACTATAGCTCTTATCTTGATCAAAAAGCGGCTAATTATGAGCGTGATTTAAAGGTATACGAAAAGCAGCAGCAGGAAGTAGCGGATCTTCAAGATTTTATCCAGCGTAACCTAGCGCGTGCATCGACGACCAAGCGAGCTCAAAGCCGGCGTAAAAAATTGGAGAAAATGGACTTAATGGACCGGCCATTAGGAGACGAGAAGTCTGCCACCTTCTCTTTTGAAATAGAGAAACAAACGGGAAATGATGTTCTTTTTGTAGATAACCTCGCAGTCGGATATGAAGGACAAAAAGTATCGGAGAAGATCTCCTTTCGTGCCTACCGTGGTGAAAGTATTGCCTTAGTTGGTCCAAATGGAATTGGTAAGTCTACTCTACTAAAAACGATAATAAAAAAACTTCCTTCCTTAGCCGGTACGATTCAATATGGTGCAAATCTAGCAATTGGATACTACGACCAGGAGCAGGCTGAACTAACCTCCAATAAGCGGGTTCTAAATGAGCTATGGGATGAATGGCCGTTAAAAAGCGAGAAGGAAATACGAACTGTCTTAGGGAACTTCCTGTTTTCCGGTGATGATGTATTAAAAATTGTTTCTACATTAAGCGGCGGTGAAAAGGCAAGACTTGCACTGGCCAAATTAATGCTCGAAAAAGCAAATGTCCTAATATTGGACGAGCCTACTAACCATCTTGACCTAGATAGTAAAGAAGTTCTCGAGAATGCCTTAGTCGACTACCCAGGTACGATTATTTTTGTATCACACGATCGCTACTTTATTAACAGAATTGCGACAAAGGTACTGGAGCTTAGCGCGTACGGCAGTTCTGAGTTTCTCGGTGACTATGACTATTATTTAGAGAAAAAGCTTGAGGAAGCGGAGCTAAAGGCTTTAGAAATTGCAAGCACCACAAGGAAACAAACTCAAAGTGAAGCACAAGAAAGAAATACCTACCAACAGGATAAAGAAGGTAAAAAGCTTGAGCGGCAGCGAAAGCGAAAATTAGAAGAAATTGAATTACGTATTGAAGAACTGGAGGCACTTATCCAAGAGTACGAGGAAAAGCTATGTGAGCCTGAAATATTTCAGGACCACGAGAAGGTTCTTGAAATCAATTTAAAAAGTGAAAAAGCAAAGACTGAACTCGAACAGCTAATGGAAGAATGGGCCGAACTGGCAGAATAAATACAATAGGGGCTTGGATAACCAATATCCAAGCCCCTTTTTACTATTTTATTGGTATGGTTAGTATGTCTGTTTTAGAACCGTCCTTTGCGGAATAAACAAATAGCTCGATCGTAACTTCTTCTTTTGTCAAAAGTTCCTTGTCGATCGTTATTTCAAAGCTTCCCCATGCAGGCGCACCGTCTGTTTGATAATGATTTTCTTGTAATATCTCCGTTCCAGAGATTACTGCATATTGAAAAACACCTTCAAACACCCTGGCCTTTCCCTTCACGAGTGCCTCACCATCCGATTTTGAAACTGTAACTTCTTTAAAGACTTCATTTTGGTACTGTTTATTGGCTACCTGTTCTTGATCATTTCCATCATCAATCACTTCTGGTTTCTTATCGTCTGTTGATAAATTAATATCTAAGCTGCAAGCCGTTAATCCGAAAAATAGGACCATGAGAATCCCTAATAAGAACTTCTTTTTCATCCATATCCCCCTCTTCTACTTTTTATCTACTATATTCGCCGAAATTAAAAATTCCCCTATGGAGGCAACTCTACATTTTCACTTAATAATCGACAAAATTCGTTAAAAACTCTTAAATTTCTCCCCTAAGATACCTTTTCCACAACTTTATGCACATATTAAAACTTAGTACTGCAACCTTATTCCCACTTTTCCACATTATCCACAGAAAAAGCTCTACTTATCCACATTGTCCACATAAAACAGGTAACTTACCCACATTATTCATGCAACTCACACTTTTTCAAAAAAAGTTATCCACAAAAAAGCCCTTCTTATTCAGAAGGACTCTAATTGTATAATTCTATATCTAATCCTGGATTTGCATTTAATGTAAGATCGGCTCGAATTCCTTTTTCGAACATAATACTCCCTGCTGCAGCAATCATCGCAGCATTATCTGTACATAAGTTTAAAGGCGGTATGACTAAATCAATATCTGCTTTGTCTGAAAAGGCCTTTTCAAGTGCCTTTCTAAGACCTTTATTCGCAGCAACGCCGCCAGCCAGCAGCACTTGCTTAACCTTATATTCCTCGGTTGCTTTTACTGTCTTTTTCACCAATACTTCGATTACACTTTCCTGAAAGCTTGCTGCAAGATCCTCTGGTGTGATGATTTCACCCCGTTGTTCGGCATTATGAACGGTATTAATAACCGCTGATTTTAACCCGCTAAAGCTAAAATCATAGGACCCTTCTTCTAGCCAGGCTCTAGGCAAATTAAGCGTATCACTGCCCTCTTGAGCCAGCCTGTCAATATGCGGGCCACCGGGATATGGCAGTTTCAAGGTCCTCGCAACCTTATCATAAGCCTCACCAGCAGCGTCATCCCTTGTTTCACCAATGACTTCAAAATGTCCCTGTTCTTTCATGTAGACTAACTCCGTATGACCTCCGGATACCACCAAGGAGAGGAGAGGAAAACTTAACTCTGTCACAAGCCGGTTTGCATAAATATGTCCAGCAATATGATGAACAGGAACGAGTGGAATGTTATGTGCAAATGCTAATGCTTTTGCAGCATTTACACCGATCAACAGGGCACCTACTAATCCAGGGCCCTCCGTTACGGCAATTGCATCCAACTCTGAAAATGTAAGATTTGCTTCCTTTAAAGCTTCTTCAATGATAATCGTAATTTGTTCAACATGATGACGAGAAGCAATTTCAGGAACCACTCCGCCAAAACGCTTATGGCTTTCAATTTGTGAGGCAACTACATTGGCCGCAATTTCTCTGCCATTTTTTATAATGGAAACAGCTGTTTCATCACAGCTAGTTTCAATACCCATAATCCACTGATCTTTTATCATATATTCACCCACATCACTAGAGCATCTTCTTGATTATCTGAATAATAATTTTTCCGAATGCCGCCATTTTGGAATCCTAACTTACGGTAAAGAGATTGTGCTACCTGGTTCGTCACACGAACTTCAAGAGTCATGCTTCTCGCTCCCATCTCCTTAGCAAGTGTCATCATTTTACGAAGCAATGCTTCCCCTAGCTTTCTGCCTCTATATTCAGGAAGTATGGCCACATTCGTTACATGGGCTTCATCAATGACAACCCATGCACCAACATAACCAATTATCTTTTGGTCTTCTTCCAAGACAATATAAACCGCAAATTTATTATTATAGATTTCATTATAAAAAGCTTCTCTGCTCCAGGGTGTAGCAAAAGAGGCATGTTCAACCTCTAAAATTTGATCGATATCCTCTTCCTTCATATGACGAAAAACATAAGAATCTACCATATTTCTCTATTCCTATCCTTTTAAAATTTCCCATTTGCCTCTAACCACTTCGCTTCTGCCTCAGCTAAACGGATATAATTAGGAACAAAGGAATGAATGTCCTCTCCCAGTTTATTTTCACCTAATAAGGCGAGCTCCGAAGGGCGAGGATTATGCTCCGTAATCGCAGCAAATACTGCTTGAGAGTTCAGGGTATCTTTTATCACAGCTTGATGAAGGGGTAAATCGTTGCCAACAAATAAAATGGGTTTCTTTAACTCCTTTAATGATTCAGCCCAATCCGCTGACATGACCAAGCGGTCGTCTTTAACTGCCGTTAGTTCCCCGCTTTGGTATTCATAAAGCCCTGTGTAGACTTGTCCTCTTCTAGCATCAAAAAGAGGCGAGATATAACCATCAAAGTATCTTCCTGCCCCTGCTGCAATAATTTCAAGACTAGAAATTCCGACTAAGGGAATCTTTAACGACCAAGCCATTGTTTTGGCTATTGTAACGCCAATGCGAACTCCTGTATAAGAGCCTGGACCCTTCGCAACCACTATTTTTGTTAACTGTGCTGGGACTCTTTCACAATCCTTCATTAACGTTTGAATGGCGGGCATAATGCGAACTGAATGATTCTTCTTTAAGTTGGTAATATATTCGCCAAGTACCTGATTATCTTCAATAAGCGCAACCCCTAATGGATAATTAGAAGTATCAATCGCTAGAATGGTCATTTAGAAATATCTCCTTACATAATTGCTCATATCTCTTTCCTTTTGGAACAAACACAATTTTTCTTTTTTCAGGACCCTCGTGATACAAATAGATGGTTAACAATTCAACTGGCAATTGTTCTTCAATTAAATGAGCCCATTCTACAACGGTGACTCCATCGCCTTCAAAATATTCATCAAAGCCTAAATCCTCATAGGCATCTGCAACCCGGTATACATCCATATGATACAAAGGCAATCTGCCTTTATACTCTTTTATTATGGTAAAGGTCGGACTGTTTACGGTTTTTTTTATATCTAATCCTTTAGCTAATCCTTTCGTGAAGGTCGTTTTACCCGCACCTAAATCTCCCTCTAGGCAAATCACATCTCCAGGCTTTAATAACGCTGCAAGTTTAGATGCAAGCTGAAAAGTTTCACTAGGATCTATTGTATTTTTTTCATACTGATTCATATAATCACCTTTAACGAAACAATAGCATGCCGCTATCTTCATTCTACCTTATTTTTGTAAAAAAAAACCTTAGGATAGCTCCTAAGGATGTCCATTCACTATGTATTTTACCTAATTTCCGCCATTTAAGCAAAAATGCAAAAAAAATACGAAACATCGTTTCGTGTTTTTAAAAATAT
>NZ_NPDD01000273.1 GCF_002272245.1 Bacillus sp. 7884-1 | reverse complement strand
TTTGGGAATCCGGCTTTTTGCTTATTGTTATTCTTTTTGTACTTGGACTAGCACGGTTTGATGGGCGTTGCCTTTAGCCAGCGGGGTGATGCGCTGGCTGGTGAGGACGTTGGCACATCCACCTGTATCGACTCCGTTTTTATCTGGTTTGTACCAAGCGCCTGCCTGCATGGCAACGACTCCAGGAATGATACGTGTGGTGACTTCGGCAGGTATCATAACAATGCCGCGATCGTTATAAATTTTGACTTTATCACCTTTTTTAATGCCTCGCAGTTCGGCATCAGCAGGGTTTATCCAAAGTACCTGTTCTGCCACTTCTTTTAACCATGGGTGGTTATCAAATGTAGAATTGGCTCGGTTTCTTCCTTTCCATGTAATACATTGGAGAGGGAAGGTGGCTTTTAATGGATCCTGTGCGCCTTCCCATTCAGGAATATAAATTGGAATCGCTGGAATTTCACTATGATTCATATCATATAAGCGTTTGGAGAATATCTCAATTTTTCCAGATGGTGTTTCAAATGGGTGATTGGCAGGGTCTTCGATTTGATCCTTGAAGGCAATCCTTGGTCCATCATAACGCCAATAATGAATCCGTTTCTTCTTAAATTCCTCGAAGGTTGGAGTACTCGGCTCGACTTTTCTCGTTTCATCTAAGATATATTTTATCCAGCCGATTTCATCACGACCCTCGGTAAACGCTTGACCTACACCAAGACCTTCAGCCACCTCTGATAACCAGTCATAATCAGAGCGGGATTCATAGTAATTCTCCACAACCTTTTCTGAAAGAATGATATAATCTCCAGATGCCCATGATTCACCGATATTCCAGCGTTCAAAAAAGGTGGTCTCTGGTAATAGAATATCCGCATATTTGGCACTTGGAGTGAGGAAATGGTCGCTAGCAACGATGAACTCTACTAAGCTTTCATCTTCTAGGATTTTTTTTGTTTTATTGATATCAGGCTGTTGGTTAATTAAGTAATTACCAGCTAAATTAAAGATTAATTTAATGTTAGATGTAAGCTTATCGCCATCCTTAAGTCCACTTTCGGGAGTGACCCTTGCTAGGATCGGTGATCGCATCTGTCCAGTTCATTATGGAAATACTCTCTTTTACTGGATTTTCAGGAACAGGGATACCCATCGGGAATTTTCTTGGAATTCCGCCATAACCTGATGCCCAGCCGCCTGACACACCAACATTCCTGTTATCGAAGCTAACATCGTTCCACCGCGGGCAATCCTCTCACCACTCGCATGACGCTGCGGGCCCCAGCCTTGAATTAAGGCTGCTGGCTTAGCTGTAGCATATTCGCGGGCAAGCTCTGCGATTTTCGCTGCAGGGACCTTACAAATTCGCTCTGCCCATTCAGGTGTTTTTTCGATTCCATCCTTTTTACCAAATAAATATGAAACTAGTGATTCTTTCTCAGGCACACCTTCAGGCATGTGTTCCTCATCAAAACCAATCACAAATTTATCGACAAAGTCCTTGTTATTCAGGTTTTCTTTGACAATCACATAAGCCATGGCATCCATAAGTGCATTGTCAGTCCCTGGTAATAAGGGAATCCATTCATCCGCAAAAGCAACGGCCGTATTGGAATATCGAGGGTCAATCGAAATAATCTTGATTCCGGCTTCTTTTAATTTTTTATAATAATGAAGGGTGTTACCGAAAATGGTTTCAGAAGGGTTGTGTCCCCATAAGAGAATCAGCTTTGAATCTTTGAGAGAATCGAGACTGTTTCCGGTTTGGTGGGTACCATATGTATAAGGTGTTGCAGCAGCCGTGTTCCCCATACTTACGGAATGGTAATAGTTTAGAAACCCACCACTTAATACCATTAATCTTCTTGCGAGCTGAGCGCCGCCTACCGTACCGCCAGTAACCGCGGTCCCCTGATGAACGTACCGGGAGGCTGGGCCATATTGTTCAGTAATCCGTTTGGTTTCTTTTGTAATAGTAGCAACCGCTTCTTCCCAAGTAATTCTCTCAAATTTACCTTCGCCGCGTTTTCCGACTCGCTTCATTGGATATTTTAAGCGATCTGGATGGTATTGATTTTTCCGGTAAGAGCGTCCTCTTACACATGCTTTCATATATGGATTAGCTTCATCTAATTCTTGATCACTACGGGCACTTATTCTTGTAATTACCCCGTCCCTTACATGTGCCTTTATCATACATTTACCGCCGCAGTCTAATGTGCTGCAGGTAGGAACAATGGTTTCACTTGCTTCTACAATATTTTTGTTTTCAGATAAATATTTCGTGGACCAGACACCACCGGCAATAACTGGGACAGAGGCAATACCTGTCCATTTCAATAATGACCTTCGTGACAGTTTACTCTCGCCAATTTTAGTTAATAGATTTTTATCACCCATTTTTTAATAGGCCTCCTTCATGGCAGGTATTAGTTCATTTTCTAGATTGAGGTACTCTTCTAAAAGCTGGGCAGCACCTTGGTATAATGAAAAATGGGTTGATTTGCTCAGTAGTTCACAAAGTGCTGAACACCATTTCAGAAGATGATTGTTCAAAAAGGAATATTGATCGTCCAATAATACTTTCTTTGTTTCAACATCTTCGCAATCTAATGTTATTTGAATAAGATAACTGAGAAACTCTAATTCAATCACAATATGATCATCAGGCTCGTTACTTTCGCGGATAAATGATAAACCATACTTTCGATAGCACTTCCTAACCTCCAAAGTTACTGCATCAAATAATAAATGCTCACGACTTAAATAGACAGATTCCCAAAGTGGGGCTGGGAGAGAATTCGGTCCAACAAATAACCGATTATATTCTTCCTTCAATTGTTTGATTTTCTCACCGTCATCTGCATGAAGTTCTTGAATGGAAGCATCTATGAGACGAATTCCTTCACTGATTTCACAAAGGGACTTCCATTGTGAATGAGTTATTATTGTAAATAACTGCTGCTTTTCCGGTGATACATCAAAAATAAAACGTATTAATTGATTAATATACAGTCGATTCTGTAAAAGGGAAGCTTCATTCCATTTGGTGTTCTCGATTGTAGACATAAATTCTCCTTTCAAACTAACTACTATTTTAATAGTAACCTAAGTTTTCCTTGGAATATTTCTTTCTATAAATAGTTAATAAAAAATTTAATGACTTCTTTAACAATATATGGACTTTGAGAATGATTTTCATTTGAACTTGGTTTTATTAATGGAACGAAAGAGATGGCATACATTTTTCTTTTTATAGTCAATTGCCTTTACACTTTATACATCAATTGAATTTATTATAATAGGCAGTAAATTTTTCTAGGGTTTAGGAATAGACAAGCCAATTATCCAAATGAATACTGCCAAAATAACGAAACCAATCAAGCTGCCAACTTGAAAAGGAAGGAGTGAATATATGAATATTGAAAATTTAGAACAATGGATGCAAAACATTAAAGTAACAAACCTGGTTAATGCCGATGTGGAAGTGGTTAATAACACACCGTTAGTGATGATGGGAAAAGGACGCCAAGGTGCAGTTTTTCAAATATCGGATGACATCTGTGTAAAGGTGTTCGGGAATACCGAGGATTGCGATCGCGAATATTATGCTTTATCTCTTGGGCAGGAGACCTCTCTATTTCCAAAGCTCTATGGGAAAGGTCCTCTTTATATTGTGATGGAAATTATCAAGGGTGTTGATTTACGCGAATTTTTACAATCACAGCCATTAACACAGGCACTTTCTGCAAAATTAATTGAAATGCTAATCACGTTCAAAAAAATTGGGTATGAGAGAATTGACCATCATAAGCGTCAAATTTATCTGCAGCCTGACGGCAGTTTAAAGGTAATAGACGTCGCAAGAACTATTTGGCGTGATCGTGTTTATCCATACCCACGTAAATTATTGACTTCCTTAGGGGAAGAAAATAAAGCAATCTTTATGGCACATGTACAAGAAATGGCACCTGAATTATATATGGAATGGCTTCATTACATCCGTATGGAGGAAATCTCCAGGCAAATTACGGAGTTACTTCTTCCGCAGGAACCGGATAAGAATAAAATAAAAAATCTGAGTAATAGTTTATTGACAACAGCGGATGAGAAAAACTATGTGGTGCTCCTCCAGGGTCTCGTTCATAAGGTTTTCAAGGAAGAATGGATCAAAACGATGCTTGCACGTGGGGCAGATCCGGAAAAAGTAATGGAAAAAATCGATGCACATTGGGACAAACTCGAGCAAAGTTTTGAGTCAAGACATCCAGAAAGTGATAGCGGTTATGAGGGTCAAAGACGTTTCGAAGGAGATCGAAACTCCAAGGGAGAACGTGACTCCAGAAGAGGGAAAAGCTTCGAGGGAGAACGTGACTCCAGAAGAGAGAAAAGCTTCGAGGGCGATAGAGGGCGTCGCAGCAAAGGCGCTAAGGGTGGTAAAGGTAAATACTACTCGGGAGATAGATACGATGATCGCAACCGCCGTGACGATAAGCGAGACAAGAACAAAGGCAAGGATAAAAAACGTCGTTAATCGATATTAAGGGTAGAATATAGAGACCTAACAGGGTTGAGGAGGAGCCTAATGAAAACGAGGAGAAACCATTATGAAAGTATTAGTAATCTGGCGTCTGCTGACAGTTGGCGGGGTGAATGCCGGCTGGCGCAATCGTTCGATTTATTTTAAGAAACATGAAATTGATACAGAGTTTTTATACACAACCGATCACGGTGGGCTTCACATTATGGAAGATGTTGCTCCCGTTTATTTGACAAAAGATGAACAAGAGATTATCAAGATCATTGAAAACAATAACTATGATGCCATTATTGTGGTTGACACTGGTGCTGCTTTTAAATGGATTCGCAAAGCTAACTATCAAGGACCCGTATTAGTAGAGGCACGCACCCCAGAACTGATTAAGCTTAAGCCCCATTTAAAATCATTCAGAGGGATAGAACCGGAAGCAATCATTGTTCCTTCACATTATCAAAAACGATTAGTATCCATCCTAACGGACGAGATTCCGATACATGTGATTTACAATGGCATCGATACGTCATTTTACCGAACATTGACTGACGAAGAGATAAATTTTGACAGTCAACCGGTTCTTCCAAACGGTAAAAAAATTATTGGCTGGATTGGCAGATTGGACAAACGTAAAAACTGGCAAATGCTATTAGAAGTAGCAAAGCTCATGAAAAGTCAGCGGGATGATATTGAATTTTGGATGATTGGTGGTGCTCAAAGTGTACAGCGGGAGGAATTCGCAGCGAAATGGCAGGAGGAGCAGCTCACTGATATGGTCAAATGGTTCCCAGTGATACCCTATCATCAAATGCCACATGTTTATGCAAAAATTCGCCAATCAGGCGGCTGTACGCTGGCAACTACTAAGACCGAATCTTTTGGTAATACATTTATTGAATCAATGGTTTGTGGTGTACCAGTAGTTGCCTCAAAAATGATGCCGGTCACGGAATTGGTTGTACACGGGGAGCATGGGCTGCTTTTTCGTGGTCAAAATGTAGAGGATGCTGTTAATCAGCTTTCTGGCATTTTGGACAACCCAAGCCTCCATCAACAAATGTCAAAGGCTGCGATTGAGCGCGTCCATGAAAAGTTCGCAATAGAGGTTGTGGCAGAACAATATGTTCATTTATTGAAAAAAATAGGTGGAATCGACTCCAAGAACGTGAATGGGGTGCAAAGGGATGATTAAACCAATTGC
Source organism: Bacillus sp. 7884-1 (assembly GCF_002272245.1). GTDB lineage: Bacteria > Bacillota > Bacilli > Bacillales > Cytobacillaceae > Neobacillus. The sequence goes on along the minus strand of NZ_NPDD01000273.1, from coordinate 4,308 downwards.
ATACAAGAAAACATTAGAAGGAAAATCGAATGCACACTTGATTACATTTAATGATGGACGAGACTATGTCGTGAAATATTTCCAGTCTGGATTTGAGAAAACGTTGGCAAATGAATGGGTCTCTTATTGCCTAGCAAGGTACCTTGGACTACCAATACCCTTTGCACAATTAGTAGAAATCCCTAAAGAGTTTTCCTCACAATACCCTGAACTCTCTCAAATGACTCAAACACAATACCAATTTGCAAGTCTTTACGTGCCAGACTGTTTTGATGGACATCAAGTGACAGAGGTTCCTACTATTTCAAATAAAGAAAAACTAGCAGGTGTTATTTTATTTGATTACTGGATGTGCAATCGTGATCGAACAAGGAAAAATATCATTCTATGTGATGACAAACCGAACTCCTATCGCTTGTGGATTATCGATCATGCGGAAGTGTTTGCTTCCTATAATTGGACATTGCAAGAGATTGAAGCACTGCCGATTACCATTTTAAAAAGTGCAACCCATCAAATGATGGCCTGTTTTATCAAGAATGAGGAGGAATTTAATGAGGAGCTAGATATCATTCAAACGCTGCCCATTCATTTAATAGAAGAAATTGTCGCACTCATTCCAGAAGATTGGCAGGTTACGAGTGAAGAAAGAAAAGCGATTGTTAGTACACTGCACACACGTCGTAAAAGAATACTCAAAAAGTTGATGGAAAGGTTTATCAAAAGAGTTTATCGGCCAATACATGAACAAGACGAATGACTCCCTTGGCTATCTTTATGAAGGGAGTTTTATTATTAAAATTTAAATAAGCGATTTTAATAGGTTACTAACGTGACCGGAGGTTGTTCACATGCATATAAAGGATAGAGGAGAAAAGGAAAGGAGGCAGCATATGAAAATCCGGAAGGCCATTATTCCAGCAGCTGGCCTCGGAACACGATTTTTGCCAGCCACGAAAGCGCAGCCAAAAGAAATGCTGCCGATTGTTGATAAGCCAACCATTCAATATATTGTTGAAGAAGCTGTTGCTTCTGGAATTGAAGAAATTATCATCATCATCGGCAGAGGAAAAAGGTCTATTGAGGATCATTTCGATAAATCGTATGAACTCGAAGATACACTTTTTAGAAAGAACAAATTGGAAATGTTAGCGGAAGTTCAAAAAATATCAAACTTAGTAAATATCGTTTATGTCCGCCAGAAAGAGCCGAAAGGTCTTGGACATGCTATTCTTTGTGCGAAAAGCGTGATTGGGGACGAACCATTTGCGGTTTTACTTGGTGATGATATCGTTATGTCGGAAATTCCCTGCTTAAAGCAAGTCATTGATGTTTTCGAATATTATAATAGTTCGGTTGTTGCCGTTCAAACGGTATCAGAAAATGATGTCAGTAAATATGGAATTATTAAGCCAAAAGGGACGATGATCGAGTCAGACCTTTTTCATATTGATTCGTTAATTGAGAAGCCAAGCATAGAAGAGGCGCCTTCAAGATATGCCATCATGGGAAGATATGTATTGAGCCCTAAGATATTTGAAATCTTAGAGCGAATCCCAATGGGGCGAGGGGATGAGTTACAGTTGACAGATGCAATAAATGAACTGAATAAACACCAGGCCGTCTTTGCCTATAACTTTCAGGGAAGCCGCTATGATATTGGTGATAAGATTGGGTTTATTAAGGCAACCATCGATTTTGCCTTAAGCCGGGAAGATATCCAAGACTCGGTGCTAGCTTATTTGAGAGAAGTCATTACTAACGAAAACCTTCAAAATAGTAAGAGAGAGATTGATTGATATGAAGATTGCTGTTTTAGGTACAGGCTATGTAGGGTTGTCAACTGGTGTTTGTTTAGCGCAAATCGGTCACGATGTCACATGTATGGATATAATGGAACAAAAGATACAACAATTACAGCAAGGGATATCCCCCATTTATGAACCAGGTCTTGAACAATTACTAGCAGCTAATATGGCAGCAGACAGGCTGCATTTTACAACGTCTCTTTCTAAGGCGTTAGCGGAAGCAGAAATCATCATTATTGCAGTGGGGACTCCACAAAGCGATGATGGTGCTGCGGACCTGTCTTATTTAGTACAAGCTGCAAAAGATATTTCCTCCTATTTAACTTCACAAAACATCATCGTTATTAAGAGTACGGTGCCAGTTGGAACGAATGATTTTATTGGAAAACTGATTGAAGACCATTGTGGGTTTAAAGTGAAAATGGTTTCCAATCCTGAATTTCTCCGCCAGGGGTCTGCGATAGAAGATACGATGAAAGCTGATCGAATCATAATAGGTTCTGAAGATGTAGAGGCAGCTGGAAAAATTCATGAAATGTATCGTCCACTAAATGTCCCAGTACTTCTAACAAGCACTAGGAGTGCAGAAATGATTAAATATGCTTCGAATGCGTTTTTAGCAACGAAGATTAGTTATATCAATGAAATTGCCAATTTGTGCGAAGCAGTTGGAGCCGATGTGACCGATGTTGCGAGAGGAATGGGCAAGGATAAAAGGATAGGTGAAGCGTTTTTAAATGCAGGTATCGGCTACGGCGGCTCCTGTTTTCCAAAGGATGTCAAAGCCTTGCTGCATACGGCAGGGTTAAATGGAGTTAAATTCCCTTTGTTAAAAGAGACCATTGCGATTAATGAGTATCAGCAAGAATTGCTGGTGACGAAGGCAATGAAAAGGTTTGGGGGATTAAAAGGCAAAAAAATTGCAATGCTCGGCCTTGCTTTTAAACCAGAAACAGATGATATGAGAGAGGCACCTTCCATTCCAATTGCGCATGTCTTAACAAAATTAGGAGCAAATGTCGTCGCATACGATCCTGTTGCTACTCATAATGCGAGGCGTATTATTGGGGAAACCATTAAATATGCTGGTTCCATCGATGAAGCAGTGTTTGAAGCAGACGCTGTATTGATTGTGACAGAGTGGAATGAGGTAAAAAATATAGACGTAGCAGAGATGGCAGTAAAAATGAAAGAACCCATCATTTTTGACGGCAGAAACTGTCTGTCGGAAGAGAAAATCCGAGCATGCGTGTCTGTAGAATACTATCCTATAGGCAAGCCGCCAATCATCATATAATTAACAGGCATGATCTTTGCTAAAATGTTTTCCGGCAAAATCATGCCTAAGCTTTTTTCATTATTTGAAAACTTTGATACAATAAAAAAAGTATCAATTGAAAATACATAATAAAATTTATAATGAAAATGGGTGTCCACTGGAGACGGACATTTGTACATTAGTGGTGCCTGTCACCAAGGTGACACCTAAGTGGTGTTCACCAAGGTGACACCTAAAAGGTGTTCAACATAGGAAGGTGTGGAAATATGGTTATTGAGCATGAGCAGTTAGAACGGAGTGGTTTGACTCGTTATGTTCTGCCAAAAGGGGATTTTGAGGGGTTTCGTGATGATGAGCATTACCGTGAGAAGTTGAAGGAGTGGGGGCTTTCGTCTGCGAAGGAGGCGAAGCGGGAGTTTTTGTTTAAGGAGAGGAATTACCAGCGTGTGGTGACGATAAAGGGGTACGAAACGTACGGAAAGTCAGATGAGTTTAACACGCTTGTAATAGAGTTTCAGGACGGTAATTTGAGCTGTATCAACCCAGCTTTTCTGAAGGAAATGCAGGCTTCCAGTTTTGGCAGAGAGAGCATGCTTCAGGTTGAGGAGAAGGATTTCAGTACACCAGAACTCGGTTCAGAGGGTTCAGAGTCTCAAGCAGAGGCAAAAACATCTGAATTAAAACAAGTACCAAAATCTGAGCCTAAAAAACCAAAGGCAACAAAACCGAAAAAAGAGCAAGAACCAAAAATTGAGCTTCCAGCAGATAAAGTACACTTTACCGCAAGCGTTAAGCAGTTTGCACTTACGTACAATCCATTTAATGAAGAAAATGATGAAGTCGTTGTTCTAGAAAATGTCCAAATCTTACAAGAACCGCCACTTGAACTTGGACTTGCCTGGTGTAGCCACAGTAAAACTCTTAAGAAGTTTGAATTGGCACCAGGAGATCAACTTGAATTTGACGGAAAAGTGGCAAAGAAGAAATTGGCAAAAGGCAAGGATGTTGAAGAAGAGTTTATTGTCGATACTCCTGTCTTATATAAAGTAAACAATCCATCCAAAATCGTAAAAAATGGATGAATTACAATAGAATACAATTGAGAAAAATGAGTCTTCAAACAAGTTGAAGGCTCATTTTTATTTTAAAGTCTAAGTTAAAGCATATTATTGATTTTGGCACTCTGTTGATTTGTGCGGAAGGCGCGAGACTCCTCGAAAA
>NZ_NPDD01000272.1 GCF_002272245.1 Bacillus sp. 7884-1 | reverse complement strand
AGGACGGGACAGGGGAGACCCCGCTCATCTCTCAGCGCCGAGGAGGCTTCCCGAACCGCTTGCGGAAAGCGAAGCGACTCGGAACAGGCAGAGACCGCCTGTCCCTGCGGTGATTATTCGAAGAAGCATTCCATTGTGGAGCACAAATTCATCATGAATGTATTTCAGCGATTCATAGCCAGTTAACAATCCTCCCGATGTCATTTTGTACAATTTTCCAAAAAGAAGAAAATTTAATCAGTTTACTTAACGAGCAATATGAAGTGATTTTACAAAAGCTCATTAAATTGAAAGAAAAACAAGAATGGAATATAAAAATTTATTGTAACTCGGAACAAGCTTTTTCCTATGTCGTAAATCATAATCCAGCAGTTCTCGAGTTAAGGGAAAACATAGCGACGATGCCAAAGGGAAAACAATTTATTATGAAAAAGAAGCTTAATCAGCTGATTACAGCTAAATTAGAATCAGCACAATCCCAATGGTGGCACCAGATGGAACAAAAGTTAAAGTTAATTTTCGCTGAGTCAAAGCTTAGGAAAATTTGGGGGAGGGAAGTAACCGAACGAAAGGATGACATGATTGTCAATTGTGATTTTCTTATTGACAAAAGGAAATCTGAACAGTTTTTAACTAAAATCAAAGAATTGGAACAAGAATTTTCTGTGTTAGGTTGTACCTTCCAAGTTAGCGGACCCTGGCCGCCTTATCATTTTTCAAAGGAGAATTAACAATGGAACAAGTTCATCTTTTTCAAAATAAAGAAATGACAATGTTGGATCTCCTTGACGGAATCATTGATACCGGCGTAGTGGTTAGTGGTGAGATATTAATTTCCGTTGCCAATATTGATTTAATTGTTGTGGATCTTAATCTGTTAATTTCGTCGATTGAAAGTGCCTTTGGACCATACGAGCGAAAAATTGTTGGGGGGGCAATAGGTGATGGAGAGATTACCACTTGATTCCAACCAGGTAGAGCAAGGTTTAGCAAAATTAGTTCTTACGGTTATTGAACTTCTCCGCCAGCTGATGGAAAGGCAGGCAATGCGGAGAGTGGAAAGTGATTCATTAACTGATGAACAAATTGAAGAATTAGGTTTAACATTAATGAGGCTTGAAGAAAAAATGGAAGAATTAAAGATGGTTTTTGGTTTAGAAAATGAGGATCTCAATATTGAATTGGGACCTTTAGGAAAACTGCTTTAATCGCCGATTAGGAGGGATAATATATGCCCATTCATCACCCGCCGCAATCATCGAATTTACTCGATGTTCTTGAAAAAATTCTCGATAAAGGAGTTGTCATCGCAGGGGATATAAAAATATCATTGGCCGATGTCGATTTGTTAACGATAAAAATAAGGCTGTTGGTAGCCTCGGTAGACAAAGCTAGAGAAATAGGAATGGATTGGTGGGAAAAGGATCCATACTATTCTTCAAAAGGGATAATGGCGGAAAAGGAGCGTGCTCAATTACAGGAAAGAATTACTCGATTAGAGCAGCTTGTTGAGAAAAATACATTACCACTTCCAGCGAGGGAGCAACCCATTGCCATTCAGAATGAAGAAAGCTCGTCTTCTTCTTTTCAAAGTTCTGCCACCGTTGAGTTGGATGAAAGCTCATCTTAATACACGAAAAATTGAAAGAGGAGATTTACTCCTCTTTTTGCTGATGCTTTTTCCTAAACGATTTTCATTACCTTTCCAAAAGGTGCTTTCGGAACAAATTCGGTCGGCACTAGCCAATACACCTCAAAGGGAACTTGCATGTCCTCCGGTAAAAAACCTGTTAAATCAGTGATATAAAATACCGTTTCGATTTTTTCTTCCTCGGCCCATTCAAGTGCCAAGGTATAGGATGCTTTGCCGTGTGTGTAGTACTTTATTTCTGAACCTTCCGTAATGGGCTCTGTAGTCCGAATTTTAAAATCAGCTTGTACGAGTGTGGTTTCAGGAGTTAGCTCTTTGAAAAATGTAACAATATTTGCGATGAGATCAATTTTTGTTTCATTTGTAGAGGTATCCACGACTAAAGCTAGTTTTTTACCTTGACGGTCCTGTACCATTTTTAGTAAATTTTTGTGCCATTTCATCCCTAGTTTTTCCCCTCTCTTACATTAGTCACAAAAATTATTATGCGCATAATGAACCTATGAATTCTGCTAAAATTATTTCATTTTATGTATAAGATATTTAAACGGAAAATAGTTGTAGATTATCACGTAAGATGTATACTTTTATTATATTAGTAGCACTATTTTTAGATGGGAGCGATTTTAATGGAAGGGAAATGGCTGATTGCAGACCGTGATCTAAATGAACGAGAGGGATTAAAATGGCTGTTAAAATCATCCTCCATACCTGTGTCCACGATTCTATTAGCCTCCAATTATCAAGACTTTATCGTTACATTTGAGAAAGAGTCACCGGATATCATTTTATTAGAACTGGATATGGTTAGCAGTGATAATTGGTCTAGTTTTAGAGATTTAATACAAATCTATCAACCTATTTTGCTGTTAACAAGTGCGGAGGCTACCTTTGAGAAAGCTCGCTTAGCGATTGACCTTCAAGCCCTAGAGCTAATGATTAAACCGTTTTCTGCCACCAAGGTGAAGTCTGCTTATCAAAAAGCAACAAAAGTACTGGATAAGAAGCAGGATACAAAAGCTTCTCCTCATCTACAATTCAATAAGGACTTATCGTATGAGGCACTGTTTATTTCAGAGCGCGCAGTTTCAGAGGACTATAAAATGGCTGCGTTTAAAATTGAAAATACAAAGAACCTTGATGTCCTGTATTCATATTTAACCGATTATCCTTTTGAAGAAATTCATGGGATATTCCCTTTAAACGATATGGTTGTTCTTTTATTTAAAGAAACTTCTCAGAATAGTAAAGAACAGTGCCAAAAGGCAATGAGAAAATGGGAAGAGGAATTCTCTGACACGCTTGCTATTGTGGTACGTAACAATAAATCACCACAAGAAAGCCTTAAAGAAAAATTTAAAGAAACGCAGAAAATGCTCGAATTTACCTATTATCATGGCTATCGGCAAATTGTGGAGTTTAAGTATACTCCTGAATGGATACATATCGATCCTTTTTTGGCACCACCTGAACAAAGGGTGTGGGTGGACATGCTAGCAAATCATGATATAGAAGGTATAAAAAAATGGCTATATGATGAATTTCTCCAATTGGAAGATCCTTATCCAGATCCAGGATTGGTAAGAATTAGGCTAACGAGCATCTTAGCGCAAATAAGGCGCTTTATGAAAACCTATGATTTAGACGAACAGCAAAATTATGAAAAAGAGTACCGCTATATCTTTCATTCCATTTTGTATGATAGTGTGCTCTATCGGTCAGTACAAAATTTAATCTTATTTGTTCAAAAATTATTTTTAGCAGCAGGCTCTAATCCCCAGATGTTCAAACAAGACCTCGTAGAGCGAGGAATTGCCTTTATTGAGTCCCATTTCTCTAACAAGGATCTAAAGCTAGAGGATGTGGCAAAGTTTGTCGACCGTAATCCATCTTATTTCAGTCACCTGCTCATTTCAAAAACAGGTAAAGGCTTTACGGACATCATGTCAGGTATAAGAATGAAAGAAGCGAAAAGGTATTTGCTTGAATCCAATAAGCCAGTAAAGGAAGTAGCACTGTTGGTGGGTTTTCATAATCCTAATTACTTTAGCAGAATCTTTAAAGAGGTAGTCGGAGTTACGCCGAGAGAATATCGGATGAATAAAAAGGGATAAGACTCAGAACATATTGAGGTTTATTTTTTTCTAATAAAAGTATACTTTTCTAAAAATAATATAGTTATAGGCTAAAAATAAACGAGTTATACAGATAAATAGTGCTAATTTTCTAATGATTGATTTGTATTTTTCAGAAGATTTTATTTTTATAATAAAGGAGAGATAAAAGACATAGAGGAGTGAATAGTATGGAAGCTAGTACATCGAAATCAAGAGTAATTAAGAATTATAAAGGAACAGAATTACATGCTAAAGGCTGGATTCAAGAGGCTGCACTAAGAATGTTAATGAACAATCTTGACCAAGAAGTAGCAGAAAGGCCAGAGGATTTAGTGGTGTATGGTGGAATTGGGAAGGCTGCCCGTAATTGGGAAGCATATGACGCGATAGTCAAGTCACTGCTTGACTTAGAAAGCGATGAAACATTGTTAATTCAATCAGGTAAACCTGTTGCTGTTTTCAAATCACATAAGGACGCACCTCGTGTGTTGCTTGCAAACTCCAATTTAGTTCCTGCCTGGGCAAACTGGGAGCATTTCCATGAGTTAGATAAAAAAGGGTTAATGATGTACGGACAAATGACAGCGGGCAGCTGGATTTATATTGGAACGCAAGGAATTGTCCAAGGAACCTACGAAACGTTCGCGGAGCTGGCACGACAAGAATTCAGCGGATCATTAAAGCATACGATTACTTTAACTGCCGGTCTTGGAGGCATGGGTGGCGCACAGCCGTTAGCCGTAACGATGAATGATGGAATTTGTCTAGCGATTGATGTTGATGAAACTAGAGTCAATCGCAGAATTGAAACCGCTTACCTCGACGTAAAAACGAGCGATTTAGAAGAGGCTATTAATCTTGCAATGGAGGCAAAGAAAGCTGGTAAGGCGTTATCAATCGGTTTGATTGGAAACGCTGCTGAGCTGCTGCCGATTATGATTGAAAAAGGGTTTATCCCGGATGTGTTAACTGACCAAACTTCTGCTCACGATCCGTTAAATGGTTATGTTCCAATGGGTTATAGCTTAGAAGAAGCAGCTGAGCTTAGAAAAGAAGACCAATCTAAATATGTAAAACTATCTAAACAAAGCATGGCCATCCATGTAAAGGCTATGCTGAAGATGCAGGAAAAAGGCGCTATCACCTTCGACTATGGTAATAATATTCGTCAGGTGGCAAAGGACGAGGGAGTAGAAAATGCGTTTGATTTCCCTGGCTTCGTTCCTGCTTATATCCGTCCATTATTCTGCGAAGGAAAAGGACCTTTCCGCTGGGCAGCATTGTCAGGGGATCCTGAGGATATTCGTAAAATTGATGAAGTGCTACTTCGTGAGTTTAAGGATGATGAGCACCTTTGTAAATGGGTAAGAATGGCACAGGAAAAAATCAGCTTCCAAGGGCTTCCCGCTCGTATTTGCTGGCTAGGATATGGAGATCGTGCCCGTTTAGGACAAATCATTAATGACCTGGTTGCCTCTGGTGAAGTATCGGCACCGATTGTTATTGGCCGTGACCATTTAGATGCAGGCTCTGTTGCATCTCCTAACCGGGAAACAGAAGGAATGAAGGATGGAAGTGACGCCGTTTCTGACTGGCCAATTCTTAATGCCATGATCAATGCAGTCGGCGGGGCAAGCTGGGTTTCCCTTCACCATGGCGGCGGAGTAGGAATGGGTTATTCTCAGCATTCCGGAATGGTTATTGTGGCAGATGGTACCAAGGATGCAGAAGTTCGTTTGCAGCGGGTATTAACTACAGATCCTGGGATGGGCGTTGTTCGACATGCTGATGCAGGCTATGAACTCGCGATTAAGACAGCAAAGGAAAAAGGCATCAAAATGCCAATGCTGAATCAAGATTAAAGAGGTGATTGAATGAATAAGCCAATTTTTATAAGAAATGCATCTCAACTCGTGACAATACACGGGAGTTCACATGCTCCCCTTGTAAAGGAAGAGATGTCTAAGCTTAATGTGATTGAAAATGGAAGTGTCTGGATTGAGAACGGAGTCATTTGTGCTGTAGGAGATGATGCGGTACTTTTTGAAAAATATAAAGAGCGTCTGGGTGATGCAGAAATAGTGGATGCAAGTGGAAAGCTTGTAACACCTGGTCTTGTAGATCCTCATACCCATCTTGTTTATGCTGGAAGCAGGGAAAATGAGTTTAATATGAGGCTGCAAGGAGCCACCTACATGGAAATCATGAATAGCGGTGGTGGAATACATGCAACAACTAGAAGAACAAAGTCAGCCTCTCATGAAGAGCTTTTCGAAGAAAGCTTTGAACGCTTAAATCAATTCCTGCTTCACGGCGTGACAACGGTTGAGGCGAAAAGCGGCTATGGGATGGAGTGGGAAACGGAGCTTAAACAGCTTGAAGTCGCGAAATTGCTCAATGAAAAGCATGTCATCGATGTTGTTTCTACCTTTATGGGCGCACACGCCGTTCCAAAAGAGTATAAAGAGAATCCAGAACAATTTGTTGAGCTGCTCATAAATGAAATGATTCCAAAGGTAGCGGAGCTGGGATTGGCAGAATTCAATGATGTGTTTTGTGAGCATGGTGTATTTACCCCTGAGCAATCAAAGCGGATTCTTGAGGCAGGTAAGCGTCACGGACTGATTGCTAAGATTCATGCGGACGAAATCGAGCCATATGAGGGAGCTGAATTAGCTGCCGAGGTGGGGGCGATATCTGCAGACCATTTATTAAGAGCGTCTGAGAATGGAATGAAGGCGATGGCTGAAAAAGGTGTGGTCGGCGTACTTCTCCCGGGGACCGCTTACTTTTTAATGGCGGATTCAGCAAATGGTAGAAAAATGATTGATTTAGGTGTGCCGGTTGCATTATCGACTGACTGTAACCCAGGCTCATCTCCAACAGTGTCTTTGCCGTTTATTATGAATCTTGGCTGTTTAAAAATGGGGATGACACCTGCAGAGGTGATTACTGCCGCGACGATCAATGCTGCACATGCAATTAATCGCGGCCTAGAAATTGGCAGTTTAGAGGTTGGTAAAAAAGCCGACATCACGATATTTAGTGTTGATAATTATATGAAACTTCAATACTCATATGGGGTTAATCATACGCATACAGTCGTGAAGTCTGGAAAGGTAGTTGTTAGGGGGGGTCAATTACTTGAAGAGCTTTCTCTATCCAAAAATGAATCCTTCTAGTTTTATGTGGGTAATGCCTGAAAATGGGGCAGGGCTGAAGGTTCATGAATGGATTCAGCCAATTACTGCTTTGACTGACCCTGAAAAGTGCAAGGACGCTGAGGTTGTCATCCTCGGTGTTCCTTTGTCCCGTTCATCGATTAGTGCTTCGGGTGCTTCAGAATTTCCCGAAGCCTTCAGACGCTCATGGCGGGTCTTTGCCACTTATAATCTAGATGATGATGTCGATTTGTCTGAAATGACTGCATTTGACGCCGGAGATGTTCCAATGCATGTTACCGATATTGCTAAGTGTCATGAGAATATTGTTGAAGCGTCAGCAGCTATTAATACGCATTTCTTTAATTCGAAGGTTTGTGCCATTGGTGGAGACCACTCCATCACAGCGATGATGGTGAAGGGAATGAATCAGGCAAAGCCTTCAGAAAAAATTGGGATATTGCAATTCGACACTCATTTTGATTTGCGGGATATGTCAGATAATGGACCTTCTAACGGAACACCCATGCGAAATTTAATTGAGAGTGGTGTGGTAGAAGGGAACAATATGTACAACATTGGTCTCCATGGATTTTTTAATACAAAGGATTTAAAACAGTATGCAGATGAAAAAGGAGTCAACTATATTACACTCCGCAAAGCCAGAAAAAAGGGAATAGAAGAAACCGTTCTGCAATGCTTAGAAGAGTTATCTTCAAAGGTTGATACCATTTATTTAACAGTAGATATGGACGTGTTAGATATAGCTTATGCTCCAGGGGTCCCGGCATCAACGCCGGGGGGGATGACAACAGATGAACTGCTAGAAGGGGTACTAGCAGCAGGTCGTCATCCAAAAGTAAAAGCAATGGACATTGTCTGTCTAGATCCACTAAAAGACACACAAGTCCAGCCAACAGTGAAACTCGGAACTCACGTATTCCTAACTTTCCTTACGGGAGTCATGCTTCGACAAGGTGCTAGCAACTAGATAGCGGTTGATATCGAATGGATAGCTGCGGTGACAGGCACAGCAAAAAGACATTTCACCCATTTGTCCACCTCGGGTGGACAAATGGGATAAAATTAGGATGGTAAATTATACTAGGGGGATGGGTATGGGTGCACCGAATCTTAAGATAAATGTAGAACCAGATGAAAAACAAATTCATTCTACTAAAAATATTCTGAAATTTGTGATTTATAGTTTAATAGGAAGTTTTATGTTTTTTATTCCTATTACCTTAAATAATGTTTCGTCAATTCCTATTGATCATATGGTAACGTGGATTAAACAAAGTTTCCCTTCTTTCGTCTCTGTTTATGCTTTCATTGTAATTTTATTAGGGGCTGTTTATCCTTTTATTTCAAAAACATGGAATAAGGACAAGGTTACGATAGTATTTTCTATCTTAAAAGTACTAGGATTCTTTGTTGCCATTCTATTATTTTTTAAGGTAGGACCTGCATGGTTGATGGCTCCAAATATGGGCCCATTCCTTTTTGAAAAGTTAGTTGTATCTGTAGGTCTAGTTGTTCCAATAGGTTCTTTATTTTTGGGGCTCCTTATTGGATACGGCTTACTAGAATTTATTGGGATATTAATGCAGCCAATCATGAGGCCGATATGGAAAACCCCTGGACGTTCAGCTGTAGATTTGGTAGCTGATTTAGTAGGTGGTTACTCTCTTGGTTTATTAATGACCAACCGCCTTTATAAAGAGGGAAAATACACAGCAAAAGAAGCGGCCATTATCGCAACAGGGTTTTCAACCGTTTCTGCAACATTTATGATTGTCGTAGCGAAAACTCTTGGTATTATGCACCTATGGGGTTTGTATTTTTGGGTCTCATTAGTGATCACGTATGTAGTTACCGCACTTACCGCAAGAATTTGGCCATTAAATAAAATGAGCGAAGTGTATATTTCGGATAAAGCAGACCCAGAGGTAGTGATTAAGGAAAAGTTTTTACAGCATGCATGGAAACATGCAATGGAAGGGGCAAATAATTCTTTAAGTCTTGGGAAGAATTTATGGGAAAACCTGCGAGAAGGGTTTATTATGACCATGAGTATTCTCCCTTCCATTTTATCTGTCGGACTAATTGGTTTAGTTTTGGCTGAATATACACCTGTATTTGATATTGTAGGCTATATTTTTTATCCATTTACTTGGGCTTTACAAATTCCAGAACCTTTCCTTGCAGCAAAAGCTTCTGCAGTTGGAATTGCTGAGATGTTCCTGCCTGCGCTACTCGTAGTCGATGCTCCTTTAATAACTAAGTTTATCATCGCAACGGTTGCCATTTCATCCATTCTATTCTTTTCGGCATCTATTCCAAGTATCCTTTCAACTGAAATACCGATAAGTATTCCACAGCTAATCATAATTTGGTTTGAACGGACAGTATTAACATTAATTTTAGTAACGCCAATTGCTTTCTTGTTTCTTTAATTGAAAGCTGTGTTATAGGTGAATGTTGATTTTTTATGAAATGATTTTTGCGAAATTCGCGACACTCCAGCGGGAACGTGAGGCAGGTGAGACCCCTTAGTGAGGAACAATCGAGGAGTCTGTCGTGCGAGCCAGCGGAAGGGGATTGGATTTAGCAAAACTAAACCAAATAGATTAACAGAGCCAAAAGAAAAAAACTGTTCCTTTTATAAGAGAACAGTTTTTTTCTTTTGGAAGTTGATGGCTTATGAACTTCCTTTTAATTGGCTATGAATTCGGACTGACAAATGAAGGTATAATAACAAAAGCAGGTCTCTTATAATCCATAAAGTGATTCTGCAAACTTCCTTTATCCTGAAATGAAATTATTAAAATGATTATTGAGGTGAACAGATAATGCCAATACTGGATGTGAACGGAGTCAGCCTGTATTATAATGTAAAAGGAAATGGAACTTCTATAGTTTTTATCCATCCTCCTTTACTTACGGGTGAGAATTTTAGATACCAAATGGATGAACTATCTCATGATTTTAATGTGATTGCTTTCGATTTAAGAGGGCATGGAAGAAGCCAGTATTCAATTAATCCGATTACGTATCCTTTAATTGTGGAAGATATTAAACATTTATTAGATCATTTAGAGATAGAAAAAGCTTACTTATGCGGCTATTCGACTGGTGCTTCTATTGCTTTAGAATTCATGCTGACCTATTCCGACAGAGCCTTAGGGAGTATATTAGTTAGTGGAATGTCGGAAGTTAGCGATTTTTATTTGAGGAAAAGGATTTCTTTAGCGGTTAAACTTGCAAATCCTAGGACATTTTCTTTTCTGGCGCAGGCGATTACATGGGGCAATTCCGATACAAAAGAGACGTTTAGAAAATTGTACAATGAAGCAGTTAAAGGTGATGCCAGAAATATTAATCAATATTACCAATATAGTTTAAAATATAATTGTACAAATCAATTAGAAAATATCGATCTTCCCATATTAATGGTCTATGGGAAGAAAGACAAATCATTTCATCGGTATGCGAATCTCTTAAAAGAAAAATTGCCAGACAGTGATTTAAAGTTTATTGATAAGGAAAAACATCAAATACCTACAAAAGCAGCGGGAGAATTAAACCATTTGATTATCGATTTTGTTAATTTACATAACGAGAAAAATGTGTAAGGAAACTATAGTTATTTTAAAGAAAAGAAACGATTGTAGGTATGGATAACTCGGGTAATAAAGGGATCCCAAAAGTTTGATGAAAAGTTTACCCATAAAGCAACTATACTTCCTATCATAGCGCTGCCAATAATATCAGAGGGATAATGCTGTCCCATCCAAATACGAGATAACCCTGCTAGGAAAGCTAATACGGACAGGATACAACCTAATGTGCGCTTGTAAAAAAGCACTGAAATTGCTATTGCAAATGCTAGGGTCGTGTGTTTACTTGGAAATGTAGATTCCTTATTTGAAGGGACCGGAGCTAATAGATTAACCCTTTTCTTTAAAAATGGTCGAGGCTTAAAATAAACCAATTTAATAACACTAGTGAGCAGTAATGTAATAATTGCAGAAATTCCTGCAAAAGTAGTAAGTCTTTTATGTTTGTTATTTCGGAACCACATGATTAACAAAATTAACGCAAAAAGATAACGGAGTTTTTTAGAAATAATTATCATAAATGTATCAAGAAAACGATATCGGCCTGTGAATTGATTTATTAATCTAAATACTTTGTCGTCCATGAATATTCCTCCATATAACGTGCTGACAATATTTTTTCCTTAAAATAATTAATTATGTAAGCGGTTTCTTTGCAATGAGTATTAATTGAAAATTCGGGAAATTTTTTATATTTCTCGGGAAAGCGCAATAACAGACATTACCTGAGCTCTGATGTCAAATATTGTTGTCGTTATAAGGTGGGAAATATCGATATTCTGGAAGATGCCAGACGGTATAGAGAGTTTTTTCGGAAATAAAGAGGAATAAGTATGAAAATTGTCGTAATTTCAGATACTCATTTACCAAAAAGTAAAAAAGGCTTGCCGGCTAGGTTAATAGTGGAATTGCAGCATGCAGATATGATAATGCATGCAGGAGACTGGCAAACCATTGATGTTTATAAAAAACTTCAGTTGTATGCAAGAGTTGAAGGTGTATACGGTAACGTGGATGACCTCGAAATAATTGGATTGTTCCCTTTAAAAAAAATTGTAGAAGTATATGGCTATAAAATTGGTATTACCCACGGTCATGGAAAGGGGAAAACAACGGAAAAACGTGCAATTGCAGCATTTGAAGGTGAAAAAGTAGATTGTATTATCTTTGGGCATTCTCATATACCGGTGAACCGATATGAAGGGGAAATATTAATTTTTAACCCAGGATCGCCAACTGACAAAAGAAGACAGAAGCAATATTCTTTCGGGGTGTTCTCCCTAAGTGATAAAATAGTAGCAGAACTTATATATTTTGATGAAGAGTAACAACGGATGGAAGGAGAGGATAAACTATGGCCGAAGGAGTCATCGTCTATACCACAAATGACTGTATAGAGTGCACAATGGTCAAAAAAGTCCTTACGGAGGAAGGCATACCTTTTGAGGTGAGGGATATTTCAACGAACTCAGATTATCAAACAGAGGTTGAGAAGTACGGCTTTTTAGGTGTTCCGGTTACTGTGTTAGGAAATAAAGCAGTAAAAGGTTTTACAAATGAACTGAAAGAAATAATGGAAATAGCAAAAAAGAGCTAATTTGATGTGACCCCCAAAAGTTAGAGTTTTATATTAAGCAG
>NZ_NPDD01000271.1 GCF_002272245.1 Bacillus sp. 7884-1 | reverse complement strand
AATCAACAATTTTCTACTCCTATGACTAATTATATTAATTCTTATCCTTAAAAATAATCTTAGCTAAGACTGAACCAGCTATTGATATTACTCCAGCAAAAATGCCAGCGTATAGCCGATGTTCCCAATTAATTAGAGAGCTTGAAACAGTAAGTACTGTTGCTATAAAAAACGAGGTGAATAATATTTGCGGTAAATTCAACTTCATGCTTCTCTCTCCCCCATTACAAAGTATACCTTTTATTAATGAAGTTCCTTTCTGAACGGCTATAATCCTTCTTATATTTAAACTAACCTGCCCCTTTAGCACCAAAAGAAAAAGCCACCTATATAGCCGGTGGACCTTTAACCTTGCCCCATTTAAGATTTATTTAATTTTAAGGTATTGTTTCGTAACAAGTGTAGTCTGAAATAAGAGAACAGGCTCCTCTAAAATTAGATTTTTTAATGCCTCAATGCTTGTTATAGGAGAGACATAATATTTGATGTTTCTCTCTAATTTCTTAATAAGTTTGTCATTTTGCACTTTATTAAAATCAACAATGTCAGTCTTTTTTTCATTCAGATCAAAGTCAAATCTCAAACGAATATTTCCATCTGTGTATATAGGGTTTGCCTTTTCATTTAAGTCTTTAATTATGTATCCCAGATTAAAATAATAACTTGATGAGTAGCTTGATTTTTGTAACCCAAGTACAACCATTATTTCTTTACTTTCTTAATAATAATAGCTACCTCTTTTTTGCATTCCGTTAGAAATAACTATTTCATCTACAATTTTTTTAAACTCAGCAGTCTCCATTAGGATTCTGGCTTTGAGGCCCTTGCTAATAAGATCGAAGTGCCAATTGAACCAGGTGGTGCAACGACTACCCATCACTTACTGAAATTTTGTTTGACACATGCAATGATTAAAGTATTAATACATAAAGTACTTCACCCTAAATCCTCCTAACACTAATTGATTTTTAGAATTTCCCTTAATTGTAATCTACATTCAGAGTAAAGCAGCATTCATAGACAGTTAGTTCTATTAATCACGAATGGTGTTTTTGGTACAAATGTCCTAGTTAAACTTCTATTCCTCGAAACGAGTCCCTAGTACTATCTATCGATTTGATTCTATTAAAATCGTAAGAATTGATAGAATGGTTTTAATTTTCAGTCTTTTCCCCAAGGTTAAAATGTATTGCATTCATAACTTGATAATTTATTACAAAATTTCACCCATCCACCTTTGAAAATATGCTATTTTCCACAGGTTTTCGTGCTTTATTGACACGTACTTAAAATATTTTTTAGTTGAATGGGTCAATGGAACCACATGGAAATCCCCCAATTTACACTGTTCTAAGGTGTAGGTATAATACGAATTGTTATAATTTTCAGACAGAAGGTAAAGGGATGTGATTTAGAAGAAATAATATTCTCGGGCAAGATGGCTCTAATGCCAAATTGAAAAATGTAGGAGGAATTTTATTAAAATCAAAATTGTTAAAGCGCACTTTCTCAGTTCTATCGCTTTTTACGCTTATGCTACAATAATTTCGTTACGATCTTTACAAATTCTTAGCAAGAAAGAGGGAGTCTATGAAAGAGAGAAAATATCGTTGGTATAGCAAAACATCGAAAACTTCAACTGCCATTGCTTTATCATTGGGTTTACTTTTCCCCTCCGTCCAGTTTGGGATCGGACCTGTTTCGGGTGCAACTGGTAAATCAGCAGAACAAATCTTAGCATCGCTCACCCCAGAACAACAAGCGGCCTTAAACCAACTCGAGATGACAGAAAACTATGGCTTGCAGGGATTTTCAGATGAAGATCTGAAATCAGACAAAGACATTTCTGTTATCGTACAATTTAAGTCCAAGCCAGGAAAAGTAGCTGTATTAGAGGCCGCTCTGAAAGGCAAAAAAGTAACCAAACAAGAAGCCAACGAACAGGTAGATCAAGAACATTCCACATTCCAAAGTGATCTGGAAAAAATCTTACCTGCTGCCACTTCTTCTTCAGAAGTCAAAAGTGCAGAATCTTATAAAATCACCCGTTCCTACAAAACTTCTTATAACGGGGTGGCTCTTACCCTTACTGCGAACCAAGTAGAGACGTTGATGAAATCGGAAGTGGTCCAATCCGTACACAAAAATATCACCTTTACGGTAGAGCCCCCTTCCATCGCACAGGAAGAATCTAATAACGCTTCGACGCAAGCGGCTAGTGTTCCATTTGTAGGAGTAGACAAGCTTCATGCGGAAGGAATCACAGGGAAAGGCGTAAAAGTAGGGGTCATCGATACAGGGGTCGACTACAATCATCCTGATCTAAAAGATGCCTACAAAGGTGGCTATGACTTTGTCGATAATGACAACGATCCGATGGAAACCACCTACGCCGATTGGAAAAAGTCAGATTACCCGGAATTCAATGGCTCCTCCTACTACACGGAGCATGGGACTCACGTATCTGGAATCATCGTCGGTCAAGCTAAAAACGATAGTGAAGTCTCTGTCAAAGGAGTCGCTCCAGATGCTGACCTCTATGTGTACCGTGTCCTTGGACCATATGGTAGCGGTACTTCGGAAGCCGTAATGGCGGGGATCGACCGAGCCGTTGCCGATGGCATGGATGTCATTAACCTTTCCTTGGGAACAGGAATTAACGATCCATACGAACCAACGAGTACAGCCGTGAACTATGCGGTATTAAGTGATGTCACTGCCGTGGTGGCTGCGGGTAACACAGGACTTAACTCTTACACTCTCGGCTCTCCTGGAGCTGCTGCACTCGCTCTCACCGTTGGAGCCAGTGATGTATCCATTTCTCATTCGTCCATGAAAGGGGCGATCGGAACACTCAGTGGGCTGGAACTGCGTAACATGGCAAAATCCTTCACTGATAACCTATCTACTCTAGAAGGGAAAAGTTTAGATCTAGTAAACGTAGGTCTTGGTGGTAACGCGAATTACACGGGCAAAGATGTGAATGGCAAAATCGCTTTCGTTGCTCGGGGTACATATTCATTTGCAGATAAATTGAAGTTTGCGAAAGAACATGGCGCGGCGGCTGTCTTAATGTATAACAACGAACCTGGCCATATTCCTGCTTACTTCGGAGAAAATCAAAACTTTATTCCTACTTTCTCTCTTACTCAAGAGGATGGACTCAAGGTGAAGGAGCAACTAACTGCAGGAAATAAATCCTTCACATTTAGTAATTTAACTGTAACCAAAACACAAGGGGACACCCTAGCTGACTTCAGTTCTCGTGGACCAGCCAAAATAACCTATGACATCAAGCCAGAAGTCACCGCTCCTGGAGTCAGTGTGTTGTCTTCTGTACCCGCTTACATCGGGAACCATGACGCACCAACCGATTACAAAGATGCGTATGCTAGTCTCTCAGGTACTTCCATGGCAACGCCAAATGCGGCTGGTGTAGCAGCACTCTTATTACAAGTCAATCCAACGTTACAGCCTGAAGATGTAAAAACAATCATGATGAACACCGCTGATCCACTGAATGGTTCCTACAGTGTATTTGAAGTGGGAGCAGGACGCGTGGATCCTTATCAAGCCGTCCATACGGGGATGAAGATTCAAGTACAGGATACGACCCTAGTTCCTAACGCTGATGTAATCACTACTATCAAAGAAAAAACAGGTGGCATTGCGTTTGGCACTCATTATGCAGGTGAAGATCTTAGCGTTACCAAAAAGTTGAAATTTCAAAACCTAACTGATAAAGTAAAGAATTTCAATTTGAACGTTCAGTTTCAAGCGGTGAAAGGTAGCCTAGATGCCGTAGCCAACCAGGTACAAGTGAAATTCCACCCAACCTTAACAGTGGATCCAGCTTCTACCGAAAGTCTACATGTTACCATCGAAGTACCTAAAGCTGCTGCTGAAGGAATTTACGAAGGTTACCTCTTAGTGACCAGCCAAGAGGATCAAACCGAGCAATATCGGATTCCATTTAGTGTTCGTACAGCGGAAGACAACTTCAAAACACTGGATATCGGAGGTAGTAATATATTTAGACCAGCCTACTATCGCTATGATTACTATCGCGAATTTAATAGAAATTATATGGTAACTTCGGTAATGAACTTGAAAACACCGATGAAAACCATGGACATGATCTTAGTAGACCGGAAATCGGGGCAAGAGCTTGGTTTCGTTGGACGACACAATCTGGTTGGAAGAAACGTCGATACAAACTATTATCTAGTTATGTTTAATGGAAACTACTATCCGTTTACAGCCGATGGAATCTCTACAGAAACAGCACAAGCAAAACCGGGGCAATACCAACTGAAAACGATTACGACTACTGAGGCTGACAAAGTTCTTACCAAATCCTTCGATCTAATAGTAGATATTGATCTACCTACTTTTACAAGCTCATTGGATCAAGAGTCTCCGATCCTTGAGTACAAACCAGGTCAAACTACTTATCCATTTGAAGTGCAAATCTATGACAAAGAAATTGAAGCGGCAAAACAAGCAGGGATGGCAGTCGACCAATCCAAAAACTGGCTCAGGCTGTACTTCAACAGTCCATACCCTTCCAACCCTGTCCGTATGGACACAGCGGGAAAATGGAAAGAAGAAATACCGATGAATGAAAAAATTCCGGTCCTAAGCTTTAAGATGGATGGATTTGATGGAGGTGGGAACATAGGTGGAAGGAAAGCCTACTACTTTGTTAAAGAAGGTACTCCATTTGCTTATGGAACCAGTAAACAAAAATCGATCGCATTAGGGGAAACGATTACCACTACCCTCACACTGGACAATGTACAAAAATTAAAGTCAGCCACTTGGAATTTGTTAGACTATGACAATTATGGTCCTAAATTTGGCACTCAACTAGAAGTGGTTGAGGCAAAACCCAATGCAGCATTAAGTGAGTTTGGTGAAGGAACAGTAACCGTTACCTATACGAATGGAAAACCATCGATCAAACTAGATGTAGCGTCTACGAAAGAAGTTTCTGGCAAAATCCCTGCTGTAGACGTAACTATTAAGGTGAAAGATACTGCTTACACTACATTCGCAGGATTTAATGCAAAGGTTTCTTATGTGAATGAAGCGGGCACATCAACCAATCTCTTCTTTGCACCATTTTCTTGGAACGTCGCCCCTACGTTCTCTGAAGCATTTGGCCCACTTACAGCAGAAGGTTTTAGAAAGTATGCATCTGGTCAAGTTATTGTCTGGAATCAAAAAGATTGGGTTCAAGCTGGGGTTAAAGTAATCTTTTCCGATGCTATGGGTAAAGTCTACGATGCAACTATAAATAGCAAATACCAAGAGTTCCTTGTGACTAAGCTTCCGTTAACCGATCAACTATTTACCAAAGAAGTACACCTACCCGGGCACTTTATTACGATACAAAAAAATCAAAAAGTTGGCTTCTTACGCAACGGTGTGTGGTATGGGCAATATATGTACATTGACAACAAAGAAGCAGTAGCAGGTGATGTAAACCAAGACCAAGTAATCGACATTAACGATGCACTGGCGATTCAAGAAGCTTGGGGCACAAATAAACGCGAAGCAGATATTAACTTTGATGGTATTGTTAATGCAACAGACATCGGATTTGTCAAAACCAACTACTTAAAAGTAAATCCAGATGTAGAAAACACGCCAAAACCTGCAGATAATGTGAAGAGTAAAAGATTAGATGATATTTTAAGAGAACTTGGAGTTACACCTTAATTCAATTTGCCTTGGGAGTCCTGATCAGATCAGGACTCTTTTTTTTATCATTTTAGCTCTTATTTGGACTGATAGCATGGTCCACAATAAATTCTGCCATAGGATTCAAACGTTTCATTAGTCTCTAAACGTTGACCGCAATCTGAACAACTCTCCCTATACACATTTGGGTCATATGTATAGGCAGAAATATAACACATGAGCATTTCTTCTAATCCACGCTCCATACTGTTATGTCTGGCAATCATAAACGGAGTCGTATCTCCATTTTGTCGTTGGCGATCCATCCACCATCTTACTTGCTCATGAATGAATTGTGGCTCTGTACCTACATCCGACATCACTATATAGTCATATTTTTCAATATTCCCCCGGAAGTGGTCCTCAAGTAAATGAGAGCTCTGGGTTCCGCCGCCAAAGGATAAAACACGGTAAATTCTCGTTCTCCCTCACTTCTGGCCGTTTCAAGTAACTCTTCTTTTGATTTCATGATACCGTTGATATATTTCCTATGCTGACGGTAATCGTTTTCTGGTCGTTGCATATCGTCACACCTTAAATAAGATGTCGTGATGAAATGTCATGAACTTAACTACGCTAAACATAAATGGGTTTGATGCATTTCTTTTCCTACAATAAAGCCTTGATTAATCAACTCTTCAAAAATCGCTTCGAGAACATCTACCACAATGCTATTTCCAGGCAGTTTGTATAACGACTGTCGATTATCGATTTATGCGACTTTCTCATAATCTTCTGAAGTAAAACCCATGAGTAGCCAGTGTTCTTTTGGACTTAGACGACGAATAATCCCATTTTAATAAACCGCATGAGTGGCAAACATTGAACCACTTGATCTCCTACTCGCCCACTTCTGGTAGTGGAATTGGGTCTTTCTACATTAATGGAATCAAACTCTTTTACCTCTTTAAAGCCACGGGAATTGTTTTCACGAACATACAATCTCCCATCTCTCTCAAAAACATTGGATATTTGCCCTTTTAAAGAATAAAACAACTTTCCAAGATATAGCTTAAAACCTATATCTAACTAAATTACACAAAACCTTCCAAAATTAGG
>NZ_NPDD01000270.1 GCF_002272245.1 Bacillus sp. 7884-1 | reverse complement strand
GGAACAAGAAAATGGCATTACCCCATAGTTGAAGTAATGCACCTATAGTTTAAGTAGAAATCTTCACAATCTTTTCTTTACCCTACAAGATCGATCTATTAAATGTGTTGAGGCATTACAAAAAGACACCCTCTTATTAAAGATAAGCGCCAGACTGCTAAAGATCTAAATAAAAATATCCTTCACTACTATTTTTATTACAACGGACGCGTTACAATAAATGAAAATTTGAAATGGACTGAAACGGTGCATTAAAATTTCCGTGATTAGGGAGTCCATATCTTAATTATTAACATTTATGTAAGGATTTGAACGAAGAAAAGACCTCTGTCAAATTAGCTATTTACTATTTCGACAGGGGTCTTGATAGTTAATTGGTCAGTTTTTATTTTTTCATTAATTCTGACTCACCAAGTATTGTTCCAAATGCTCAAGCATCACTTGAGTGATTCGGTGGCCTGAGTGAGCAGAGTAGATAGTATTGTGTAGTCAGGAGTATCTCCCTCTTTAATTTTGATCCACTTGCGTTCCGGCGGACCCTCGAAGCCCTTCGGGAATTCTAGTCCTTTTGCATTCATAATCATGAAAGCGATCGCATTCTTCGATGGGGAAATCACCGCTGCATAGTGACCGTTCTTCAGAAAATGAGGCTTCTTGTATTGAATGCGCTCTTCAACCATGGGTATGGTTTGGTGGACCATATCTCTCAAACGGTTAGAGAGTTCCATTTGCCAAGGTGTTCCCAATTTCTCAATAAAGTTAGTAACCTCTTCGTTCATAATTTCTAATTCAACCCCTTTTATATTATTAATTTTATATTATTAACTTTTTCGCCTGATTCAATATACCACACACAGAGAATATTCTTGTAAAGGAGTATTTATAAATCAAAACGAATTGCTGGCTAATGTAGCAAAAACCGTCCGTTCTTGAACTTTCTGTCACGCTGTCACCTGAAAGAAGGCATTGGGTAACAATTTAACAAGATTAGGACAATTACAAACGTATGAAAAATACCAATTTTTACCCAATTCTATTCGAAATTTTAGGTATTAGTATTTCTACTTTTCGATTCTTATTAACAATCCTGCTTCTTTAGTTGAACAAGAAAATGCTGCTTTTTTGGCAGCCAGAACTTTAAGGAAACACCCCGTTGCTTTAAGTACGATACTTCACAAACTTACTCAACGAAAAAAGCAATGTCAATTTAACATCGCCCAAAATACTTCTAGAATAAATTAATCTTCTGTTCCTAAAACATCTGTATTTGGGGGCTCATAACCCAACTGACGGAGCATGGCTACTATTTGTCCCTTGTGATGAAACTCGTGAGTAATGGTGTGCATTAGCAATTTACGAGGAGTAATAGATAATAGTTCAGGTGCTTCTCTCCAAGGGATTTCTCTCTCAATTAGCACGTTTAATTTATGTCCATGTAGTTCTAATAATTCATTTACTATTGAATCTACTTGTTCAAATCGTGCTATTATTTCCTCTAAACTGAGATTATGTAATTCTTCCCTTGGAGTAAGTGGTTTTTTTGTCTTCAATAAAACAAATGAGCCAAGCCATGCAACATAGCAATCTGCTATATGAACCAATGTGTCTCTTACACTTTGCCAACCGAAACCATTAGTATGAGTAAAGTGATTAGGATCTAATTTCCCACAAAAATCTAACAGAGTTCCTCTAGCCTGTCGAACCCATCCATATTCGTGTTGAAGCATCAAAACACCCACCTTTAACAGATATATCTACTTATTCTATACATGTATAGAAAACCCCTTCCTTTACTGACTATTCATTTATTAATAAAAAAAGACCATTTCATGTGGTCCGAATTCTTATTAAACTAAATATCCTTTCACAAATTAAGAAAAAAGGTTCGCCGAAGCATTCCCCTCTTTAACATAAGCACCCGTTAGCTGAATAAGGAAAAATTCCGTTGCCCGCACTTCTTACTTTAATCAACTATCCATGCTCTGTCCCTACCGCCTGATTTTCACTTCTTTCCCCTGTATATCCAGGATTTTTGGACCATATATGTCTAATGGCTCCAGGTCAGAATCTTGGGTATAATACTGTTTATATACATTAGAGAGGGGGATAGTATGAGGCTAAGAAATGGAGATTTATATACAAATGTTTTTACCAATAAGCTATATAGGTTAAATGAAGATAACGATAGCAGCTGGTACTTGAGTTTGCGTGATGAAGAAGGTTATCATGAAACAGAAAAGATATCAGGGCGTGATATGATTAGATTGGTAGAAGGTAGTTATAAAAAAAGCTAATTAAAAAAGCTCCCCCATTCCTGTCATAGTACCTGTAATCAGATTTTTTTGTGGAAAGTAGGTAAAACTTGAAACAAGATAAGATGTTCCAAGGAAAAAGTCGCCTTTATGTCGAATATAGTAGATAAAGGGGATTATCCAATGAATAAAGTTGAGTTATTAAAAAAATTACTAAATAGTAGTCGAGGTAATTTGTTTTCATTAGAGATTCCTACTACAAAAGAAAATGAAAAAAAGATTCAAGAATTGGTTAGAGTATTAGAAACAGAAAAAAGAATTAAATTAAGAGAAAATGTAAAGAGAGAATACTCAGTTTATTTGCATGGAATAATTAAGTATGCATCCGAATAATCGGATGCTTTTTTTATTGGAGTGAATCACCATAGGGTTCTTCAAGTTATACAGTAAGCCAAGATGGGCATAGAATTTTTATGAGATTTAGAAATTGTGAACCTTCATAACCCACAGAGCCAATAAATCCCTAGGGCATCTATTTTCTTAAATTAACCTGCCCGTTACTTGAATAAGGAAAAAGAGCCGCTTCAGCTGCTCATTGTTTAACTCTTGCACCGTTTGTGGAACAAGTACCTCTTTTATTGCATTATTTTCGAAGTGTGAATTAAGTTAATAATTTAACGCATAATATTTTTGTTATTTCAATATTAATGAAATGAGGTGTTTAAT
>NZ_NPDD01000269.1 GCF_002272245.1 Bacillus sp. 7884-1 | reverse complement strand
ACCCGTTAGCCATCCATGCAGCGCAAAATCGGCGCTGCACCACAGAGAATGAAAATGGATCTGGCAGTCTATACTGTTTTAATGCTGGCGAAGAAGGTCTTTGAACTATGGTGCCTTTGAGACCATCCGTTAGTCTGACTCCAACTACCATGGTGTACCACCGACTGTCGCACCCTTTAGGGGTAGGACTCATGGGAGATTAATCCTTTTTCTGGTTGTTGCGCCAGCTTTACCTGATTTCACTTTTAGTAGAAAGGTACCACAACTCGATTTACCACCCAATCTTATATAAGATCCTTCAAGAGGCTCAGCCTTTTTTTAAAAACTTGTTTTTCTGGGTCTATTGCCTTTTTTCAGTTTTTATTTTCATGGGAGTTGAAGAGGTATTTTCTTAACGTGGGCTAGAAAAGAATATGAATACTCTTTTTACTTCCAACAAAAAAGGTACTTGTATTTGTTATAAACCTTTAGGTTTACTTATAAACCATAAAGCAATAGCAATTACAATAATTATTCCAAATAATATAGACAAATTTATACCCCTCCATAAAAACTTGTTTTGTAGATTTCCAATTCTTTTTTACCAAAATTATAACTGGTAGCTAAACATATTAGATGTATCAATCATCTGGGTATCTATGTTGACTTTTAATTAATGCCTTTGTGTCTCCCCTATATAATGAATCCTTAAGCTCCTTAATTCTGAGTGGAATATATGGGGATAGATAAGGAACACCTAGTGATTTTAAATTAACCATATATATGAATAATGCTGTTGCCAAGATGGTTATCCCATTCAAACCAAACCAATATCCAATAAAAATAGCAGCTGTTCTTAATGTGACAATGGCTCCATTGAGTCCTTTGGTACCCAAAACCATACTTAGTATAATCGCAGTACCGACAACTATGATACCTAGAGGATGAATCATTTTTGCCTGTACAGCCGTTTGTCAGATTATGATAGAACCAAGTAAAGATATTGCCATGCCCCAAAAACTATTTTGCCCTTTAAGGAAAAATTTACTCGGAGGGATTAATGTGCTACTTTAAACAAATATGGGATGTATCTTCTTCAT
>NZ_NPDD01000268.1 GCF_002272245.1 Bacillus sp. 7884-1 | reverse complement strand
GATACATTTTACACAATTAATGCTTTATTTCTATGCTGCTAAAGGGATTAATTCTTGGACTTTAATGGGACAATAAGGCTCGTTTCTTCGTGCTATTCCTACAAAAATAAATGGAGGGCTTTAAACTCAGGGTTATTCATCACTAGGCTCATGGTTGCTAAATAGAGGAATCTCCGGAGTCTTGATCTACCACGCTTTGAGATGACAATCTAACCTCTCCATTTACCTGAACTTGCTTCAGCTAGATGTAATCCTGCATGACGTAATAGGGAGTTCCCGTGAGAGAATTCACTTAAATCTCCTGCCTCTCCTAATATACCGGCTAATGAGATTTCGCTTATTCCTTTAATCATTAATAGTTTTTTTGCAAATGAAATATTGTTGAGAACTTCTTTAACTTGGTGTTCAACTCTTTCGAGTTGTTTTACAGCGAGGTCATATTCCTCTAATAATTGTTCTTCTATTAGTTGATTTTGTTTGTCTTGCATTTTAAAATTCATAGTAGGACTCCTCCTTAAGAATATGAGTTAGATTGGTCTCTATACTCGTATCTTACTGAGGGGTTCTATTTTCTTCAAACCTGAAATTTAACGATCTACAGGAATGCTCTAACGCACCCCTTTACTTTAAGTACAGGACTTCACAATCTTTTTTACACCTCATTAAACTCAATCCCTAAATGTGTTGTACATGCAAAAAGACGCCTTCTTATTTAAGAAAAGCGCCCGACTGTTGAACAATGAAATATGCGAAAGATCGCTCTGCAAATACGTTCTAATTTATTTGACTAACACACCCGTTTAGCCATCCATAAAGCAGGAAAATCACCCGCTTCACCATAGAGAATGAAAAGGTTTCACACCGTCAATACTGCTTCTACGGCTGGGCGAGGAAGGTCGCTGAATTATGGTGCTTTAGGACCAATCAACGCCACCCCAAGAGGATTGCAACTTTCGCAACAGAACAATTTGGCCGAGATGATACGTATCGTGCATCATGATATTGCTGAGTAAACGCTCAATAGAGTACCTGTTAGCTGCATACGGAGCTTTTAACTTTTCATCGTCAAGGTCCGCAATGACCGTTTTTAATTTATTCATGACTTCATTAAGGCGCTGCACTGTCTGGGCCCACCCAATTTCGTCTTCTGGATCCCCCGGATTTCCAAAGGTTTCTTCATTTTCTTCTGCCTTATGCGGATTCTCTGTGCCCTTAATTCGATGGATTACGTCTTCATTCCAAAATATCAAGTGGTTGACAATCTGCCATATCGAATTGCTGATTCCCGAACTTGTCCATGCTGCCTCAGCTGCGATGACTCCATGAAGCGCCTGATCCATGGATGCAAACCAATCATTCTCATGACAATGCATGTCGAGTTGTTCTAAAAACATTTTGGTTACAACTTGCATACAACCAATCTCCTCACTGTTTAGTGTAATCTTTCAAAGTTAAAAGACAAGAAAAAATCTGACTATAGTATAAATTAATCGGTCCTAAAAAGGTAAAAACCAAATCCAAGTGGTCCCTTCCATATTGGACATACCTTTCTCTCCAGCTTCTAATTCTCTCCAACATGGCAGGGTAATCTGAAATTTCCGGGTGACGATAACAATAATCCTTAATCAAATTCGAAAAAAGCCATTCATACGCATAAAATAACCTTCATTTTCGACTGTCGGCCATATAACGAAAAAATATTCTCAATGAAATACTCCATTCTTTTATTTTGAGAATACAACAAAACCATGATCACTATGACTTATTCGGCTCATCCAGCTTTTATTCCTTCATCATGACAAATAAAGTACCCTATCGGGCAGACCTTTTTAAGTGTCTACTCTATAGGGTACATTTTATTTTTCTGGTTGACCTGTTGGCTAAACGACAAACCTGGCCTTTGATTTTATAAGTGGCTTAATTCATATAATGCTTTGGCATAGATGGCTGTCGCTTTGATTAAATCATCGATTTCTATAAATTCATCAATTTGGTGAGAGCTATCTACCTTACCAGGGAAAAGCGCACCGTAAGCCACTGCATTTTTCATTAACGCTGCATATGTTCCCCCGCCCGATGTTAAAAGTGTGGGTTCATCCCCTGTAATCGATTGATAAGCCGATTGTAGTGTTTTAATCATTGGATGATCGGCAGGGATAAAATGTGTAGAGAATTGTTGCGCATCAGCGATTGTAAAATGGCAGGTCTCAGCTTTTTTCGTGATCATTTCAATGGTATGTTGGTAATCATTATTTAATGGGAATCGAATGTTCAACTGAATTGAGCCACCAGCTGTATGATTGTAATTAAAAATGCCGGCATTAACCGTTAAAGGTCCGAGCACATCTTCACTGTATTGGATTCCCAACTTTTTCCCAAAAGGATCTCTATATAGGCTGTTTTCGGCAAATGTGATAAATGATTGGTCACTACCCGCAAAGCTTAATGAGTTTAAGAAATGCAGGCACTCCAGTCCGGCATTCACTCCATTTTGCGGTTCCATACCATGCACGGTTTTACCGTAAAGGGTTAAAGTAATCGTTTCATCAGACTTGCTGACCTCTCCATGCAGCCCCTGTTCCGTACAATATGTTTTAAAACGATTCACAAGTTCCTCAAATTGTTTCGTTTTAATTTCAGCAGCGGCTTTTCCAGGTACCATGTTTCCCCTGTCACCCGAAGAAAAGTTAACTAAAATAGTCCCATGTTTTTCTTCTTCACTGCCACTTAAAGTCAGTTTCACGTTAATTTGCCCTTTTTCGGCGTACACCATCGGAAATTCATTATCAGGAGAAAAACCGTAAGTTGGCGCGGGTTCTACGTCAAGATAATGTTTCATACAGCGCATACCGCTTTCCTCATCTGTGCCATAAATCATGCGGATCTTCCTTCTTAAAGGAAGGCCAAGGCATTTCAATATCTTTAACGCATAAAATGCAGCCATTCCCGGTCCTTTATCATCAATGGTACCGCGGGCATAGAGCTTTCCTTCTCGAATAGTTGGTTCATAAGGTGGTGTTGTCCATTCTCCAGGAGCAGGAACCACGTCGACATGGGCAAGTACCCCAATATAATCTTCAGACTCTCCCCATTCAGCAAACCCGGCAAAGCCGTCTAAGTTTTTTGTTTTAAAACCCTCATTTTTGGCTAATGCCAAAACATAATCCAATGCTTCGCCAATCTTTTCCCCCATTGGATTTTCGGGAGTACTCGTTGTTAAATCCTTAACACTCGCAATACGCAATAAGCCTTCCAAGTCCTTTAAAAGATCATCTTTTCTTTTTTCCACTTCTGCCAGCCAATTGATTTCCATTACAACCTCAACTCCCTTCTCAATTATATTAATTTTATCAAACTGAATGTATAAATAATCCTGATTAAATAGAAGATATCAAAATGGTTAATTCGGCCTTATAACGATTCACCCAAGGTTAACCTAATGAGTCTTCTTCATCCTTCTCTACTAACCTGCCAGTTTGTTCAATAGGAACTCAAAAAAAAAAGGCGGTTAATCCTGCTGGATCCACGCTCACCGTTAGCTCAACAATCAGTTTAACAATAAATCAATATTTCTTCCCGATTACTGAGCCGTTAGTTTAAATACAAAACCTTAAAACACATATTTTCATTCGTAAAGATAATTAATTAAATATTCTGTACTTTATTAAAGTACTCACATATAATTGTTATAACAAATGTCAAGGAGGAATTTTCCATGCGAAAAATGATTAACTCATCCGTTCAAACATATAGGGGTGTAACACTTTCTTAATTGTTTACGGTGTACCCCCTAATATGTGTTTATTTAAATAACACAAAAAGGGGTAACTTATGGATTTTCCAATAAAAAAATTTTTCTCGTATTACAAACCATATGTAAAGTTGTATCTTACAGTATTAACTTGTGCATTAATTGTCTCAGGTGTGACTTTGGTGCTCCCGCTACTTGTTCGGTATATAACGAAAGATGTTTTAGAAGGAGATTTATCGACCGCTTTACCTAAAGTTTATTGGATTGGCGTGCTAATGCTTGTTTTAGTAGCAATCCAAAATATAGCAAACTATTTTTTGGACTACAAAGGGCATAAAGTTGGGGCACGAATGGAAAGGGATATGCGTAATGAACTGTTCGCTCATATGCAAAAACTTTCCTTCAGTTTTTACGATAAAGAAAAGACTGGTCAACTCATGTCCAGGATTACTAATGATCTACTGCTGATTTCCGAGTTGTATCATCATGGCCCGGAAGACTATCTCAAATATTTAGTCCGTTTTATTGGGGCCTTTGTTATTTTATTCTTTATAAATGGCCCTTTAACAATTGTCGCTTTCTGTTTCCTACCTTTTTTAGGTGCCCTTTCCTTATATTTTAATAAGATTGAAAACAGGGCATTAAGAAGAAACAAGGAAAGGATTGGAGACGTAAACTCACTGGTAGAGGATAGTCTATCAGGAATCCGAGTTGTCCAATCATTCGCCAACGAGCAATATGAGATTGAAAAGTTCAGACGGGAAAATAATCGTTTCCTTGAGAGCAGAAAAGAATTTTACAAGGTCGAAGCCAAGTTTTACAATAGCACACAAACAATTATCCAGTTGATTACAATCACAGTAATTATTATCGGGGGTGCCAGTATTGTAAATAGCACATTGGATCTTGCCGATTTAATCACATTTTTATTGTATATCAACTATATGATTGAACCAATTCAAAAACTGACTCATATGAGTACGCAATTTCAGGAAGGAATCACTGGCTTCCAGCGATTTATGGAAATTATGAATCTACAGCCTTCAATCGAAAGCAATCGGAATGCCGTGACTCTGCCTATGGAAAAAGTACAGGGTGAAATAGAGTTCAAAAATGTTTCCTTCCGTTATGAAGATAATGCAGGCCATATCATTGAAAATATGTCTCTTCAAATACGACAGGGAGAGTATATAGCCTTGGTTGGCCCATCTGGAGCTGGAAAAACAACATTTTGCTCGCTCATCCCCCGCTTTTATGAAGTAACAACTGGAGAAGTATTACTGGATGGGAAAAACGTCCGCTCTATTGACCTTCAGTCCCTAAGAAAAGCTATAGGAATTGTACAGCAGGATGTTTACCTTTTCGGGGGAACAATATTGGAAAATATTCGATACGGAAATCCAGCAGCCAGCGATGAGGAAATAGTAAATGTAGCAAAGGATGCAAACGCTCACGACTTTATCATGAACTTGCCAAACGGATACCACACCATTATTGGTCAACGAGGAGTTAGACTTTCTGGAGGGCAAAAACAGAGAGTAAGTATCGCCCGTGTATTTCTTAAAAATCCACCAGTTCTTATATTAGATGAGGCAACTAGTGCATTAGATAACGAGAGTGAAAGCATTATCAAGGAATCACTCGAAAAGCTGGCGAAAGGGCGTACAACTATTGTTATTGCCCATCGCCTTTCAACTATCCGTAATGCTCAAAGGATCATTGTCTTAACTGAGGGTGGTATTGTGGAACAAGGCACTCACCATTCTTTACTTGAAAGCGATGGAGTTTATTCTAACCTATATTCCCGGCAGTTTGAATTAACTTTGTGATATTACAATAAATCGGCCCTTTTTCGGGCTGATTTATTTTTATCTAAGATTAAATACGCAGTTCTGTAACTCTTATTGAACTAAACTATACAGCCCGTTAGTGGAACAAGAAAAAAGATCGCCGCAGGGATCTCCATTTTAACACTTACACCTATTAGTTGAAGAATATATTTATAATCTTTTTTCCAAATAGTATTGATTATGTCCTTTAGGATGATCTTCACATATTCCTATCACTTTATATCCATACTTCTTATAGAAATCTGGAGCTTGAAAACTAAATGTATCCAATTTTATCAGACGACATTCTTTTTCAATTGCATATTCTTCTATATGTTTCATCAACTTGCTACCGTAGCCCTCGTGTCTATATTCTTCAGAAACCCATAGAAAATCAACGTGCAAGTGGTGCCAGAATGTTGTCGCCGTTACTCCTCCTACTATTTCTTCTTTTTCATTTTTCACTATAAAACTGATATTTTCCGAAGGAGTCTTTTCTTCATCTGAAAGACATTTTTGATTATATTCAATCACTTTTCTTCTTATATAATCACTATCTTCTTGTTTCCATTGCCTTATTATTTTCATTTTTATTACCTCTCTTCTTTTTTATCTATTTTATTTATTCAATTTAATAATCTAATAGTCCTTTAAACTAAAACTGCTCCGTTAGTGGAACAAGAAAATGGCATTACCCCATAGTTGAAGTAATACACCCGTTAGCTTAAGTACAATATTTCACAATCTTGCTTTCTTGGATAAAAACTATTACTAAAAGTATTATTTTAATTTGTGTAAATATACTAATTATGTAAAAAAGCTTACTCAAAGAGTAAGCTTAACCCATATAAACACTATCACAGGTTCCAGCTATTGGTTCATAAAAACAATGTTCTTTAAATTGACCAGATTGAGGTTGATCGTACCATGTAGGAGGACAACCTGGCGCCGTTGGATTAAAATACCAAAGAGCATATTTCGCAGGATGATCTCTCCAACCATCTATATTTTGTTGTGCTAATCTTCTTTCAGAAGTTCTTGATCTTTGATAAAATACATTCCCTTTTTGCACTGCTTCAAAAGAATAATTTCCTCCTTGTATTTGAAATATTACATCATGAATTGTGTTTACATCTTTGAAGTCTAAACAGGTTGCTACACACCGATTTACAATTACATTTCCTACATATAACATTCCTTGCTGTCCTTCGCCTTCTGCTTCTGCTCTCATCATTCTTGCCATTTCATCTACTTCATGACTTCTAGCCCTTACTCTTGGCATTTTCATCACCTCCCAAATTAATGTATTAAAAAAAGCCTACATTCATGACATTGTTTATATAATAAGAATGCTCATTTTTTATAGCATACAGTTTTTAAGTAAAATGAAAACTATTGCATTCTTTTTATACCTTTATCCAACTATACTGCCCAGTTCGTATTATAAGGTTAGCCAGAATGCTAAATTTTTCTGGTTGACCTTATTTATTTT
>NZ_NPDD01000267.1 GCF_002272245.1 Bacillus sp. 7884-1 | reverse complement strand
AGGATTTAGAAATGAATCCAGTCATTGGTCTGGATGTTTCAAAAGGGGAAAGTCAAGTTCAAGCATTTTTAGATAAAGGCAAACCATACCGTAAGAGTTTTAAAGTTTCTCATACTATAGAAGGTCTTGATTTACTTGTAGAGTTTCTGGAGGTGGTTAAGAGAGAAACTGGTAAGAAACCACCTATTGTTCTAGAAGCGACAGGACATTATCATTCCTCTGTTGTTCAATACTTGGAGGACCGAGGGTATTTATTGATAATCATTAATCCATTGATTTCTTATAAGGCTAAAAGTTCAAGTCTTCGGAAAGTAAAGACAGATGCGATAGATGCTTACCATCTCTGCGAGGTGTTTTATAAAGAGGATTTAGA
The DNA here is from genome assembly GCF_002272245.1 of Bacillus sp. 7884-1. Classification (GTDB taxonomy): domain Bacteria; phylum Bacillota; class Bacilli; order Bacillales; family Cytobacillaceae; genus Neobacillus. The sequence continues at coordinate 4,159 of NZ_NPDD01000267.1, read as the reverse complement.
GCCGTATAAGAAGCGTGGTGTGCAGCTATTAAACCTTCGGAATCTTACAAGACAGCACGAAAATATTACTGGTGTATTGATTCAAACAAAGCTACAATTTCAAGCGATTCTGGACCAGGTCTTCCCTGAATACAGAGGTGTTTTTGGTGACTTATATTCGGTAGTATCACTATTAACTCTTTCAGAGTTTCCCTCATCTGAAGATATTTTAGAGGCAAGTGAAGAAACAATTGCCGACAAAATCGCTGAGTTATGTAAAAGTCGTTCCTATCGATGGGCTAAAGAAAAAGCTACTCAGCTCAAGGCTGCCGCAGACCGAAATCCGTTTGAAAAGACTTTGTATCAGAGTCATATTTTGAGTCTTAGTATGTATATAAACATCATTCTTCAATACAAAGAGCATCTATCCAAGTTAGAATCAGAGATAGATGCCCTCGCAAAAGAAGTTGAAGAATATAATATTATCAAATCTATCCCTGGTATAGGAGAAAAGATCGCGGCAACGATCATTTCAGAAATTGGAGAGATAGATCGATTTACTGATCCTAAAAAGCTCGTAGCTTTCGCTGGAGTTGATCCTAGTGTATTCGAATCTGGTAAGTTTACAGCCACCAAAAACCGAATCACCAAAAGAAGATCCAGTAGGCTTCGTCACGCCTTATATATGGCTGTTCGTTGTGCGATTCGTGACTGTCGTAAGAGCAAAACAAGCAATGAAATTATTCCTCAAAATAAGAAATTACGAGAGTTCTATGATAAAAAACGTAAAGAAGGAAAACCTTTTAAAGTAGCTGTTATTGCATGTGTAAATAAGCTCTTACACTGGATATTTGCCCTTTTAAAAAACAAAACGACTTTCCAAGATATAGCTTAGAACCTAAATTAAACTAAATAGCACAAAACCTTCCAAAAATAGACTAAAGGAAGGTTATTTGGTATGCACATTTTTTAGTATAGCATGAGATATTTTAAGTTTTTATTGAAAAATATTGACAAACTATTAGCTGGTTTAGTTGAACAAGGTAATAAATAGCCAATTTTTTGAGACGGTCAAAATTATTAATTTTCCTGGGGCCGAAACTTGTCTCATATTGTGTACTTCAATGATACATAAAACCAGGTGAAAAAAATCGTGCAACATTTTGAACATAGAAAAGACCGTCTATTGACGATCTTTTGTTAAATCCTTCACCTTGTTAATTTTCCTGCCAAAGTCATATGGTTGGCTGTAATAAATTTGGCCACATTCAAGACATTCAACGTCACGAAGACGATTATAGTTAATTTTATCTTTTACGTTTTCTGGATACTCCTCTATTAGTATTACAGACAAAATTCCACCATATTTACACTTCAACAGGATCACCCTAACAAATTCATTTTCTAATTCCATTATACTTGGAAATAAATTTTTTGGAGAAAAAGGAGAATATTTTTAAGAACTTCCTTTATTTCTTTTGATAGAAGTAAGGGAGGAGAAAAATAATGTGGAAATTAATACATTCATAATAGAAAATAATTTAAAAGTGCAAACTATTTAAAGGAGGTGAAAACATGCCAAACATGAAAAATATAACAGGTTTAAAAACAGCAGTTCAACCGACTGAAGGCGGGGAAGGTATACCATCTTTTGCAGGCTCCATTTCAGGCGGTGTTGAACGCCCAGGCCCAACCAGTGTTGAATCACCGGGAGCAACCGCTCATGTTTCAACAAACTCAAATGCCCCCAATGACCCGGTTATTGCTCCACCAGAACATTAAGACAAAACAGATGAAGCGATTGAATGATGTCCTCTAAGACTTAAAAAAACGCCATTATTTGGCGTTTTAGTTTAAATATTAACGATTGTTGTTATTGTTACGACCTTTTTGTTGATTATTTTGATTATCACCAGTAACTGCGTCAACAACATTTTCAATTGCTTCGCCAATATTGTTCATAACTCCGCCGTTGTTATCATTGAAATTATAATTATTATCATCAACATCGTATTATTGTTCTTCTAGGGGTAGCGTCAGGAAAGTGCGGATTTACAACGTTAAGAATTACCCATCATAAAAACCTCAATTTTATCTATGGGATACAAAGATAAAATTGAGGTTTATTTTTTTACTAACGCACCCTTTAGTTTAAGTGCAATTATTCAATATTGCTCGTTCTAAAAAAAGTTCCCTTTTTCAGAGAGGATTGCTTGTAGTCCTTTTAATTATATTATTAAGTAATTCAAAATTATTTAATTTCAAAATAATTGCTATTTTGAATAAGTCTAAGCTCCTCCTCTGTTATTTGAAAATATTCAGAGATCTCTTTAACATTTGCGGTTTCAGGGAAGTTCCTTCTCTTAAGAAAACCATATTTGCGTTTATTATAGGAACTCCACCCAATTAATGCAGCAGAACTTATGACTAAAATTAAAAAAGTAAAGATAAGAATTGCATTGGCGTTTGATAGGTTAAGGTAATAAAATCTTAAATTCAAATTAGTATTGAGGTGAGTGGCAAAATTAAAAAGGAATAAAATAAGATATATCCATCCAAAAATAGTTAAAAGAAGGTCTAAACTTTTTCTAAACTTTGACTGTTTTATGTTAATAATCATTAGTTTCTCCTTACTTTTTTATAAATGGAGTCCACGGTCTGGGCTTTCCCATGTTGCAAATTGCTTTTTATTTCTCTTTAAAATCATTAATCCTTTTGGTAAAGCCATTATTACTAACAAAGCATTTATATGCCAGTAAATAATGGGATACCAAATACCCCATAGTAAATATTTTAAAATCCCTTGTTCATAATTTCTTTCAATAAAAAGAGCCACAAAAAATTGCATTAAACAAATGAAAGATATATAATTCCCTATCCACATTGTAGGCATTAAAAATTGATGAAGAAAAATGAGTTGGTATATAAAAATGATAGTTGAAATAAACCAAATTATGGCCCATAGGACACTAAGGATCTGTTCAATATAGACAGGAAAAAGCCTTCGCTGTCTCCAATCCAGAAAAATACCTCTATGACGTAAAATGACTTCAATTCCCCCCTGTGTCCATCTCAGCCGCTGCTTCCATATTCCTTTAATAGATTCAGGGACTAACATCCAACATACAGCTTTGGGTTCGTAACGAATATCCCAAAACCTTCTTTGTAGTTTCCAGGTTACACCAATATCCTCTGTTACTAAGTCGGTGTCCCACATCCCAGCATCTAACAATGCCTTTTTTCGAAAGACCACGAAAACACCTGACACCGTCATTACTTTCCCTAGCACTCTCTGTGTTCTTTTGATCAACCCAATAATACTAGCATATTCCACTAGTTGAATCTTAGATAGTAAGTTTGTCCGATTTCTTATCCTTGGGTTCCCTGTTACTGCTCCCACTCTCTCCCCATTGTTAGGAGTAATAAAATGTGGAATAACATATTTAAGTGCGTCCTTATCGAGGATTGCGTCGCTATCAATCGTTGCGATAATTTCTCCTTTTGAAGCTAGAACACCTTGTTTTAAAGCGTTAGCTTTACCTTTATTGCTAACAACATTTACAATTCGTAACTTTGGATAAGAATCTAATATTGAACTTAATATCTCAAGTGTCCGATCTTTACTTCCATCATTGATTACGATAATTTCATAATTAGGATAATTTAGTTTTGATGCATATCGTATGGTTTCTTCAATAGTTTGTTCCTCATTAAACGCTGGAATTAATAAGGAGACAAAAGGTGATTCTTCACTACTATATTCTGGAAAATTATAGTCTTTTTCCTTTTTTACATAATATATTAAACTACCAATAATCCATATAATTCCCATTACCAATGGATAATAAAATAAAAAAAGAATAAAAATATTTGCCAAATTAGATCACACCCTTATTAGAAATAAAAAATAACATTTAAAGAATCTTATCATGGTTCGACACGTTTAATACATTCTAGAATTCTGAATACATTGTTAAGCTACACTTAAAATTTCCTAAAGGTTTACTTAACGTCCAGTTAATGGTGAAATTACCATTGTGCAGATTGGGAAGTAATTGCTAAAAATGTACAAACTACATAGCTGAGGAAAGAATAAGAAAAAAGAGAGACTTTACAGCCACTCTTCAACAAATTAATTTTCTTTTTGAATACTACCGTAATTTGGTAATCATTATTAAAG
>NZ_NPDD01000266.1 GCF_002272245.1 Bacillus sp. 7884-1 | reverse complement strand
ATAGATGGAAATTGGATACATTCTGTTAAATCAGGAAAATTAATAAACGGATTACGATTTCCTTGTATTTGGTAAATGGGTTGATTACGATGCTTTTCATGCAAACTTTCTGGGAACTCTTGGTGCCAGCGGGATTAACAATGGAACATCAAACTCTATACAATAGAGTTTCTTAATCATTCTGGGATAACGAAGCAGGAACCTTTTGCCAAGCTTCGCTCGGTTTGATTACGTCTTCGATACTACCATTATATTACAAAAAAAAATTGGCACCTTTTTTATTTTGTGAAAGAATATTCTTTTAATTTAAAAAATGGTAAACTAGTAAAATATATTTGGGTGAAAGGTGAGGCTGCGAAAATGATAAAAGCAATTTTTTTCGATTTAGATGATACACTGCTTTGGGATCAAAAAAGTATCAAGGAAGCATTTGTTGCGACATGTAAAGTAGCAGAGAAACGGTATGGTGTAGATGCAAGTGAACTAGAAGAAGCGGTACGTGAGGCTGCAAGAAACTTATATTCCTCCTATGAGACCTATTCATTTACACAAATGATCGGAATAAATCCATTTGAAGGATTATGGGGGAATTTCTTAGATGATTACGATGATTTTAGGAAAATGAAAGAAATCGTCCCAAGCTATCGAAAAGAAGCATGGACAGCGGGACTAAAGGCAATGGGAGTGGATGATCCCGCTTTTGGGCATGAATTGGCGGAAAGATTCCCACAAGAACGCAGTAATCTGCCGTTTGTGTACGATGAATCGTTTAAAATACTAGATTCATTAAAAGGAAAGTACCAAATGCTTCTGTTAACAAATGGATCACCTGATTTGCAGAACACTAAACTTTCGATTACACCAGAGCTTGTCCCATATTTTGACCAAATCGTCATTTCAGGAGCTTTTGGAATAGGAAAGCCTGATCCATCGATATTTGAGCATGCGTTGTCACTCATGTCCTTAGAAAAGGATGAAGTCCTGATGGTGGGGGATAACTTAATGACGGATGTTCTTGGTGCCAATAGGGCCGGGATTAAATCTGTTTGGATTAACCGACACGATAAAGAAAGAAATGAAATCAAACCAACCTATGAAATTAAACATTTAGAAGAGCTTTTTCCACTATTGGATGAGTTGAACAAGAGATAAAATTAATAAAAGGCTGTTTAAAGGTCTACTTGACTTGGACAGCCTTAACTTATTTTAAAAATTGGATTGTGCCCGAAAAAGGTACGAGCAACCAGTTACGGAAACAATCCTAGATCACGACGGAAAGTTTATTTAAGAGGGTGCCATTTTTTGCAGCTTTAATGAGTGGACGGACATCTTCTTTTAGTTGAAATTTATATAAATCATTGTCCAAGTAAACTTGAATACCGATATCGCAGATTCTACTGACACCGGAGGAGTTTGCCGAAATCTCAGCGAAAATTTGAAGCAAATGTTGAAGGAGCTTCCCTAAATTGCCATTGAATTCAGTATACATATTAAATCTCTTTTCAAGGTTCTCTACCTTACTTAGGTCATCCAAATAATCATATGGATACAAAATGGTAATATGATTATTTCCAAATTCCATTAGTCTGTTACCGAAGTGCTCTTTGTTTAACAAACCTACACGAACCTTACTTTTTATTTTCTTCCTTTCCTATCCAGGAACAGGTAATGCGGTAGAGTCAAATTGAGCTTCAAATATTTGTTTTTATTCTTTTCATATTCAAGTGTTTTCTCAAATAATTCCTCGATTATTCTAGCGGTAATATTTTTCAGTTTTGCTAATTTTCTATTAAAGTTATGAATAAAGTTAAATACCCCTACGCCAGTCGCCCATCCCATATTTGGTATCGAAACTAGCTTTTCAACATTGTCATCCCAACCCATTTCCGCATTTTTACCATAGGTTATCCGTGTATCTGTCATAACAATCGAGAAATAATCTGAAACACAGCCAATGACAACGCTCATCACACCATCTCCCCAGGTGAATATACGTATTCTTAATTCCATTATCTCGGACCGGAGTTAGAGTATGATGATAAAATTATTAGAATTTAATGAGAAATTTTGTTGGTTTTGGTTTTAGTGTAGCCACCCCATCCTAAAAAGGATGAAAACCATGCTAGTTTTTCTAACAGGATGATGGATTGCTGCTTGTTTTATTGACTATAATCAGAACCATACTCGAACTGAAGGTAATCAATACGGAGACATTTCATACATTATTTTAAAAAAGGGGAGTGGATAGTGTGCTTAAGAGTAAAAGAGAAGTCCAAGTGTTTCTAAAAATTTTCGAAGCATTTGCAAATTGGGATGGAGAAAAACATTTTCTTACTATGGAAACAGAGAATCCTAAGGGAATCCTGACGATAATGAAATCATCTGATGGTGCTTATTATTATCACCGAAAGAATGAATTGTATTGGGACATAAAAGAAATAAAAGTGGAGACAGGTATTTTAACAGACATCATTTGGACATTTAGACAGGCTGTTAATAAATCAATTAAAGAAATCGCTGTGTAAGTTGAACTCTCTTTCGTAAATAATTTCCTCCTATACTGGAAATATTATGCTTGAAGATAATAGGAGGAAATTTTTATGGATAAAAACCCTGATCATATCAAATTAACAGCTTCTGAATTGTCTTATCTATGGACAAGTTTTATGGCCGATAGTATGTCTGTCTGCGTATTGAAGTATTTTCTTGTACATATGAATGACAGTACTATTAAATCGCTCATCTCGAACGCTCTAGAACCTTTCGGAACAGCACATTGAATTCATTCGTAGTGTTTTTACAAAGGAACAAATTCAGATTCCACAGGGTTTTACCGAACAAGATGTAAATGTAAGGGCAAAACGGCTATTCTCAGATGTCTTTTATTTGAGATATATTCGCAATATGACCAAAGGTGGATTAGTCACCTATGGAAGGGTGTTACAAAACATTTACCGTCAGGATATCCGCTCCTTCTATTCTGAATGTTTAACAGATACTATGGAATTGGATAATAAAGCAACTACAATCTTATTAGAAAAGGGATTAGCCATTCGTCCTTCTGTTATTCCTTATCCACAAAAATTAGAGTTTATCCATAAACAATCCTTTATCCTAGAGGGATTAGGAAGAAGGGAAGGACTTACGGGAACAGAGATTACCAATCTCAGTGCGAACATCCAGACGAATCACCTTGGTGTGGCAATTGCAACAGCTTTTAGTCAGGTGGCAAAGTCCAAAAAAGTCCGTAAATATTTTTAAAGAGGAAAAGATGTATCCTTGAAACATATTAAAGTTTTAAGCAGCTATTTAGAAATGGACTCACTTTCAATTCCGGTTTCATTAGCACAGGAAGTTACTGATTCCAATGAATCCCCGTTTTCTGATAAATTAATGATGTTTCACTTTAATCTGATGATTTATGCTGGGGTAGGAAACTATGGAATCGCGATTTCAGAAAGTCAAAGAACCGATTTGGTTGTAGATTATTCACGGTATATTACGGAGGTTTTGAAGCTGTCAGAGGACGGAGCTAATCTCATGATTGAGAACGAATGGTTGGAGCAGCCTCCTCTGGCAGCGAATCGAAGAGATTTAGCAAAGAATTAATGTATTTCGATTACCAAAATCTTCGAACCCATCATCTCTAATAAATAAAAGAAGGCAAGCCTCATGGGGCTTGCCTTCTTTATCTATAATTATCCGCGTCTTCCGCCTCTGCCGCCACGTTTTGTTTCGGTGCTGCGTTTTAAACTGGATAAATTTTCTTCACTAGCTTTTAAGAATTTAGCCATTTTATCTTCAAAGTTTTCTTTTGGTTTAAAGTTGCTGCCGCCTTTTGAACGGAAGTCTTTTGATTGTCTATTATCTCTACCTTGGCGTTGTGGACGCTGGGAATAAGAAGAAGTTTGCCCTTCTGGCTTATCAATAGCTTTTTTAATAGACAAGGCAGTTTTTCCGTCTTTCTCACTAATTACCTTAACTTCAACTTGATCCCCTACTTTGAGATGATCATTAACGTCTTTAACATAGCTGTCAGCTACTTCGCTAATGTGCACAAGGCCAGTTGTGCCACCTGGTAATTCTACAAACGCTCCAAAATTAGTAATACCCGTTACTTTACCTTGTACTTTGCTGCCTACTTCGATCGACAAAAAGAGTTCCCCCTAAATAATGTTTTCAACACTTAATTATACAGTGTTATTTAAATAATTTCAACCTGTTATCTACCTTGTTTTTTCCATTCAAGAACACTTCATTCAATTTTTATGTTAGTATGTATTATGTTTAGCGTTAACATCGTGCTAAAGCACATGAAAAAATCGCTATTTCGTTTTCGTTTGCAAATATTAAGGATGACAGCAGGGCTAATTTATACTAAGAAAAATATTATAAAAAAGGTCCAATGACAGGGTTAATTTCCTATCAATGGACCTTTTATTAATAATCGGTGACAATTCTATTTTGATCAAGGAAAGCTTCAATGACTTCACTAACTTGAAAAGAAACTTGTGGTGAGTCATAATTTTCAAAGACATGTTCACATTCAGTTTTATAAGCCATGGTTTCATCATAGTGTGCCAAGTGTCTTTGGATATCTTCCTCTTTGTCATTTCGAGCCTGATGTCTCTTGATAACCGTATCACGGTCAGAATAGATGAATAAGCGCATGACTCGGTCACCATACATACTTTTTAATTTTTCGGTGCCTTCTGGATTTAACGTTAGATAGACAAGATTATGGTTTTCAAATGCCTTGACGATATCCTGTTCGCGAATTCCATAATGAATTCCATCGATATCCACACTCTCAAGAAATTCTTGGTTGTCCTTCATTTTGTTGAAGGTTTCGTCTGTAACAAAATGGTAGTCTACGCCGTCTTGTTCATAATGACGAGGAGGTCGAGTCGTGTAAGAAAGGACCGTTTCCATATCAAACGCGGTCGCCACCATCTTGGCAATGGTCTTTCTTCCAGAGCCATCGGGTCCAGTGTAAATGAAAAGTTTTTCCTTATCCTTGATTTTATACATAGATTACCTCCTAATAAAAAATTTAGTTAAATTAAAAAAAGAGATCCACAGATGTATAAAATTGCTGTTAAGTAAGTGATCTATACTATCCTTAGAACAGGATATTTCCATTATAACAGATTTTTCACTATATTTTTGACTTTTCTGATATTTACATGGAGAAAAGTGAAAACAGCTTCTTTAATAAATGTACCCTTTCTCTTAAGTCTTGTAAAGCTGTTGTGTAACAGTGTGCTGAAATAAAAAGTCGAAATGTCATGTATTTCAAGTATAATTAACATATTCAGATTTTGCATATGATAATTCTTTCAGAGAAATCCTATATAGAAGTTGGATAATACAAAAAAATGAGGTTACAGCATGAGTGAAAAAAAGTTTGAAGATTATCATTTAAGCGAGGAAATAAGAAGGGCGCTTACGGTATTAAAATACGATAATCCCACCGAAGTACAAAAAGAAGTGATACCAAAGGCATTAGAAAATCTAGATTTGGTTGTAAAATCACAAACAGGCAGCGGTAAGACAGCTTCCTTTGCGATTCCTATTTGCGAGATGATGGAATGGGAGGAAAAAAAGCCCCAGACTTTAATACTGACACCTACTCGTGAGCTGGCTGTCCAGGTTCGTGAAGATGTTACGAATATTGGACGATTTAAACGAATTAAAGCGATGGCGGTTTATGGGAAAGAACCTTTCTCAAAACAGAAGGAAGAATTGAAACAAAAAACGCATGTAGTCGTCGGGACACCTGGTCGTACGATTGACCATATCGAAAGGGGAACGCTCGAATTAGATAAAATCAAATATCTAATCATTGATGAAGCGGACGAAATGTTAAATATGGGCTTTATTGATGAAGTGGAAGCCATCATAAAAGAACTCCCGGAGAACCGAGTAACGATGGTCTTTTCAGCTACCTTACCGAAGGATGTTGAAAACCTTTGTCATCGATATATGAAAAATCCTATACAAATTGAGATTGCAGCTACGGGTGTCACAACGAATACGATTGAACATGCCGTTATTGAAGTAAAGGATGAAGAAAAGGTTTCATTGTTGAAGGATTTAACAGTGGTTGAAAATCCAGATAGCTGCATTATATTTTGCCGAACTAAAGAAAATGTGGAAAATGTCTATACAGAGTTGGAAAAAGCCAATTATTCTTGTGAAAGATTACATGGCGGTCTTGAACAAGAGGATCGGTTTGGCGTAATGGATGGCTTTAAAATTGGGAACTTCCGCTATCTTGTGGCAACAGATGTCGCTGCTAGGGGAATCGATATTGATAATGTGACACTGATTATTAATTACGATGTTCCAATGGAAAAAGAGAGTTATGTTCACCGGACAGGAAGAACAGGAAGAGCAGGTAACAAAGGAAGAGCGATTACTTTCGCAACACCTTATGAAGAGAAATTTGTTAAGGCAATTGAACGTTACATTGGCTTTGAAATCCCTAAGATGGATGTCCCAAACCAGGATGAGGTTGCGAGTGGAAAAGCAGCATTTGAAGAAAAACTTAGCGGCCGAAGAGTTGTCAGGAATAATAAAACGGCACGAATTAACAAGGATATTACCAAGCTCCACTTCAGTGGCGGAAAAAAGAAAAAGCTTCGGGCAGTAGACTTTGTTGGGACAATCTCTAATATTCCAGGAGTTTCAGCAGAAGATATTGGCATTATCACCATCCAGGACAACCTAACCTATGTTGACATCCTTAATGGAAAAGGCTCAGTAGTGCTCCAAGCAATGGAACAGACAACCGTCAAAGGAAAAAAACTAAAAGTAAGTACGGCTTTAAAATAATGGCTGTGTGATAAGCTGAAAATTGATTTTGG
>NZ_NPDD01000265.1 GCF_002272245.1 Bacillus sp. 7884-1 | reverse complement strand
TCCTGCGGGAGGACGGGGCAGGGGAGACCCCGCAGGCGCTAAGCGCCGAGGAGGCTTCCCGAACCGCCCGCGGAAAGCGAAGTGCCTCGTGACAGACAAAAAAACGCCTGTCACTGCGGTGATTATTCGAAGAAGCTTTCCTTAGTGGAGCGCAAATCAACAGACAAATTAACACAGACAAAAACAAGACTAATTAAGGACGATTAAATATACAATAATCGTCCTTATTTTTATAATGAAGAAGGAGTTATCATAATGAAGTATTTTAAATCACAAATGAAACAGTTAGTAAAAGAAAATAAAGAATTGCAGATGCACTTAAAAGAGTTGATTAATGAACATGATCTTGAAAAGAACTTTGCACTTAAGGCATTGTATCACTCTGAAGTAGCAGATGGCGGCAGGTACCAGACAGCTTATCAAGCACTCGATGTGCCGAAAGAGTAAGCTAATTTAGAAGAGGGGAAAAACATGGATATAAGAAATATTTTATTAGTCAGCCCAATGTATAAAGAACTTCAAGTATTAATAGAAAAGGAAGACCCAGGAAAGTCCATTCGATTTATTCCTGAGGAAAAGCTTACCCAGGCTGATTTAAGCTGGGCAGATGCGCTTGTTTCATTTAATCTAAAAGCTGACTATGATTATAGCTCAGTGAAATGGGTGCATTCGCTGGGTGCAGGGGTTGACCGTTTTTTATTTAAGAAGGAATGGAATGATGAAATCCTATTAACCAGAACGATTTGTTCGTTTGGGCAGAGAATTGCAGAATATTGTTTAAGTTACATCCTGAAGGATTTACAATTTCATGATACCTTCCATGAGCAGCAGCAGCAAAAAAAATGGGAGCAGCGTACACCTAAATTAATAGGAAATCAAAAAGTTCTTGTTTATGGAACCGGCGAAATCGGTCAAATGATTGCGAAAGTTTTTTCTGAGCTAGGAGTAGACGTCTATGGGGTTTCTTTAAGTGGAAAAGAAAAAGAATATTATACAGAAGTCTTGAAGCTGGATTCCCATTATTCACGATTAAATGAAATGAATTATGTGATCAATACTTTGCCGTTGACAGAACGGACAGAAAAATTATTCGACAGTTCCATCTTTAGTCGACTTACAGAGGCAGGATTTATTAATGTGGGAAGAGGGGCTTCGGTAGATGAAGAAGCCTTACTGCAGGCTTTGACTGACAACCAAGTCAGTTTTGCCGTACTCGATGTCTTTGCACAAGAACCACTTCCAGAAAACAATCCATTATGGAGTCATCCAAGGGTTCAAATTACTCCACATATTTCTGCCGTTACAACAGCAAATGAGGGGGCAGCTTGCTTTCTAGAGACTCTCAAAAACATCGATGAAAACAAGCCACTTACCAATAGAGTAGATACAATAAAAGGCTATTAGAGTTAATTCAATGGAAAACCCGAAATAAAGGGTTTTTTTTCTTTTTCATAGAATCTATCGCGAATTGAAAGCCATATAGTGACAATCCTCTTAAAAGAAATAATAATGCCACATGAATAGGTTTGAATCTTACTAAAGATACGATGTTTAATTGTTTTAAAATCTTTACTCTAGGAAAAGCAATAAGAAAATGGCCAATACCATTGATAATGATAAATTTCAAGAATTTTCCATAATGGTATTTTAAAGTCCATAATGCTGCAATAAATTCTGGACCTATTATAAAAGGGACACTGCCACTGATTTTCGGATGAATACTGGTGTAAAACCGCCACCAATTTTTCTTTTCTGCATTGATGTGCACAAGTGTATTGACAAGGGTAACGAAAATAGCCGCTGGAAGATATTTTTTAATGGTTCTCCTCCCTAATAGCGGTAATGAAAACCAAGGTAGAATCATCATAACGACTAGCAAAAATCTTGTTTTATTCATTCAACACCTCCGTATTTTTAGAATGTGTACAGGTATTGATAATATTCATCTACATATGATACCGCTTTAAAAATAGTAATGAAATGTTCACAAGTGAAGAGTAGAAAATAAGGTAAAATGAACTTGTATCGTATTTATGTGAAAAAATTCACAAATGATAGAATAAACCATTTTAGTTTTTCATAAAACAGAGGTGACACATCATGGGAGAACTTTCAATAAGTGCCTTACTATTAAGATTTCTATTAGGGGGAACAGCCGTAGCTGTTTCAACACTTGTTGCAAGGAATTTAGGAGAAAAAGCTGGGGGAATCTTTGCAGCTTTTCCAGCGGTGTATTTAGCGGCTTTATTGACAGTGGGTCTGGACTTTAGTGGAGAGGAATTAGTAGCTCACTCCATTCTATTATCGAAAGGCGCCATCGTCGGCATGGGGATTAATATTCTAGTGGCGATACTTGCAGGATACCTCTTGCCAAGACAAGGCTGGAAACGCGGTCTTATCCAGGCTATGGGATTTTGGTTGATTGTATCAATGGCGGTTGTGATGATTACAACTTACTCGTGAGAAAGGGTGCAACTTATGTATAAAGATTTACTGATTCGCTTTATTCTCGGCGGGGCAGCCGTGATGGTAAGCTATATGATAACGGTCATTTCTCCGTGGAAGATTCTTGCTGGGATCTTCGCCGCATTTCCAGCCGTGATGATTACAGCCGTTTTAATGGTAGGAATTGCTTCTGGTTCAAAGAAGGCTGCTAAGATTGCAAATGGATCGGTTTTTGGAATGATTGGCGGTGTTGTCTGCGTGGCAACGGTTTGGGCCGTATTACAAGTCAGTGCCAATTGGGCATTGAGTATTGTACTTGGTCTGGTGTTTTGGCTGGGAAGTTCCATTATTGTATCGACATTAAGAGACAAGCTTAAAAATAGCGTTAGGGTAAATATTCTGTCTGATATTTTGGTAAGACATAAATGATTTAAAAACAAGACGGCTGTATGCCGTCTTGTTGATTGTTCGTATTGTGTGACTCAATATATGGCTTATTCCTCAGTTCCTTCGGTACCGTCTTCATTTTGTTCTGTTTCTTCTGTTTCGGTATCATCATTTCCAGTATCGCTACATCCAGTGGCAACTCCAAGCAACATAAAAACTGACATCAAAGCAACTAACCAAGTTTTGTAACTTTTCATCTTAAAATTCCTCCTTGAATGCTTGCTATTTGTACTACAGGATTATCATACAAGCTTTGGAGAAGAAATATATTGGATTTGCCATTTCTTAACATTCATTAACATCTTCTTTAAAGTACTTCAAACTAAATGAATTAAATTTTACAAATAATTAATAAGATTGCATACTTAAAGCAAACATCTTAGTAATGTTTATTTTGTTTGCTACATAAACAAATAATGATTGACCATGAACTTTTAATTTGTTACTCTATACTTAACTTTTTTTCTTATCAAGAAACTTATTACACGAAACGAATTGTTAAATAACAATTTTAATATATTGATAAAATTATATAACACTAGAAGGTGGGTATAAATGAACTTACAAGCAGATGTTTGTATCGTTGGCGGCGGACCTGCAGGGACATTACTCGGACATTTATTAGCTAAAAACGGTGTATCTACCATTATTCTTGAACGCTCTACTGGAGTTAATCGTCAATTCAGAGGCGAACATATTAACGCTGAAACAGAGGCAATTCTAAAAGAACATCAATTATTTGAGAGAATAGAAGAGCTAGGTATTCTTAAAATGAAAAAAGTTGAATACTTTGCTGGTAGAAATATAGTGAAAAGCATTACACCCGGAAACCATGAGGATCATGTAGGTATTCATGTGCCTCAAGCACATTTATTAACTGCTATCATCGAAGAGTCAGAAAAAAATAATCATTTTCAACTATTATTTAACACCACTGTTAAAGAACTGATTCAAGATGAACAAGGATACTATACAGGTGTAAAAGCAACACAGAATGGGGAAGAAATCCACATTTCAAGCAAGGTTACGATAGGTGCAGATGGCCGCTACTCAACAGTCAGGAAACTTGCAAAAATCCCAACGATTGAAATGACACACGGGTATGATGTTCTGTGGGCAAAAATCCCGGCTCCAGAAGGTTGGGAACCGACAACAAGAATGGTTCTGGTAAACGGACATCAGTTGGCATTGTTTTCACAGACGGGAGGACTCATCCAAATCGGCTGGAATATTGCTGAAGGGTCATTTCCTACCTTAAGAAAAAGCTCGTTACAGCCATTTGTTGAGCCATTGATTGAAAGCTTTCCGGAACTAGAACAAAGTGTAAAAGAACACCTTCAATCTTGGAACAACTTTGTCTGTCTAAAAGTTCAAAGCTCGCGATGTGAAACATGGGTAGAGGACGGATTAATCCTCATTGGGGATGCTGCACATACCATGACGCCAACAGGTGCCATTGGAATTAATTGTGGAATGAAAGACGCTCATATCTTAGCGCCAATCCTAACAAAAGCATTATATGAAAATAAAATTCAGTCAGAGTATCTAAAAATATTCGAAATGAACAGAAGAAACGAAATCAAAACACAACAAATCATGCAAGTAAAACAAGAAACAACATTAGCAGAGAAATTCGCATAGGTGACAATAATACGGTGACAGGCACCAAATATACAATAAATCGCTTATATGCAGCGGTTTTGTATATTTGGTGCTTTTTTGTTTGTGATGTATTAGTAGGATTGGTTTGGATGGGAAATTATATGTTTATCGATTATGAAGGGGTTAATGATATGAATTTGAAGTTTCAGCTTACTCGCGCCTTTATTATTAGCCTGGTTTCGCTCGTGGCTTTTAGTTTAGTGGCCATTCTCATTAGGGCAGATATGATTATGGAATTCGATCAAAGCGTCATCGGAGCCGTTCAATCCCAAGAGTCTCCATTCCTCACAAGGATAATGGAGTTTTTTACAGTGGTTGGTTCAACACAAGTAGTAGTCGTATTATGTTTATTGATTATCTTTTTTCTCTATAAGGTACTGCACCACCGGAAAGAATTGATATTATTTATTGCTGTCGTTGCAGGATCACCTTTGCTAAACCTATTACTCAAAGAAATCTTCCAAAGAGCGCGTCCTGATTTACATCACCTAATTGAAATTGGTGGATATAGCTTTCCAAGTGGGCATGCCATGAATGCTTTTACGGTGTATGGAACTCTTACCTTTCTACTTTGGCGCCATATCTTTAATAGGGCAGGTAGAATCCTTTTACTCCTGTTTAGCGCCTTTGTGGTCTTTATGATAGGGATAAGTAGAATATATTTAGGTGTCCACTACCCAAGCGATGTAATTGGCGGGTATTTTGCCAGTGGTTTCTGGCTGGCCACATCGATCTGGTTCTTTCAATGGTATATGGAAAGACAACCGCGTCCGGCTAGTAGGATGCTAAAAAGATCTTAAAAATTTCAAACAAAGGGACTAGAAGCATGAAATTTATTACAACGAAACAATGGGATGAAGATCTGTGGCAAAAGACCAGAGATATCTATAATGTTGCTTTTGGTGAGCATGCAACCAAACCTGAAAAGATTATTCGAAATATGTTTGCAAAGGTGCTTAGTTCTCTACATGTGTTAATCGAAAACGATAAGGTTTTTGCCATGGCACTGACGGGTTCAATGCCAAACTCAAGTGTACTGCTGCTGGATTACTTAGCGGTACGAAAGGATTTACGCGGTCATGGATTTGGACAAGAACTTTGTGAATACATCAAAGAATGGGCACGGTCACAGACTCAATTCAAACGTATTCTGGTTGAAGTAGAATGTGATGAAACACCAGGAAATCTAGCCAGAATTCATTTCTGGGAAAAATGTGGTTTTCAGCTGTTAGATGATTATCAACATTGCTATAAATGGGGACCGCAACATTACATGGCGATGGTTCTTTTCCTTAAAGGTAAGCCTGCTACTCCATTAAAAGGGGAAGATTGCCTTAAATATATGGCAACATTTCATAAAGAATCCTACAAATTAGGCTAGTACCTTTTCGAGGGAAACTGTAGAATAATGGTAATAATTTCTGCAGTTAAGAAAGGGGAGAGTTAGAATGATTACATATCCATTTTTGAAAAAAAGGGCAACTATAGGAGTAACGGCACCTTCATCAGGTGTGGAAGAAGAGCTTCATGAGTTAGTGAAACTTTCATGCAGTCGACTAGAAGAAAGAGGCTATAGTATTATCTGTGGTGATACCGTTTGGACTCAGGATAAAGCAAAATCTTCTCCTGCTAAAAAACGTGCCCAAGAGTTTAATGAAATGATGAAGGATGAAACCATCAATCTTGTCCTCCCTCCGTGGGGTGGAGAGCTACTTATTGAAATCCTAGAAGAGCTTGATTTTGATAACATGAATAATAAGTGGGTGCTCGGTTATTCGGATACGAGCATGTTGCTGCTGGCCATTACGTTAAAGACAGGTATTGCTACGGCACATGGAACGAACTTAATTGATTTAAGAGGCGAATTTTCTGATGATACTACTGCTATGTGGGAGAGTGTTTTATCAACAAAAACAGGATTATCTATTACCCAATTTTCATCAGAAAAATATCAACAGATGTGGCAGCATGATAACCCATCTCCTTGTGTTTTTCATCTAACAGAGGAAACCAAATGGAAAACCGTTTCAGGTGAAAAGGTAAAGGCTAAAGGGCGTTTGCTGGGTGGGTGCATTGACATCATTAGACATCTAATTGGTACCCCTTTTGGGGATTTACAGAATTTTAGGGAAAATCATATTCACGAAGAACCCATCATGTGGTATTTTGAGAATTGTGATTTAAAAACGACAGATTTGCGCAGGTCGTTAGTACAGATGAAATTAGCAGGTTGGTTTGAAAACTGTTCCTGTATTATGTTTGGTCGTAGTTCTGCCAATGAATCAGTTGAAAACTATACAATCGAGGATGTTTACCAAGACTTGTCCGATGAGCTCCAAATCCCGATAGTTTATGACATTGATTGTGGTCATGTTCCGCCACAAATTACATTTGTGAATGGTGCATATGGTGTGGTTGAGGTTGAAGAAGGTAAAGGGACAATAGTGCAATACTTTAAAGTGTAGAATAGTAGACTCGTTCCCTTCGAATCATAAAAATGGTTGCTGAGGGAATCAGT
>NZ_NPDD01000264.1 GCF_002272245.1 Bacillus sp. 7884-1 | reverse complement strand
GAACTAGAAAAATAGTGTTTGTGGTCATCAGAGAGGGAATCTGTTTCCCATTGAACCAATAGTATTAACGGTCATTAGAGAGGGAATCTGATTCCCATTGAACCAGAAAAATAGTATTAACGGTCATCAGAGAAGGAATTTGATTCCCCTTAAATCAGTTGAGAGATGTAAAGGGTCATTAGATTTTTCTGTTATACCTATTAAGTAAAAACATTACAAAATTTAATCTAAGTTTTTTGACATTAGGGTGGAAACATCTTTAAACCCCAGCTTTTCGTAAAGATGTTTGGCATGGTTTCCGGCATAAACATTCAATTGGACTTTTTTATGGCCTTCCGCTCGTAACTGGATGAAAGCTGCTTTACATAATTTTTCGGCAGCACCCTGTTTGCGATGGGGTGGGAGTACATACATTTCATTGATAAAGCCAACCTCTTCATCCGTGTTTTGATCAATGATGCGACCTAATCCCACCCAGCCCTGAATAACATTATTTTTAACCCGAACAAGGTAATAACCACCGCCATTTAAAAAAGGAGTCATCATTTCAATCGCTTTTTCACGGCTTGGCTTAACGTAACCCATGGTGGCCTCTTTTAATACCACTAAATGATAATTCAAGATCCGTTGAGTTTCCTCGTAGGTTGCTTTTCTAATCGTCATTTTCCTTTTCATCTCCTTTGAAAAGCCAGTATAATCTCATCTAGTCGAATACCTAACCTATAGTATGAAAATAGGTTATATGTGGGTACTGATTGAATCAAGACGGGCATAATCCAGTTATGAATAAACTTTTATGTCAACCTATTGATATTTTTGGTTGACATAAGTTAACATACCAATTATTCTTAATTTAATGAACGTTTGGGGGGCTAGTTATGAAACTTAGAACGATTGATCTTACGTTAGCGGCAATGTTTGTGGCTCTAATGGCTGTAGGGGCTAACATTACAGCCATTGCACCATTCATGGTGGTGGGGGGAGTACCCATTACGCTGCAAACATTTTTTGCTATTTTAGCAGGAGTGGTTCTGGGCAGTAGATTGGGAGCCATTGCCATGATGGTCTACGCATTTGTTGGTTTAGTAGGAGTTCCAGTATTTGCTCAATTTGGTGGAGGACTTGGCCATTTCTTGAGGCCTACATTTGGTTTTATTGTTTCTTATGTTTTTACAGCGTATGCTACGGGTTACATAATTGAAAAAATGAAAAATACAGTTCGAGTATATGCTTTCGCAGCACTTATAGGAATGGCAATCAACTATGTTTTCGGCACGAACTGGATGTATGCAGCTTATAAAATTTGGGCTTCTGCTCCAGATGGGTTCACCTATAAAATGGCTTGGTTATGGATGGTTGTGCCACTGCCAAAAGATATCATTCTAGCAGTTTTTGCAGGAGTTATGGGGCATAGGTTAAAACGTACCTTGAATAGAAGTCAAACTAGCAATGTTAGAAAAGTGAGTTAAAAATAAGTGAGGGATTGTTATGAGTAAATGGAGTGAATTGGCTTTAGAGGTGCTAAATGGTCATGATATTACAAAAGAGGAAGCATTAAGTATTCTTCATTCCTCGGATATGGAGTTATTAGAGGTATTGCAGGGAGCTTACTTAATTCGCCATCATTATTATGGAAATAAGGTTAAGCTTAATATGTTAATTAATACGAAATCAGGTCTTTGTCCTGAGAATTGTGGCTATTGTTCGCAATCAAGTATCTCTAATGCTCCGATTCAAAAATATCGAATGGTTGATAAAGATACCATCCTTAAAGGAGCAGACCAAGCTTATCAGCTTCATGCTGGTACCTATTGTATTGTAGCGAGCGGACGCGGTCCTAGTAATCGTGAATTAGACCAAGTTGTTTCAGCGGTAAAGGAAATAAAGGACAAATATCAATTGAAGATTTGTGCCTGCCTGGGAATATTAAGACCAGACCAAGCAGCCAAGCTGAAGGAAGCTGGTGTTGACCGCTACAACCATAACCTAAACACCTCAGAAGATCACCACGACTCCATCACCACATCACACTCTTATGATGATCGAGTTAATACTGTTGAGATAGTGAAAGCATCAGGGATTTCTCCTTGTTCAGGGATAATCGTTGGTATGAAGGAAACGAAAGAGGATGTAGTAAACGTGGCAATGAGTCTAAAGGTATTAGATGCAGATTCCATTCCCGTTAATTTTCTCCATGCAATAGATGGTACTCCGCTAGAAGGAACTAAAGAGTTGAATCCTAGGTACTGCTTGAAGGTCCTTGCTCTTATGCGGTACGTGAATCCAACAAAAGAAATCAGAATTTCTGGTGGACGAGAGGTTAACCTAGGAAGTTTGCAGCCGCTTGGATTATATGCAGCGAATTCAATCTTTGTAGGAGATTACTTAACCACTTCTGGACAAGAAACTACTACAGATCATCAAATGCTTGAGGATTTAGGTTTTGAGGTGGATTTTGTTAAAGAAATCATAAATGTATAAAAAAATAATTGAAGAAATATCTGGGCATCATCCTTAGATGATGTCCTTTTTGACATAAAAACTTTGATATATCAAGTTTATAAGAAAATCAATCTTCGATTTGTCCCCGAGACTGTCCCCGAAACATTTTTATTGCCTATTTCAATAAGCTATTCATTAATTCGCTGAATTTTTGAGAAGCTTCTTTTTCTAGGCTTGCGGTTAAATGTGAGTAGGTTTTTTCAGTTGTACTTATACTTTCATGTCCTAGTTATGAAGGAATACCAAAAAACACAAATTTTTGAGCGAATTCAATTAATTCGCCAGATGAAAGAAATGGCACCTAATGCTGCTGTAAAGGAAATACGGAGATTTTACGATAAATATTTGGAAGCAGATGGACGAAAAAATCTTACGATGCACAAAGAAATGATACAAGATACACTTTCAGAAATTGAGTCATCTGCCGGCCGTTTCCATTCGATTCAAAGTTTTGTAAACTTCGTAGATGAAATCATAAAAAAGAACAAAGAGATGGAAGAACTTCGTAAGGATCCAAAAGCAGATGTGGTAAAATTAATGACCATTCATAAATCAAAAGGTTTAGAGTTTCCAGTGGTATATCTCATAGGGGCATCAGAAAATATATTGCCTCACAGTTCCTCTTTAGAGGCAGACTCAAGAAAAGACATCATCATAAAAGAAAAACAAAAGAATAGTGTAGCAATAGAAGGAGAACGTCGCCTTGCGTATGTAGCAATAACAAGAGCAGAAGAAGAATTATATATAAGCTCACCTCGTATATATAGGGATGGTAATGTCGAGATATCAAGATTCATTATGAATGTCTTTACTGAAAAAAGTGAAGAAACAAAGAAACCTAACATAAGTCAGCATATCAGTAAAAGAAGTTCTTATGCTAAATCAAAGATAGAAAATACTAAAGTGAAAGAGAAAATATTAATTTGGGATTGAACAAAGTGTATTGCTTGGCAGAGGATCCAAACTTATGAGGAAACCCTAATAGACTCCAAAGCATGCCCTATGTGTAACGGTACAATGAAACACGGGGTTCGAGAAATATGAGTAATAATGCCCGGCTCCTGAGTAACAACAGGCAGCCGTTTTTTTGTGAAGAGTCTAGGTAAGGACGAAAATGGAGATGTTATATATTCCGATTCACGTGCACTTCCAGTTTAAAGATTTGTCTGAAACGGTAAGAGAACACGGTACACACGGTTGGGACAAAAAAGAGCAAGCCCAGACAAGGATGCGTTTGTATATTTAAAAGGTGCTAGGAAAACACGGATACCCGAAGTACAAAGAACCTAAAGCCGCTTGGAGCAGGCAAAACAGCAGTTAGCAGGAATGTAACCCATAATTACTACAAGAATCATTAATACATTAAATATTTCCGACCCAAGAATTGAATACGGCTAAACGGTTCAACTTTTATTGGATCCTTTTAGCCTATGGTTAATCAAGAATAATAGCTCAATATAATATCATCAAAATCCATCGTCCATGTCATGGATTGCATCAATTGACATACCGATATCTGCATTAAACAAGTCAAGTTGAAAAAGCCATCCCTCAGTAATATCTTTATACCAAAGACTATAATCAAATTTCCTTACCCTCATTTGTTCAAACCCACTAAAAAAGTACCAATAATTTTCGTCCTCTCTGAAGTAGTCAATTCCTTCGAATAAATCATTTAATTCCTTAAGTACTTGGTTTAAAGAATACGGTTTGTAATATGTCCTTCTGCAAACCTTGCAATAAAATGCAGAATATGAAACTAGAATTAAATCATTATCACACTGAATGCACTTTCCATCTTTTAATTTTTCAGTTGATTTTCCTTTTTCTACTTCCTCAAGAGAATTTAGTAAATTTGACCGATAGGATTTCCATTCCTGTACAATAGGATGGTTTCTTAAAAGAAGGTTATTTTTATTGGCGAAATTTTCAATCAAATTTTTGGTGGCTAATATATCTTGATTCCTATAGGCAGTGTTTATTTCCCGTACTAGACTCTTGTCCTGAAGAAGTAACGACCTGAATTTTTGTTCATTCTTTTGATCATTACCACACAAATCAGCTAACCATTTTTTCAATACTCCTTGTATTTCATCCATTACTTACACCGCCAATTCACATACTTTTGTATAATATTTTACCGTATTTTAAAAATAAGAAATATTAAAAATTTTATTTAAAACGAAACTCTCTAGGGTTAGAACTTAAAAGTTTAGATTCCGTAAGGAAAAGGCTGTAAAATAGGCGTATCAAGAGGTGTCATAACTTATGTTCACATATGAATGTGTACTCGGAGGGGGGATTTAAAAAGGCACTCGTCTAAATAAAAAACAATAATATGTTTACGTTTTATACAATCAAAAAAATTACCCTGATTTCATCCACCAGGGTAATATTTAGAATGATCATGTGGGACTGTTACGGTAACACTCTTATTTGTCACATTTCCTGCTTTATCCGAAACAGTAAAAGTAATGGTATAAACACGTCGATTACCGTTCCCTAATCGATCTGCACGAAGTTTAAATATGTCAGTAGAACCAGTAATAGGTGTATTATAATTTGCATCCTGAATATCATCAGATTGAAGGGGTTCATTGCTGGTAATTGATGCTAAAACTACCGAGTCAATTCCTGATGTGGCATCAGAAGCATTAATGGTAGCCGTTACCGGAACCATTTGATTATTAGGCGACCATATAATTGTTTTGTCTAGACTAATATTTAAAGTAGGTTCTGTCTTGTCAATTCTAACGGTAACAGTATGCTGTGCTTCAACATTTCCAGCATTGTCTACACTCCAATAGGTTAGGGTGTGGGGGCCGTCATCTGAAATAATGATTGAATTTCCACTCTTTGTGGAACCATTATCTAGTTGGTAATACGTGGAAGCAACACCAGAACCACTATAGTCAGTGGAGGTCAAGGTTACTGTAACATCTTTATTAACCCAATCTTTTGGTGCGTTGTCCGTTGTAACAGGTGGAGTTTGATCTGAATTCCACAGCGTTAACCCAACAGGGACATTAGTTTGCCCTTTATCGTTCATACCCCAAGCCACTACCGTTCCATCTGATTTTAAGGCTAAGCTATGCCAGTTTCCTGCAGAGATTCCTACTACATTACTAAGTCCAGTTGGGATTGTAGTTTCCCCATAAAAATTATCTCCCCAAGCAACAACGGTCCCATCGGATTTTAATGCAAGGGAATGGAAGTCACCCGCGTCGATAGCTACCACATCATGTAAGCCAGCCGGGACAGTAGCTTGTCCAGCATCGTTCCTCCCCCAAGCAACAACGGTCCCATCAGATTTCAGGGCTAAAGATTGCCAGAATTTTGATGAGATAGCTAACACGTTATTTAGTCCGGTTGGGACATTACTTTCCTCATACATATTACTTCCCCAAGCAACAACGGTCCCATCGGATTTTAATGCAAGGGAATGGTATTCACCCCCTTGGATAGCCACCACATTTCTTAAGCCATCTGGTACAGTGGTTTGCCCATAAGTGTTGTCCCCCCAAGATGCAATCGTCCCGTCGGATTTTAATGCAAGGGAATGTCCGTACCCTGCACTGATCAACTTTGAATACTTTTGTGCAGATTCGAAAGTTAATGTTACTGATGCTTTTACTGGATTTACTTCACATAATAGGTTCATCATTATTAAAAGTAATGCCATTAAACCTAATTCAATCCGACGTAGAGTAAAAGTTTTTGTTAAACAACGTACTTTTTTCATTAAGTCACCTCTTCTTTCTTAAGAAAATTTCACTTATGAAAATTCTTGTTGTAATTGGGGAAAGTTTTCTATTAAAAAATAGTGAAAATGGATGCTCTCCTTTCATTGTAGTTTGAATATTTATACTATTCTTAACAATGTGATATTAATTAATAATTACATTTATTTCAATAATTTGTAAAGAGCTTTTTCACGTATCCTGTAAAAGTTGTACCTCCATAAAGAAATTAACCACCGTGTATGCTCGGTCTTCTTTTGCTATTAAAACTGAACATGCAAAAGTAATTCCAAAATAGACCGAATCTTTGATATTCCCAATTATTTTGCGATTGTTCAAATGTAACAAAATACAAAAAAAATCGAGGATACGAAATGGAGTTTGAAGCGGCACCGTTCCAAAAATGATTAAATTATGTTTCTCCTAGGAATAAAAATACCAGGCTTCGAGTTAGTGATTTGTTGCAACTTAAGCAAAGGATTTGAGAGGCAAAAAGAAAGTAATCGTGAAAGAGGGAAAGACCGACAATCCTCGTACAAACCATTTACAAAACATTTTTGAGGAAATGAATGGCTACATGAAAACGCTAGATAGTGAATGTTTATTCCCAGGCCGTAAGGGATATAAACCTATTACGAGAATCCAATCATACAGACAGCTCAATAAAGCAGCTGAAATGTGTGACTTAATGTAGGGAATCGGAACCACACTATGAGAAAAACCTTTGGTTATTGGTATTACAAACAAAATAAAGACATAGCAACTATATCGGCATTACTGACGAAGAAATAGAAAACAGTTTGCAAACTCTTTTAAACTTTAAGAGGCTAAAAGGAATAATTAAAAGAACGCAATGTACTAAGAATATATGTTTTCTTGAAATACGTCCTTAGTTAAGTTTGAACATCAAGGATGATTATTGTTTTATTGGACTAGTGTCATATTTTTCCTTAGAGATAAATATATTTGTTGAAGTAAATATAAGGAGGAGTAAGAATGAAAGTAATTGAGCAAATCACATTTGAAACAAGAGAACCTGTTGAAGCAATTCGTGAAAGTAAAAGGAAAATCTTTGAGGATTATGGAATTTCAGTTATGCCATTAGTTCAGCAATTAATTGATATAGGTGAAGGTTGTTTTTTGGTGATAATTAATATAACTGATAATAGTTAAAGGCTGATCATATCGTGTGCTTTTTTGTCATTTGCATCTGACGGATCCTGCAAGTATCACAGAATCATTTCTAGAACATCCTTCTGCATAGAAACGAACTCCTATGATAACAAGATTTGTAAGAGCGCATTAATAAAAAAACGAGGTTATAGTACTTATTAAAAAGGTCCAAGAGAAGTAGCTCTAGAAATAGGGAGACTGCTCTTTTTCTTTTATTTCTATAACTTTTGGGCGTGGAAATAGAATTGCCGGCAGAATAGGTTGTATTTAAAAGAAATAATAATGTAATGACGGCCGCAATGGTCGTTATTTTTGTTTTCATAATGATCCCTATTATGTTCCTACATAATTAAAAATGGAAAAAGGAAAATTAGAGGAACTATTTGGTGAATATCGAATTTTAACTATTATAATAAATTTGGGTATACGAGTAAAATAATGGGGGAGTATTGATATGTCAAAAACCGCGGTAAATTTTAATTTTAAAGAAATATTTGATAAGCAGGTAAACGAAATAAATAAACACCGCCCAAATATCCTTGTAGTAGGTAAAACCGGAGTTGGGAAAAGCACGCTTATAAATTCAATTTTTTCTGGAAACATTGCTGCAACAGGTGTTGGAACGCCAGTATCACAAAATCTTATAAAGTACGAAAAAGAAGGGGTACCTATCTCAATATGGGACACTCAAGGATTAGAATTAAGCGAAAAGGCACAAATGAAAACAAAAAATGAAATAATAAAAGAAATAAAGGCACTTAAAAAGAGTGACGATATATCTAACCGAATTAATGCATGTTGGTATTGTATAAATTCACTTGGTTATCGTATTGAGACAGAGGAGATTGAATGGATAAAGGAAATCGCAGAGGAAATGCCAGTTATCATCGTATTGACTCAAACGATTAATAAAAGGGACAATACACTTTTTGATAAAATAAATTCTTATAAAATTCCTTATAAACAAATGGTAAAAGTTCTTGCCGAAACTTATGCTATTGAAGATGATGATAATGAAGGAAGCTTTGTATATAAAAAACCTTTTGGACTTCAGGAATTATCTGAAATAACCTTTCAACTTCTTCCGGAGCAATTAAGAAAAGCTTATACTGCTGCCCAAAAAGTTGATTTACAAAAAAAAATTAATTTGGCGTGGATTACTGCCAGTTCCAGCAGAAGATTGCAGAGCCGATTATAATAGGAGCGGAAAGCTTGGAATAAAGATAAAGATATGG
>NZ_NPDD01000263.1 GCF_002272245.1 Bacillus sp. 7884-1 | reverse complement strand
CCCATGAAAATAAAAACTGAAAAAAGGGCATGAAAAAATAGACCCAGAAAAACCAGTTTTTAAAAAAAGGCTGAGCCTCTTGAAGGAAAGAGTATGAGGTTGGCTGGTAAAACGAAATAGTAATACCTTTCTACTTAAAATTCTACTTAAAATAAAATCAGGAAGGCTGGCGCAACAACCAGAAAAAGGATTAATCTCCCATAAGTGCTACCCCTAAATGGGCGCGACAGTCGGTGGCACACCGTGGTCGTTGGAGTCAGACTAACGGATGGGCTCAAAGGCACCATAGTTCAAAGACCTTCTTCGCCAGCATTAAAACAGTATAGACTGCCTGATCCATTTTCATTCTCTGTGGTGAAGCGATGATTTTTGCGCTTCATGGATGGCTAACGGGTGCTTTAACACTATAAGGAATAAAATTAAAGAGCCTAAAATATGCAAGTTTTTATGCATTACTTGCGTATTTTTGCTCTTTTTACATTCATAAAAGATACTGCCGTTTATAACATTTTTTAATTGCCAAATACAGTTGGGTGGCCGGGTTGTCAATCTTCTTTTCCTTGATAGGGGAAGGGGGTGTTAATACTGGAAACTTTTCTTGAAATCTTACGAGAAGTTCTGAAGGGAATCGTGCGTGAAGTTAGTGCATATTTCTTTCGGAAAAACGTACTAGAGAACAGGAAAACCACCCCGCGCCGTAGCAAGCAAAAGGGTGGTTCTCACAAAATAATCCACATTGACAACTACCACCCTGACGGTAGGAGCTGCATC
>NZ_NPDD01000262.1 GCF_002272245.1 Bacillus sp. 7884-1 | reverse complement strand
GAGAAGTGTTTGCAACAACACTTCTCTTTTTTATTATATGTCCATTATACACAAAATTATTCCAATAGAGAAGGGATTCAATCTTGTCTCCATGCACTGTAATTCCTCGGATTAACAGTCTTGACTAACCACTATCACCTTCTTATTCTTTCAGAAGATACTTCCTTTTCAAAGCACATGGGACTAATCAATAAACGTTATGCCAAAATACCAAGTATCGCTTAACAGGTCATGTCTATGAGAAACGTTTTTACGACTAGATGATTGAAGATAAGGTAGGAATGCTAGAGGTCAGCCGCCATATTCACTTAAATCCTGTAGAAGCAAAAATGGTTAGGAAGCCAGAATACTCCCCTTGGAGCAGCTATCATTTTTTTAAGCAGCCACAAGCAGTGGTACCTTCTTATATGAATATTGATAGTATATTGAATTATTACCTTGGGACAATAGAAGAAAAGAAAGGAAAGTACTTCCAATCTTTATAAGCATAACTAGTGATTAAAAAGTTTCATAGCAATCTCGTTAATAAGTGAACAGGGACCAGCTGTTTTATCGCTTGAATTATTGAAATTGAATGTGGTTAATGGCTAGAATAGCAGCCTTTGTTGGTTCATGGTCATCTCGACCGATGCCTATTGGAAACTCTTCTGATATATGTTGGACTTTACCTGGTCTTTTATTTGCAAACGCTTGGATGGTACCATCTATATAATGGAAAACCTCAATGTAATACAAATGGCCTTTGTGCTCGAATTTTCTCCATATATCCATTTTAACAATTTCACTATTTTTTTTGTGCATCTACAAACCCTCATTTACTTAGGAATAATCTCTGCAATTATTTTCTTAGCTATTACAAGATGTAAATGTTTTTTTAATAATTTTGGTAATTTGTTGAACCTATAAAAAAATAAAAAGATAACGAACTTGGTTTTGTTATCCGTGTTCGTTATCTTATATGAATCTCGTTAAATAAATACCTAGGATAAAAGATTAGTCGTCGACTTTTTTGAAAGTAATGATTTGATTCATATCGTCTATATCTAGTGCATCTGCTATACGGGCCAGATGCTGAAAATGTGCGTTGAGCCTCTTTTGGTTAGCTAATTCACTTAAAGCCGCATGTCGGACATCACTTTCACGGGATAATTCTCTTAGCGACATTCCTTTTTCTATAAGTAGTTCTTTTAATTTTACGACAACGATTCTACTCATAGTGCTCCTTACACCCCATCCATCCATTGGTATAAGGAGAAATTAACATAGGTATTTTTTTCATGTGGTACGTATAAGCGTACCGTTAGTGGTTTTTTCGAAAAGAACTACAAACTCCTTTTGATAATTCTACTTTCTAATTTTGGATCTTCTTTTCCTTACCTTTCTTGGCGGTTCAATAATAAAAGATATCGGGTTATTTGCATTTTCAATGGTAATTTTGCTTAACTGCTCAGCTGCTTTCCATTTGTGATTAAATGAAAATAGTTTGGAGTCAATGATAAGTGTTCTTCTATTTCGAAACTCTATATGTGTTTTTCGTTTAAGGCTTTGGGTTCTTAAGATATGGTAGGGATTAAACCAAATCGTATCTTCGTGTTTATGTGATTTATCGGGAAAGACACAAATGCTATGTATATGGTTGATCATGACAGGGCACATCATGTTATTCCCCATGATGATTTTGGAGGTATCCATGGCTCCTTTTAAATTGAATCCAATACATCTTAAACTATCGTCTAGTATTTCCATAGGTGAACGATCCACGATGAAAGCACAATCTAACTGCCTTACTAGGGTACATACTTTTCCATTTCGATCATGGAACCCAAACATGTACATCATATGCTGATTAATTAAGTAGTACTTTTCAATAGTCAATACATCACTCCTGAATTTACAAATTGAATTTTTTGTTGCTGATAGTAGTTAGAGAGTAAATGAAACTGGGAGTCAATGGTTGAAATAAATACTGTATTGTTTGTGAATACATGTTGAGGTGGTTATGACAATCTCTATCTTGGGATAGGTCTAGTTGCATAACAATGAGGCTAGAGCAGTAGTTTCATTTGATGAAAGGGATAGGTATAAGTGTTTTTTATTTTATACCGTTAAAGAAAAAATACCATATCTTACTTTAATAATTGTACCGTCTACGCGTACCATTGGTGGATAATTTGTGAATATTATCCGATTTTATCGAATATTGTAAGGTGTTAGTCCCGGGCAGTTTAGTTGATAAACGCACTGCCCAGGTTGAAAAGAATGTTTAATTTAAAACTTTTACCTTCAGTTTTCTTAGTGCTCCTAATTTCCATTGCTTAACGGCAGATACGGTTACATTTTCGCTTTCTGCTATTTCTTTAATGGATAGATGGTTTATATACGATTCCATTACCCATGTTGCTTCCTTTTCCGTTAGACCTCCACAATAGGTTTGAATGGTTTCCTTCTCAAGAAAAAGAGATGAATCCTGACCTTCAATCCCTTCCCAAAAATCCTCCTTCGGTGGAAGGATGTTTTTTTCCTTGTAGTGGTTGTTCTGTGTCATTTCAGATAACATTTTCCCCTTAATCGAGGTGTAGGCGTAATTCGAAAAGGCGCCTTTTCGTTCTTCGAAGGTTTGTGATGCTTCCCAAAGTGCTATTAACCCCGTCTGATAGAATTCCTGTTGATTTTTATAAATGTGCAAGGAATGCATAATCTTGTGAATCATCGGTTTATACTGTATAACTAAATCGTCAAAGCTCTCCACTGGTAAAGTCCTTCAGGCAGCGCGCTTCCGATATATTCCTAGGTAGCTTTACCATAATTCATCCAATGAGAAACTTCGAATCTAGGAAAATTGAATTTAGCATAGAAAAAGAGATTTAAAGGGTGAAATTCGATTCAAATTGGAACCAAAAGTCTCAAATATGATTTGTTTGTTGAAAAGTATAAGAGATAAAAGACCGTGGGGACGGTTCTGGTGGCTTCCTCATTAAAGGTTAGCTATATATTTGTAGAGTTCACCATGGCATTGGTTGAGGGATAGAAGAGAATGATTAAGAATAAAAGGCTATATCCACGACAAAAAATTCACTAGAAAACTGACCAGGTTCGTTTTTATATAAGGGTTCATAGCACTTTTAATCAAACGTTTGATTGGCGTTTCGTATAGGATATGTGAGTCAGATTATGACATTTACTAGTTTCTATTGTCTATTTTGAGGAAGGTCATAAATACTCTCTACTTTTCTTCGGCAAATTATTCATTCGAAAACAATAGAAAGTTCTCTTACTAAAGGGACTCATTGTCTATCTAATTAAACGTTTGATTAGTGGCATTGGGATTAATTAATCGATTGATTAGAATCGCTGCATATGTTGGCAATGCAGGGTTTTCACCTTCTAAGAAGCGTTGGAAAGTGTCGAAAAGATGATATAGTGAAAATGGTGATATGTGTATTAATTTAGTAAATGGATGCAAAAGAAGGGGCTTCTACCACCTTGCGGTGTTCGAAGCCCCTTCTTTTGCATTATAGGTCTGGTACCACGCCACTTTTACCTCAAATCTAGTATATTCACGGATATACTATTCTCAAAAAGTAGAGAAAAGAGAAGCTGCCGTTAACCCTAACTATTTTAATTGCAGATCATTCTCATTTAGTTCAAAAATGATTTCACTTTTGCTGGAAGCTGCCATTGGCTTAAGGTTTAGTTTTTCATCAGATACTCCAATTCTAAAGGTAGAGAAATTTGATTGAAAGGAGGGGGAGTCTTTTTAGTTGGATATGATGGTATTCTACAAGCTGTTGTTAAGAATCTTTCTAATAGAACTGTATTGGGCGCCTTTAATGTTTAGGAATTCCTTTGCCTGTCACTCCTCAGATTATTATTTAGGATTGATAGATTTTGTGATAACTAATATCAGTGATAATAGTATAGGAGCATTTCATCCTGCCAAACGAATCAGGAATATAGCTTAGCCGGACACGCAGAATTTATTGTGTAACATGGTTAGATAGAATATGTTTCATGCCTTAATAAAAGATTTAGTTAAAAGGAATTATGCCGGTCTTATGAGGATAAGATGAAGATGAAATGCGAGTACAAAGAGATGAGGGAAAAATGATGATTGTTATTGAAAATGATTGGTTGAAGGTTCATATTGTCAGACACGGAGCAGAAGTACGTAAAGTGACGCATAAGAAAAATGCGCTGGATTATATGTGGACAGGGGATGAGGCATATTGGGGACGAGTCTCACCTGTCTTATTTCCGATTGTGGGAAGGTTAAAGGAAGACCAATATCAACTGGATGGTCAGACCTACAAGATGTCGCAGCATGGCTTTCTGCGTGACGTTGAATTCGATGTGGCTGAGCAGACATCAACAACGGTTTCTTTTGTGTTTGAGTCTCTTGGCTCCTTCGTTCATGTATATCCTTACGAATTTAAAGCGATGATTCGATATAGTCTCAATGAGGACTCGCTGATTGTTCAATGGAAAATCCTGAATGAAAACAAGGAAGAGATGTATTTTTCCATTGGTGCACATCCTGCATTTAAGGTTCCACTAGTAGAAAATGAACCCATTGAAGATTACCATTTGCACTTTACACCTGCGGTAAATAAGAATGTGATGGAATATGAGTTAAAGAATTCCTTCATTCATGAGAAAGGGACAGCTAATGAACTTTCAACGATTCCACTCACAAACTCTCTATTTGCTCGTGATGCTCTTATTTACAGCAATATTGATAAAGTCACATTGGTATCTAATCAGTCGCGTCATGGTGTAGAAGTAATGTTTCAAGGTTTTCCGTTTGTTGGGATTTGGTCAAAATACATGGAAACAGATGGGACGATAGCTCCGTTTGTTTGCATCGAGCCTTGGTACGGCATAGCTGATACATATGATACAACAGGAAACTTAAAGGAGAAGTTTGGTGTGAATAAGCTTGGAGTAGGAGAAACCTTCCAAGCTGAATATATAATGAAGTTTCATTAAAGGGAGCCTGGGTGCCTGGGGGACGGTTCTTGTGGTCATGGAAAGATATGTAAGACCAAGAGAACCGTCCCCATGTACAAAACTGGAGCATCCGGATCTGAATTAAATCTATCGCCCGGCAAGACGATTGGTCGTTAATCATCGACAATCCTCTTACCTAACGATTAGGTGAAATCTATACTGCTGCTACATTCATCCCCTTACTAATCAAACGTTTGATTAGACCTATTCATGTCATACCTAGTCTACAATTGTAATAATCTATCCTTTTCTATAATTATATGAATTATAACCTTTAGAATCGAACAAATTCCTCGACAAAAAAGTCTTTTAAAAACAACTCAGAGTTCTTTTATTAAAAGGGTTTAAGCCACTATTAATCAAACGTTTGATTGGCAATATTGTTAGCAGATCCTGTCAAAAGCTAGGCTAAATGTGACTGGAATAACGACTATGTATGGCTCACTCCCAAAATTATGATTCGATGCTCAGCCAGTCATAATACATCACTTCGCCTGTTTCGAGTACATAGCGCATCGGCTTACTCTCGATTTCAGGTAATTGATCAAGATAGAGTTCTTTTAATTTGTTGGTTAATATGCCATAAAAGAAGGCAATTGGCTTACCTACTGTTTTGGTGGATTTCAGTTTACGAATCAGCTGCTTAAAGGAGTTGATGGCTATGCTGAGAATATCCTCTGTGTTTTGATCATATTCAAAGCGAAAAGCAGCGATTTGTACCATATGCCAATATTCTTCAATCGTCTTCGCATCAGTGAAGAAGTATTTTACGAGTTGGACAAAGGTTTGTGGAACTTTATCGCTAACAAAAGAATGATCGAGTTCCATCGGCGCTTCGTTACGTTTAGTATTCTCTTGATTATTAGTTTTTAAAAGATTAATAGTTTCTTTAGGGTGGTTCAATTTTTTCGCTTTAGGTGGTTCACTATGCGGGAAACGATTAAAACTATATAAGTTGCTAGACTGTGAACCATTTTTTCGTTCAGTTTCATGGGTGGTAAGGATACCCATCTCTTTGGCTTTGAGGATCATCCGTTTAAACGTTGAGCGGGAAATTCCATTCCCCTGATACTCTTCATTAATTGCTTTTAACACAGTCCCGATCTTAGCATTCGAAACTCCGGGAACTTTCACAGAAAAACGAACCAGCCTTTTCAAGCCGACAAGCTCCCCCTTTGAGAACTCCTGCTTCTTCACTGCTAACCACATCTCCACATGTGTATTGAACTCTTTTACACTTTTAAACTGAGAATACCCTTCAAACCCTTCAATTCTGCCCGATTTTAAATTCATAAAAATGCACCAGCCTTTCTACCCTTTATATAGGAATCTAGAGGGCAAAAGGACAGGGTGATTTGTAGAAAGTTGTTACGAAATTGTGTACTTATGTGTCCTTGGGGACGGTTCTTGTGGTCATCACTAAAATAAAAAGGCCAGGAGAACCGTCCCCATGTACTTCTGCATGTACTGAACAATATTATTGTTGAATAAAAAGTAAAACCCCTAGCTATCGCTAGGGGGATACTCATTGATTAACAGCTATAGACCGTTTCCGATTCTTTACTTGATAGATGATAGCAACCATCCATATTGCAATAATGAGAACGTACGTTAATGTAGCCAAAGAAACTGGTAATGAGACTGATTTAATAATTGTCATTGAATTGGTAAGGATAATAAATCCTCCCACAAGTACCCCTAGCATATAGGAAGGAACGATTCTTACAAGCCAAGCCGCTATAGGTGCTGCAATTACTCCGCCAATCATAAACGCTATGACCCATTGCCATTGGTACTGTTCCACTCCTAGAAACAGGATGAATCCTAATGTCGCTGATACAGCAATGGCAAATTCACTGGTATCTACCGTTCCAATCACTTTTTTAGGAGAAATTCCATTTTTTGCAATCAAAACGGGAGCGGTGATTGGACCCCATCCTCCGCCTCCAACCGCATCAAAGAAGCCGCCAACAATACCTAGAGGAGTTAAGAATTTAATTGAAAAGGTTGACCCCTGATTCTTAGATGGTAAATGGTTGAAAAATAGAAATCGGATTAGAATGTAAAACCCTAAAAGTATTAAAAAAACAGAGATAAACGGTTTGATCTTATCTCCTGGCAAACTGCTAAGAAAAGCCGCCCCTATAAAAGCACTAATCGCACCAGGGATGGTTAGTTTCCATAAAATCCTTTTATCTACATTTTTAAACCAAAGATGTGAAGCACCAGATGCTGCAGTTGTGGCGATTTCAGCCATATGAATGGAAGCTGAGGCAGCAGCAGGTGCAATTCCGAACATTAACAGTAATGAGGAGGAGGTTGCTCCAAATCCCATTCCCAAAGAACCATCGATTAACTGTGCGATAAAACCAATTACTGAAAAAATAATTAATTTATTCAATTCATCACTCCTTAAAACCAAGTAATCTTATGTGGATTATATGGTATGTTGGAGAGTTTGTAAATGTTTATTTTTTAGAAAATTTAATTAATTGGGTGTACATGGGGACGGTTCTGATGGTCTTTTTCTCCATTTCCTCTATAACTTGACCAATGGGAATGTTTCTGCTGGCTTTTTTACCCTAGGAAGAATAGGGTCAAGGTGTACATGGGGACGGTTCTGATGGTCTTTTTCTCCATTTCTTCTATAACTTGGACCGATGGGGACGTTTCTGCTGGTTTTTTTACCCTAGGAAGAATAGGGCCAAAATAAAATTTTGATAAACAGGTCCTTTTTTGAAAACAATAATCTGATGAACAACCGCTATTTGGCCGAATGAGTGAGGTAAGAAAATGACGAAAATTTGGAGAAGAATCACGATTATACTTATCGTTATCGTTTCAATCAACCATATGCCAAATAAAGTTGGTTCAGTAGAACTATCTAAATCCCTACAGGATCAACTCTTATTAAACAAAGATTTTCATGTCATTGCGTTTACTGAGAATCATCAGTTGAAACTTGAGAAGGTAGAAAAAAAGACAATGTATGGTGTACGTGATGAGAGTTATTTTCTTGCGATTAAGAAAAATGCAAATGAGGAAGCTGGATCTGCTATCGTTACTTTTCGTAAGGTTCCAACGAATGACGTATTTGTTTTCGTCCATGTTGATTCAGAAAACACAAACATAAATCTTACGCTGCAACAAAGCTTTTCTGGGAATTTGTATGAAAAATGGGAGCTCGATCAATCCACTGCTGACGTATATCCTAACAGAAAAGAATATAATGATCCGACTTCCAACAACTTTACTTATCTAGAATTTAATGATTCTGATAAGAAGAGCGGCAGTGTTTTTATTGGAGGTCAATACTTATTTAATAAACTAACACATACCTATTCAGATACGGGGAGGACAAGTACCGTATATGGGCTTTTATCAGAGAACAGAGACATCAAATATGAGAAAAATAACAAGGATTACAATTT
Source organism: Bacillus sp. 7884-1 (assembly GCF_002272245.1). Lineage (GTDB taxonomy): Bacteria > Bacillota > Bacilli > Bacillales > Cytobacillaceae > Neobacillus. The sequence goes on along the minus strand of NZ_NPDD01000262.1, from coordinate 6,317 downwards.
TTCTATAACCACCTATGCTAACCAAAGTTCAGGGGAATCGTGGTATTTGATGAGCCACACTTCATTATTTAAGAATGAAGCCGCATATAGGATGGCCCAGAATATCGGAATTGATGAATACAAATGGCTTACCCCCACCGAGGTGATTGCAAAAGGTGTGGATACGATTTTTCCTAAACCGGAAATTGGCTTTGTCCGTTCATTCGTCCGACAAAGTGCCAAAAAATCAATCATTGCCTTTGAAGAAATACATAATCGATTCTTCGAGAATATGAACTGGAATTCGTTTGTACAGCTTGAGCAAATTAGAGACCGTGATGGATTATGGTATTCCAACTATACCAGTACATGGTTGGAATCCACATATGGTATTAGAACACATTATGTAGATTCTAGACATAATGATAATCTATTTCGAGCTCAGGATCGAAGAGCGAAGAACCTTGGGATTACTGAGTACAAAGATAATTATAAAGTATATGCCGATTTCCTCTGTAATAAAATGGAGGAGGGCTTTGTGATTAAAACAGAGAATGGAAAATTTCTTGTAGACTATTATTCAGACGAAGGTCTTACGCATGTTTCGTTAAATCATGCGTTAAGTCTAATGAATTATTTATACTATTCATACCAAAAATCGTCAGATAAAAAATACCTAAAGGCGGCAGATCAAATGTATCAAGCCTTAAAGGATACGGGGGACGCCTGGATGAATCCAGAGGGGAATTTATATTACCAGGTAAACGTGGACGGAACCTATCAATCCAACGATTATAAATTGGTAACCTATTACGACCTTTTATATACAAGGAAGCTGTTACAAGAAGTCAAAGGAGAAACAAGTCCAATCGTTGAAAAGTTAATCGATAAAAAAATAAATTACCTTCAAAAAGCGGACATCGACACCAAAGTAGATATGGACAAAATTGAAGATTACGTAGGGATAATTGAATAGGTTTCCAGGGGGACGGTTCTTGTGGTCATCGTAAAAATAAAAAAAGCCAGGAGAACCGTCCCCATGGGCATGGACATGGACAAAAAAAAGATGTAAACCATACATTGTGTTTTGGTTTACATCTTTTTTTGGTATTTTGTAAAATAATTTAAATCATTTTTATTCCGTGGCGCTCAAATGCTGCTGCTTCTAGGACGGACATACCTTGGGCCTCCGCAGTCTTTGCCACTTTTTCTGAAACTTTCGGCGCAAGATTCGCAGGAGCTGCAAAGGACATTTCCCTTGCGCGCGCAGAGTTTCTACGTTGGAACGGTCCCCAAATGGCAAATGTTTTACCGGGGCTTTGGATATTGACAAAAAGTGTGTTTCCATCTGGTGAGAAGGTTGGGCCGGCCAATTCAGAACCACTTAAACGGTTGGCGGCAAAAGGATAGACCTTTCCTTCTGGAGTAATTCCCATCAGGCGATCTTGGCCAGAGCCATCTTCTGCATACCAAAGGTCGCCCCAAGGAGTACAGCAGATATTATCCGGATATTCCATTTCTCGTGCATCATTTCCCTCATAGAAAAGCTCCAATGTATTCGTGTGAGGAACATAACGATAAACGCGTCCAAGTTTTTTGTCACCGGCAGAAGTGTCATCGAACCAGAAAACACCCTCTTGGAAAAATGCCCCCTCAAGTCTAGAGAACTTAATGCAGTTTTGTGCAGCAGCTTCCTCACGGCACATATGAGGATCTACTTTCTTCCAAACAATTTTAAATGTTTGGCCTGTTTTAAAAGTGCTTGCTGCTGGATCAGCTACCGCTTCAATCGCAGCTGCAAACAGCGTACCGCCTTCTTGTAACGCGCCAGGCTTTTGGTTCGTGTTATTTGGGATAAAACGGTAAAAATAACTTGGGTTCGCATCTTCAGTTAGGTATACATATCCAGTCGCTGGGTCGATTGCACAAGCCTCGTGAGAGAAACGTCCCATTTCCTTGATTGGCGTTTTGGACAATTCGTTTTCCGGTTGATGTGGATCTACTTCAAATACATAGCCGTGTGTTTCGGAACGTGTTTCTTCACAAGTTAACCAAGTACCCCAAGGTGTCGCTCCACCAGCACAATTTCGGATGGTACCTGAAGAGGTTACATATTCTTTCATAACTTCGCGATTTGGACCTACAACTAGAGCAGATGTACCACCTTTAGCAGCCGCATCATAAGGATTGCTTCCAAATGCTGGACCTGTCCCTAATTCATGATTACGAACAAGAATAGTTGTATTGTTTGGTCCTTCAAAAGCCGCCATCCCATCAAATGCTCCAGGGATTTTGCTTCCGTCTGTCATCAGGTCGCCTTCTATGGAAATTATTTTGTAATGAAAGCCTTTTGGAAGATCAAGAATTCCATTCGGATCCGGAACCAAAGGGCCATACCCGCCAAATCCGCTGGTTGGATTATCAGTAACATTCGCAAATGCTTTTGAACCGAGTCCTATTACTCCAGTCGAACCAAGAGTAAGGGCAAGTGCACTCATTCCTCCCGCTTTTAAGAAATTTCTTCTGTCCAAGCCATTAGTAGAATTTTGATTAGTCATACCTCATCTCTCCTCATCTATGTATTTTTAAATCTAGTAATAGATTAAATTGAAAGTATTAAGGATAAACCTGAATTTTGTAAAGATTCAGTAAAAGTCTAGTTAAGTAATGTAAATGTGACCTTGGGGACGGTTCTTGTGGTCATCGTAAAAATAAAAAAAGCCAGGAGAACCGTCCCCATTGAACACCCATTGAACATTGGTGACCTTGGGGATGGTCTAAGACTTTTTAAATTGGTTATTGGACTAGGTGGGTCTGGTAGTTTTACGAATGTGTAAGAAATAATAAGTACTTTTTGAGTTTTTGTTAAATAATTGTATTTCATTAAAATTTACTCTTTTTCTATGCTATAACTTGATTAATGTTAGTTGATAACGTTGGTTTGATTAAACGAAATAACTACCTAAATTTGAAAGGTGCTGTTTTATTTGTTAAATTCCACCGTTCAGTTACATGATTTTAGTTTAAATCCATTGCCTTCCATGTTAAACCATTCGTTCAACAGAATGAAGAAAGTAAAAAATATTATCCTACTAATAGGGGATGGAATGGGTTTTTCGTACACGACCGGTCTTCGTTATTTTAATCATGACTCGCGAATGGGACTCATGAATCCTACTTTATTTGATCAATATTTTGTCGGCACACAATCGACCTATTCATTAGACGCAGAAAGTAACATTACCGACTCGGCTGCAGCAGGTACTGCTTTAGCAACAGGCTATAAAACCTATAATGGTGCCCTTGGATTAAATAGTGAAAAACAGGCGGTTCCGAGTATCTTAGAATATGCCAAATTTCGTGGTAAATCTACTGGTCTAGTAGGAACGAGTCAAATCAATCATGCTACACTTGCGGCGTTCGCCACACATCATGAATCCCGGGACAACTATCATGAAATTGCTGATGATTATCTGGATGAACGAATAAATGGCGAGAACAAAATAGATGTCTTGTTAGGGGGAGGAGCCTCCTACTTCGCTAGAAATGACCGTAATTTAGTTGAAGAGTTTATGAAAAATGGTTTTGGTTATGCCACAAATTCAATTGAACTTTTGGCAGATCGGAACGAGAAATTGTTAGGCTTATTTGCCCCAATGGAACTTCCTAAACACCTCGATCGCTATGCAACAACGATACCTTCTCTTTCGCAAATGACCAATGCTGCACTTAATCGCTTGCAGCAAAATCAAAATGGCTTTTTTCTTTTGGTAGAGGGAAGCCAAATTGATTGGGCGGGGCATGACAATGATATCGTAGCTGCCATGTGTGAGCTGAAAGACTTTGAAGCAGCTTTTCATGTGGCCATACAATTTGCATTAAATCGGGAGGATACCATCGTTCTTGCAACAGCTGACCACTCCACTGGGGGAATGAGTATCGATCGAAATGATAACTATAAATGGAATCCATCGGTAATTAGATCCGTCAAATCAACCCCGTCCGTTATTGCATCAGACATGCATAAAACAAAAGAATTAGCTAGGATCACACGTCACATGCACCTATCTCTTCATCTAGAAGACTTGAAAACGATCCAATCTACATTAGAAATGGAAGTAGAAGATACCAGGCAGGCTCTCATTGACATCATCAATCACTATACCAGTACCGGCTGGACGACAAAGGGTCATACCGGTGAGGATGTCCCCATCTATGCATATGGTGTAAATAGACATATGTTTAGTGGAAGAATGGAAAACAGTGATATTGGTAGGCTGCTGTTTGAGATGATTGATTGAGGGTTCTAGGGGGGGGGCCGGGTACCAGGGGGACGGTTCTTGTGGTCATCGTTATAACTAAAAGCCAGGAGAACCGTCCCCATGTACACGAAAACTGCGCAACACTATAGTTGGTAACTTAGGCATTTTTCTACTCCTCAACTCTCAATCCTTCATCCAAAATGAATTAATAAATATAGTCCGAAATCCAACTTTCAACATATTGTTATGGCTTGCCGAGCCGAACTCTGCATCTGTATAAATCTTCGTTAATCCCATTTCTTTCGCTGCTTTTATTCGGTGGTGTAGCAATGTTTTTTGAACACCTTTGCCCCTATGTGAAGGGAAGGTAAAATCATTTGCGATATAGCCTTTCTGTTCGTGGATAAAGAGAGAGCCCATTCCTACAGCTTCCTGACCGATATATGCTATGTAATTTTGAAAGATAGGCTCAACGAAATATTCAGCTTTTCTATTGATTAGTTCATCCACTATTTCCATTTCATTCGAACGTGCTATGAGATGAAGGAATTCCACTACATTTTCCTTCGTTACTTTTACAAGTTTTATTTCTTTATTATTTTCATACTCATCAAAATGAGGTGCTATCTCTAAAAACACCAGTTGTTCAGCACAATAGAACCCTTTACTCATTAATGTTTTTGCGACTTCCATATTTATATTATTAGGCGTCAAATCAAAGCATGGAGTTATTTGTTCAGAATCGTAATTAGCCAAAATTTCATCTATTTTATTCAAATCGTTTAATCCAAAGCCCTTAATACGATTGTAATAGATGGAACTTGGTGATTTGGTGTCAATAAGTAATCTACAATCCCCAACTTTTTTGAACTGTAGATCTTTATCCACGGGAGAAAGTGCTCTTTTTGAGTTGAACGCAGTTAGTGCTAGTTCCATTTCATTAATGCTATCTACTTCCAACAATACATTTTGTTTGTAATCAGATATCATATTTCATCCGCTCCCATATAAAAAGTCGATAAAACCGATGATAACTTGGATAATTATAACATAATCTTTTGTACGGTCTTAACGGTAAAGGGAAGGGGTTATCAACCTTCGATAAATCCGTGTTTATTCAAACAAAGACAGCATGTGGTTTATAATTTAAGTGTCAAAGAATATAAGTTTACTAGCAATAGGGGGGGATTTAGTTGAAGGTAAAGTTTTTAATGGCTGTACTCTGTTTTGGGGTAATCGTGGTAATTTATTTTTTTGCATCCACTCCTACTAGTCCGATTATTCCTACTACATCGTTGGAAAAAAGCATCTGTGAAAGAATATCAGCACAATTTGGTGATTGTAAACAAATTCTTTTGTATGATTCTAAATCAAATTTAGTTTTCGCTGAGAGTAGCTCGGGAATCATTCCAGTGCTGACCAATAAAAGTTTTACCGATGTTATAAAGTTTATTTATCCCGAAATGGATTTCCAGGAGTTCAGCGAGGGGAAAGTGGAGAGAGGACCAATTGACTGGCGAGTGAATAATAAGGTATCAAAGGATTTTTCCATTATCTACGGATTTGCCGAAGACGATGCCAAGACCATTGTTATAAATAGTGAAGGCAATATACAGCCAAACCGATTTTTTGTCAGGGACAACTTGTGGGTTTGGTATATCAAGTTTCAGGAAGATAAAGTTACATTGCCAGTTAAGGTAACCGTTTATGATACAGATGGGCAGATTATTAAATGAACACGGTGAACAGAGTTTTGTCTGAATTTCTGTGCCTGTGGTCACTACCCAAGTTTTGTCGAAGAATGATAGGTTGTTAGTTAGGTAAAGAGTGTTAGAATAGAGTTGCAGCTGAATATTGTTGGGGTGGCCGAGTTGTCAATCTTCTTTTCCTTGATTAGGGAAGGAGGTGATAATACTGGAAACTTTTCTTGATATCTTACGAGAAATTCTAAAGGGAATTGTGCGTGAAATTAGTGCATATTTCTTTCGGAAAAACGTACTAGAAAACAGGAAAACCACCCCGCGCCGTAGGAAGCAAAAGGGTGGTTCTACAAATAATCCACTTTAACAACCACCA
>NZ_NPDD01000261.1 GCF_002272245.1 Bacillus sp. 7884-1 | reverse complement strand
CCCTGACGGTAGGGGCTGCATGGAGAAGTGTTTGCAACAACACTTCTCTTTTTTATTATATGTCCATTATACACAAAAAAAACCTTATTTAAAAGTTAATCCTAAGCTCACACTCATTCCAATGTGTTAGATGTAGTAGGCGCAATCAATATTTTGGATAAGTCTGTAAATAAACAGTTTACTAAAAATCGTGAACTACCAAAAATAGGGGATACAAAGTATCGCTGATTCCTTTTAACTCCCATTGTTTCCCACACTTGGAGTTGAAAGGGCAGTGGCGTAGTGCCTATGATTGGGCTGCGGTATGCGGTAATACCACATATCGTTATGAACTGGAGAAGGTATAAGACCTGGATGCTCTAGCTGAAGAGCAACTTTGATGAAGGTTTAAAAAAGAATCCCCTAGATTTATCTATGGGGAGAAGTCAATTCACTTTTTCCGGCTGGATTAATAGAGTACTTGTGCTATGATTATAGATTTTAACCTCATATTTGTTTATGAGTAAAGGGTGTTCATAGTGTGTCAAATCACCTTTAAAAAGAATGTAAGCTTTCTTTAAGATAGAGCTTTGATCTGTTTTAATAATGTCGCCCTGAGCATGTAGTTGTGAAATTATTTCTTTTTGTAAGTTGGTGGATTGATAGAATAATAAATAAACTTTTTGAGTTACTGCTTTATTTTCGTATGTGTTCTTTGTAATTCTTGAATATTGATAATTTTTGTTTTCCTTTGTCAGATAGATTGATAATAAGTCTTCAATAACCGCACTTGCCGTAGCTTCAGCTCCAGCGCCTGCTCCTTGTAAAGTCAAGTATCCAAGCAAATCTGTCTTTATTCGAAGGGCATTATCAACGTTTTCGACTCCGTGTAAAGGATGATCCTTGTCAACAAATACAGGCTTTACTTCTACATTCAAATGACTGTCAATAAGTACTAAATGCTTAAGGCGAAGTCCAAGTTGATCTGCCAATAAGATTTCCTCATGCGAAATACCTTTTATTCCTTGTACGGTCACTTGTTCCCAAGCAGGTTGTTCTCCAAAGACCCACTCGCTTAATACCATCGCTTTATAAAATGCATCTAAGCCTTCAATATCATTCGTTGGATCAGGTTCTGCATATCCTTTCTGCTGCGCAAGTTCAAGGGATTTTGGAAAGGAATCACCTGTTGTTCTCATATGACTTAAAATGAAATTTGTTGTTCCATTTAAAATAGCTTCTACACTCTCAATTTGATTTCCACCGAGCAACTCTTTAATGGTTCTTAAAACAGGAATTCCACCGCCAACACTTGCTTCGTAAATAAATCGCACCCCGTTCGTGAGAGCTATTTCCATTATTTCTTTTCCATGACTTGCAATTAATTCTTTATTTGCTGAGATTACATGACAGCCATTCTGAAGCGCTTGTTTTATATAGGATAAAGCAGGTTCAATTCCGCCCATAGCCTCTATAACTACATCTGGATTACCCTTTTCTATCATTTCATCGAAGCTTGTCGTAATCATAACATTTTCATCAATGGAGCGAGGCTTTTCTTTATTTTTAATTAAGATACCTATGATTTCAAATGATTTCCCCGCTAGTGAAGATAATCGTTCCTCTCGATTCATTAATGCGGTATAAGTCCCATACCCTACTGTACCTAATCCTAATAATGCCACTCTAATTATTGTCATGGTTGACTCCTTTCAAAGATAAAGAAATGTAAGTCTTTAAGAAAAGTGGAAAAATAAAAGCCGCTCTATCACTGAGATAGAGCGGCTCCATAAAAAAATTCCGTCACTTATCTCTCAAAGTAAAATACTTTGAAGGACTTAGCACCTTTTCAAACATTTGTTTGAAGGTTGCCGGGCTTCACAGGGCCTTTCCCTCTGCCACTCTTGATAAGACTTATTAAATTAATACAAATATTATCAGGGTAAACAGTCAGAGTCAACTTAATTTTATGAAAATTTCAAATCATACTTAACCTCCTACAAATTAATATGTAATTTCACTAACTCCTTTTGATAAAAAAATCAAACAATAACAGGCTTTGAATTTAAGAAATACTAATTCATTTGTCTTTAAAGAAAGTTCGTGCGAACACGATATGCATTAGCTTATTCAATAAATTATTTTTAAAAAAAGAGGTGAAGCGTTATGGAATTAATGAAATTACATCCATTTATTCCATCAGGAGAAGATTATCCCCTTGGACAGCGTTTTTTTGAAGATCTTGGTTTTGAAAAAGTGTATTCCGACAGCGGATTAAGTATCTTTCGGTTGGGGGAACAAGAATTTTTCCTGCAAAACTTTCACAACGAGGAATTTCAGAGTAATTATATGGTTGAATTGCTTGTCGCAGATTTTGATGCTTGGTGGACGCATATCCAGAAAAATATTCGTGATAAAAAGCTATCCTATTAAGTTTAAAGAACCAACACTCTATCCTTGGGGAAAACGTGAGATCCATTTAATTGATCCTGCTGGTGTCTGCTGGCATATCGCAGAATCAAGATAAAACTTTATTGAATTATTTACTCTTAATCAGCACTTGTCCATTCACATTTATTATGAACGCATAAGTTATATTACCCACCATAGCACCATCCACAACCCCTTTCATAAGGGTGTACCTCCTAAAGAACGTTTGCATGTATTGCAAACGTTTTTTGCATTTTTAGGGCGACTGTTGAGTTTGACCAAAATATGATATTTGTCCAAACCACTCTTGTACTACTGAAATATATATATACATAGTGAAATTGTTTTTCTTACAAGTATTCATACTAATTGTTGTATTGTTTATTCTCCTTATCATTGTAGGAACTTCTTTCATGTCTTTCAAGTACTAATTTGAATGAATCATTGAGAAGGAAAAGGTGGCTAATTAAAATTTAGTAACTTTTTTTTGTCAGAAATTCTAGTCATGGACTATGTATGAAATTCGCTGCATAATGCGGATTTCGTAAAAAGTTATGAGTTTGTCCTCACAAAATTCTAGGGAAAGAGCCCTTCCCTCTATAATTTATTAACATATTTTGTAAGGAATAAGTTAAAAGGAGGGCTATAAAATGTTTGGATATGGTGGACACGGTGGATTAGGTGCTTGCTGTGGTTATGGCTACGGCGGTACAGACCGCTGTGACGATTTTATTTTAATCGTTGTATTGTTTATCTTGTTAATCATCGTTGGAGCTGTTATCTGTTTTTAAGAAAAAACAATTACGCTTATATTAGAATACAAAAAAGCCCTACAAGGGCTTTTTTGTGTTCGAGGCTTTTCCTCATTAAGGCGAATGTGCAATGGAAAGCTATGGGGCTTCGGCTACACTTTAGCTTATGCATCAGTTCATGTTAAAAATCATATGGGTTAAGCCTTATTTTGAGAAATTATTAATTTATTTTGCCATTCTTATGGTAGGCAAGCCATCTCAAGAAAAGTTATTGAACAATACCGTCGCGCCAGGAGAATATGTTCCAAAAAACAGATTTTAGAAGCTGTTGGACGAAGAAACAAAGGAGAATAAGACTATAAGAAAGGTAGATTATGAACTCCATAGGTAAAAGGATCGTATATTAAAGAAGTGGACCCTTTTAGGTTTCTTTTTATGTATATGTCTTATATAATGACCACTAGATTATCTTTTTGAATCTGGAACCGAATTTTTTGGCCACGAAAGGAGAGGGATCATGAAGAAAATTATCTATACTCTTATTACAGGAATCATGGCTGTCACTTTAACAGCTTGTGGTTCAAATGATGAAGGTAAACCATCCAATAATAGTAAAGAGCAAACTGAAACTGCTCAAACCCAGCCACAAGATCAAGAGAAACAGATGAAAGAAATGCAGAAGAAGCTAGATAAGCAAAAAATAGAGGAGAAGAAAACCGTTGCTATCATCAATGATGAAGAGGTTTCAGGTAGTGACTATAATATGGTATTATCTTCTCTACAAATGCAGATGCAACAAATGGGACAAGATCCTACTTCTGAAGAAGCAGCAAAACAAATGAAAGAACAAACCATCGATAACTTAGTGGGACAAACGTTGATTCTTCAAGAAGCTAATAAAAAAGGGTATCAAGCATCAGATGACGAAGTTGAAAAACAAATAGCCGAAATGAAAGAATCGTATAAAGATGATAACAAATTTGAAGAAGCTATGAAACAATCTGGTTTGGATATGACGACCCTAAAGAATAAAACTGCTGAGAATATTCGATATATGAAGTACATGGAGAAAGAAATTCCAGTAGGAGAAGTAACGGATGAAGAAATTCAAGCTTATTATGATCAAGCAGTCCAGCAAGGAAGTTCCGATGGTCAAGAACTTCCAAAGCTTGAAGAAGTAAAACCGCAAATCAAGCAACAACTTGAACAACAAAAACAACAAGAACAACTCACTAAAAAAGTAGAAGAGCTTAAGAAGAAAGCTGAAGTTGACATTAAAATCTAATGTTTTCAATACAATGAACCTTAAAGGTTATGTATCTAATGAGTAAGTATTAAACAGAAGGCTGCCTGAGAAGTTCTTAGGCAGCCTTTTTCTAGGTTCATAAAACTATCAATAATGTATCTTGCCTCTCTACAAATAAGGCATCGGGCATTTCAAGTAACATTAAGATGGTAAGTGTTGGAAATGTGATATTTGTCACTTTCTTTTTCCTTATTTTTATATCAATATAAATAATCTGGGCTTTTGGCAGGTGTTTTTACTAACATCATTGCGATAATATGAATGATTAGTGACCACTCAAAAAATCATGGAATAACCTCATGCAAGGCTCCCACGACCGAGAATAGCACCAAAAAGTAGACTTTCATATCAGAAAAAGTACTCAAAAGGGGAGAGTTAATTTGAAGGAATATATTGTTTCTTATACTTTAGATAATGATATTAAACGGGAGAAAATAATAAAAGGTTTAGATGTTAAGAAGGAAGAGATTGTGCAAGAAGTATTAAAAAAGATAGATCAATATAAGTACTTTATTGTGAAAAGTGACGATGGGGATTATATGATAAATTCTTCTTTAATACGTTATATTCAGGTTTTACAAGAAAAGTAATCTTCTAGATATAATCATCATCATTCAGTAGCAAAGTTCAATAACTATTTTGAGTAACTTGAACAAGGGAGGGAAGATTGATGTCGGATACGTATCGATTTCGTCAGGAACGAAAACAAGCTGAAAAAACTAGACAAACTGAACAAAGAAATAAAATGCCCAAAAAAGTGTCCTTGTTGAAAAAAGTGATAATGGTCTGTTTAGTGCTAGGACTTGTATCAACAGGAGCAGGAGTCATTACCTTCGCTTCCATGATCAAGGGTGCACCAAAATTAGATTCTACTAAACTGGTAGATCCGCTTTCGACGAAATTTTATGATAGGAACGGAAACTTCATTTATGAATATGGGAAGGAAAAGCGGACAAAGATTACGTATGATCAAGTTCCAAAAGTATTGGAACAAGCGTTTATTGCCACGGAAGATTCCCGCTTTTATGAACATCATGGTATTGACATAAAAAGGACTACCAAGGCAATATTAGTAAACCTAACCGGAGATTTCGGCTCTCAGGGCGGCAGTACCATTACACAACAAGTGATTAAAAACACATTTTTGACTCCAGAAAAAACATTGAAGCGAAAAGTGCAAGAATGGGACTTGGCGTATCAGTTGGAACAAAAGTATTCCAAACATGAAATATTAATGTTGTATTTAAACAAAATCTACCTTGGCAACCGCTCTTACGGGGTGGCAGCTGCTGCGAAGAACTACTACGGGATTGAAGCAAATGATTTAAAAAAATTGACACTGCCTCAGGCTGCCATGTTAGCAGGGCTGCCACAAAGTCCGAATAATTACGATCCGTCCAAACCGGAAAACAAAGAAGCTGCTACTGAGCGCCGTAATCTTGTCTTAAGTTCTATGCTTAGACAAGAGTTTATAACGGAACAACAAATGCAGGAAGCATCAAAAGTTCCAGTAACTGATGGCCTTGTTCAAAAAAATAATCAACAAAGTATGCCTTATGAAGCATTTTTGGATGCAGTTGTAAAAGAGGTAAAGGGAAAACTGAAAGATGTTGACATGAGCACGGAAGGATTATCTATTTATACTACCTTGGATCCAAAAGCACAGGATTATGCAGACAAAATGTTGAACACAAATGAAATCATCGCCTATCCGAATGCAAACTTTCAGGGAGCTTTCGCCTTTTTAGATACAAAAACGGGTGAGGTCATGGCGATAGGAAGCGGGAGAAACGACTATAAAGCAGCATTTCTAGGTAACAACTATGCGATAGAAATGCAACGCCAGCCTGGCTCCTCCTTTAAGCCCATTTTTGATTATGGTCCTGCGATTGAATATTTAAAATGGTCCACTGGTCATTTAATCAATGACCAAGAGACATCGTATTCAACTGGACAACCTATTTCAAACTGGGATCATAAATACCACGGAATGTTGCCGATACGGGAGGCTCTGCAATACTCTTACAATATCCCAGCTCTCCTCACATTGAGAGAGGTAGGGATGGATAAGGCAAAGAACTTTGCAGAACAACTCGGCATTATTTTTAAAGATAACCAAGTATATGAATCCTACTCGATAGGAAGCAATACCACTAATCCTTTAGTCATGGCAGGAGCCTATAGCGCTTTTGGGAATGATGGAGTATTCAATAAACCGCATTTTGTCCAAAAAGTTGTCTATCCTGATGGCAAAGTAGTTAGCTTTACTCCGAAACCAAAGCGTGTTATGAAGGATTATACTGCCTTTATGGTGACAGATATGTTACGCACAGTCGTAAACTCTGGGACAGGAAAAACAGCAAATATCCCTGGGTTAGATCTTGCTGGAAAAACAGGAACAACTAATTTTGACGAAGAGACGCTAGCTAAATTTGGATACCCAGACACTGCGACAAATGATAGCTGGTTCGCTGGATATACACCACAATACACAATGGCTGTCTGGACCGGATATACTCAAAACGGTCAAGGTAACTATATGGTTGGAAATACGACGAAAATTGCGCAGCTAATGTTTAAAGCGATGATGCAAACATTTGGAACAGACACATCCAGTTTCCAGCAGCCAAACAGTGTCTACAGAGTGAATAATGAACTGTATATAAAAGGTGTCGATTCTGCAGAAGTTCCACCAAAACAAATAAGCAGCGAAGAAAAAGCTCCTGTAAATGGTCGAAATAAAGGTGAAAAGAAACATAAACCAGGCAAAGGGAATGGGAAACATAAACGTGATTAAGATGGTTATATAATTTTCAGTCATTGTGAAGTAACGAAATCCGAATTTCTCAGTCTTGCAGCGAGAAATTCGGCTTTAAATTCCGTGGGAAGACCATGGGGACGGTTCGAGACCGCTGAAAAAGTCATAAAATATGAATTAACCTTCGGTTAATAGG
>NZ_NPDD01000260.1 GCF_002272245.1 Bacillus sp. 7884-1 | reverse complement strand
ATCTAACATGTCTTAAGCGACAGTGATACTATCATATCACATCTCTATTATTATTTCAATATAATAATTTAACTTTTTTTTCTTCTTACTTTTAACTAGAAAAGCTGGCGTTAAAAGCAACTCCCTTATAGTAACACCTTCGTTTTACTTATGCAATAGAAAGTTTTATTTTTTTTAGAAATAACTTTTCTTCAAAACCTTTCTTATTATTTACAAGATCTGTTCACTCTAAGCAGCTACCTTGAGTTTTCAGCTGATGTAAGAACCATCCTCAACGATGAGATTGTTACCCAATCTCCACCCTTACTCCTTTTTCAGTCAAAAATTTCAGTAATGGCATGTATCCAAGTAAATAAAACCTTATAATGAAGAGAAAATCTACTATATATAATTAAATACAAAATTCGAAGCAACATCTTTTCAATATTGCCCTAAAAAGGCTTCAGAGGAATTGATAGTTTGTTAATTAGAGAGGAAGTTTTTTTATGTTAGCTGAAATTTTTTCCACGCTTTTTGATGTGATTGTACCACTCTCTCTACCTGTCATAGCAGGGGCCTTGCTTTTTAGGTTTGGTAAGCTTGAGATCAAGCCGCTTTTAAACTTTGCGTTATATTACATAACTCCGTTCTTGATTTTTGATACATTAATGGAAGCGCACCTGTCGCGTGAGGATGTTTATTTGACTCTTGCCTATTCCCTGTTAACCCTTTTTTTACTTGCGTTTGTAGCTAATATTTTAGGCAAATTGCTCAAACTTCCTGCCAACGATATCGCTGGGTTAACCTTAATTTCCTCCTTCACCAATGCAGTCAACTATGGAATCCCGCTTACCTTGCTAGCTTTCGGCCAGCTGGGGCTCGAAAAGGCATCCGTATACATTGTCATGCAGATGGTCATGATGCATACGTTAGGAATCTTCTTTGCAGCACGTTCTCATTTTACAATCAAGAATGCATTTAAATCGGTTTTTGCCCTGCCGGCTATTTATGCGGTATTGCTAGCCATGGTGTTACGCACATTTGATTTAACCCTGCCAAGTGGTCTCTCCACCGGAGTTTCCATGATCGCAGAAGCCTACCCGCCCATTGTTCTAGCAGTTTTAGGAGCACAAATGGCCAATGTGAAAACAGAAAGCATCACCAGAAATACCCGGATCACCTTTTGGTCAGGCATGGGTATGAGATTATTGATTGCCCCACTCATTGCTTTATTGTGTCTAAATCTATTAGATATTAAAGGAATTATGTTCTCCACTTTACTAGTATTATCCTGTATGCCTGTTGCAATCAACGCCGGCATTCTCGCAGAAAAATTTGATGCGTCACCAAAAGTGTTAACCAAAACCATTCTTTGGACTACCTTATTATCCTTTTTCATATTGCCAATTCTGATTGTTTTGGTTAAGTAGAACCCAAGGAGATATCCTTCAATAGTCATATTGTTGAAGCAACCAGATTTGTACTGTTTTTTTATAAAATAAAATGGCTCAGTTCACTTTACTGAGCCATTCCTTCTATTCATTATTGCACCTTCTTCTGATAACTTACTATAAAGTGCGTGTAGTCTCCTCGTCTATTAACTTAAAATGAATATCAGATGATGTTCCTTCTTCAATATGTTTTGGAACATCTGATAATTCGAGTAATTCCTTCACATGAATAGATTTTTTACGATTTGCTTCTATTGTAATACTATACGGGCCAGCTAAATTCATAAGTGACTCCATTCGTACTTCGTCTTCCATGAAAAAAGAATCTATAAATTCCAACTCAAATGACACTGCCTCATTACTGCGATTATGTAATACAAGATTGCATTCCCCATTCAATAAGTCTTTGCTCACAGACTCAAAATTGCACTTGCCATTACCATCGTATGAAATTGCTGTAATCCCACTTGCTAACGTTTCTTGGTAGATCGTAATTAGAAGATTGGGTAAAAGTGCATAAACAATTACAACTATTATTATTGTTCGAAAGTGATATTTCTTTATACCAATGACAAGTAATATCATGGCGATTATAAACAATACGGACCCAATTATCCCAAGTAAAATATAGCCATCTTGATTGCGAATTGGAAATGACATGAATGTAGAACGTGCTTCTACCATTACATTGTTAGGAAACGGGAAATATAAATACATACATATACCTAAAATAATAACTGAACCAATGAGGGCCAATTTGCTTTTTATCATCGTATACCTCCACTCTTTTCCTCATATACTTTTTCAGCAATTCTACGGATATAGATTTTAATCCCTAATAAACTAAGTGCTCCCACTAACAAGGTGGAAAGATTCGGGATAAAAATCGTCCAAATAATCGAAAGCAAATAAAAGAAATAGTATCCGCCGAGAGATAGATTAGTTTCCCTTACTGATATGAATCCACTTTTCAAAAATTCCGTCTTTAGTGCCCGTAAATATTTTGTCGATAAAACCAAAATAACACCGACAACCCCAACAAAGATAAAAATATCCTCAGCTATAAATACAGCAATGCAAAAGGCATAAAACATATAGTCAAGTCTAGAAATGGCATTATTGATTGGCGTTTCATCCAAAACTTGACCCATCTTATAAAACAATTTGACTTCTTTCATAAAATCAAGCTGGAGCTCTTCCACTACTTTGTTTATTTTGTAGTTTAGTAAATTTGAAGCGACAAATAGAATAATGAAGAGGAATATTGGTAAAAGAATAATGTTCCATTTTGTGTAAATCACATGGCCAAAAGTAAGGAATAAAATAATCCCGCAGCACATGATACCTACATTCATATTAGAGTATTTTCTTACAGCCCTTATTTTTTTATCAAAGGATAGGACGATGTAAAATGTACATAAAAAGATAAATACCCCGATCGTTAATAAAAACAATATGAGTTTAAAGATATTTGCGTCGGTTGATTGGTGCGGAATGGCTAGAATAAATAGTAATAGGCACAGATAATAACTAATATGAAGTCTCAACAATAATTTCATTATATTATTTCCTCTATTTTAATATGGTTGTCATAAAAGTTTTCTTACAGTAATCATTTTCTTGGGCCGCTCTTTTTCCTTAAAATGATAAATTAACAAAGAAATGGAAAATTACTGCTACTAGTTACATATATTAACGAATGGAATTCAATAGATAAATAGGGATAAGTTACTAATACCCTATCTATGAACGTAGGATTCATATCTAATTATTCATTTATTTTTCAGAAATATTATTGCAATATGAATGCCACGTTAGTAAACGAATTAACACCTCCCTGTTCTTTTTCTCAGAAAATTCTATGTTACGATTTAATTATTAAAAATTAGCAACCAAAGAACATGGAGGGTAAAAGAATGCTTAAGAAAATAATATCTATTTTAGCAGTTGCTGTACTCTCAGTAACTGTAAGTGCTAATGCGCTAGCGGCATCCATTACAGTGCAAAAAGGGGATACCCTTTGGGCTCTATCACGCGCAAATGATTTGTCAGTAGAAAATATTCAAAAGTTAAATAATCTCACCACAGACCTGATCCACCCTGGGGATGTACTAACCGTTGCCCCTGAGAAACGTTATACCGTTAAACAAGGCGACACATTATGGGATATTGGTATTGATCATCAGGTAACTGTTTCCCAAATTAAAGAATGGAACCAACTGTATAGTGATCTCATACATCCAGGATTAAATCTAGTAATCTTTGAAGGATTAAAAAATAACACTATTTCTTTATCAGAAAAACCAGCACAGCCTGCAGCAGAAACACCGACCGAAAGTGCACCTGCAGTAGAAGCGTCAGCTCCAGTCGAGAGCGCACCTGCACCTGCAGTTGAAGCACCAGCTCCAGCGGAAAGTGCACCTGCAGCAGAAGCCGCAGCACCTAGCTCAAAGGAAATCATTGTAGAAGCTACAGCCTATACGGCTACATGCGAAGGCTGCTCTGGTATAACTGCCACTGGAATTGATCTGTTATCAAACCCAAATCAAAAGGTCATCTCTGTTGATCCATCTGTTATTCCACTCGGCAGTAAAGTGTATGTAGAAGGCTACGGGGAAGCAATTGCCGGAGATACTGGCGGAGCCATTAAAGGAAATAGAATCGATATCTTTATCCCTACTAAACAAGAAGCAATCAATTTTGGTAGAAAACAAGTAAAGGTAACAATCCTTAACTAAATATTTTTCAAAAAAACGTGCAGAGCCTGTAGACTCTGCACGTTTTTTTAGCTTATTTCCGAAAAACATTCAATTTGTAATGCAGTTAGATATAATTTATCTATTTACTGCTTTTCTACGTGTGATTGCAAAAAAGGTAACTCCTAAGACAACTAAACCAAGACCAATTACTAACAAGTTAAAGCTATTAGTTGCAGTGTTTGGCAGACTTGTTGCTGTTTGCGTTTCTTTCTTAGCTGGGGTTGAGCCCTTTTCAGTTACTTTGCCTGGGGCAGTTTCTTGATCAGTTGGATCTTCCCCTTCTCCAGCAGATCCATCACCTGGCTCTTCAGGGGTTTCTCCTGGATTCTCCTGTTCCACCGCTGTCTTTACAATGGTTGTTCCATAAACAAAGCGTTCAAAGTCATCACTCATACCAATGATTTCAATCGTATATTCTGTATCCGGCTGAAGATCACTGAAGGTATAGGTGGTTTCATCAAGATCGATTGCGACTTCCTCACCATCAAGCATGATATAGTAGACAAAATCCTCGTAGCCATCCTTTGTAACAGGCAGCCAACTAATCTCAATGGAATTCTCAGTTACTTGATTAACGGAAATATCGAGATATTCATAATTGACGATAACCCCATTGTCTTCTAATGTCTGAATCACGGTAAGCGCTTCAGAACCTTCACTTAAATCTAATGGATTCTTCATTAGTTGGACGTATTGTAATTTCTCCAATGCCAGCAAGCTCGTAATATCCTCAATTTCATTATAACTGATGTTAAGATATTCAATATCTAAGCCCGCTAACGGTGTAATATCTTTTATTTGATTCCCTTGTAAAGACAACATCGTAAGCTTTGAAAACTTAGATAGAATACTAATATCCTTTATTCCATTACTATCTAGCATTAACGCTTCTAGATTTGCTAAGGGTGCTAAACCAGTAAGGTCTGACAATTTATTATCGCTCATCGATAAAAAGGTTAAACTCGTTAATCCAGCTATTGGCTCTAAGTTACGAACCAAGTTAGAATCCAATTGCAATTCCATTAGATTAACAGCTAACTCTAACCCATTGAGCTCCTCAATCCCACGATCGCTGGCATCTAAGCTTGTTAACATTTTCATATCACTCTCGTAGAGATCACGGGAGTATATATGCAAGGCATCACGTACCGCTTCTTTTAGAGCTGGGTCTTTAAACGGAACAATCTCACCCTCTGGTACAGGCGGAGTCGTCACGTACGTAAACGCACTACCCCAAATAGAACCTTCTTGATCGACTGCGTCCACTGTAATCTCATAATCTGTTAACGGGTCGAGATTTGAAAACTGGTAATTTGTCTCGCCCACTGGAATCTCTGCCACTAACTCACCATTAAGATAAAGATGATAGTTGCTGATGAAATCAGAAATGCCAGGGAAACTAATTTCAATTCCAAGCGAGGATTCTGATACTTCTTGAATGATAATTTCGTTACTATCTAACACCCACTCCACATTAACGCCTGCTGAGATAAGGCTTTTTAACACCTCAGCATCTTCGGAACCTTTTGTAAAATCAAGACCCTCGTTCCCGTACAACGTCACACTTGTGAGCTTCGGAAAATCTTTTAGAATCTGAATATCTTCGATTTGGTTAAAAGACAATAACAAATTCTCCAGGCTTTTTAACCCTCTTAACTCATCAAGACTCGTAATCACATTTTCATCTAAATCTAAAAAAACTAGATTTGTCAGGTTCGCAAGCGGTGAAAGATCTTCAATTTGATTGCCATAAAGCATCAGGTCAGTAAGATTGACTGCGCGCTCAAGGCCTGTTAAATCACGAATTTCTGAATAGCTCGCGTCAAGGAAAGTTAAATTTTCCAAGTCATCTGTGTAAATGTCACGATGATCAATTTTTAATTGCCTTTTAATTGCATTTTTTAGATTTTCATCAGGAAAACCAACAACTTCACCTATCGGAAGAGGTGACGTAGTGACATCAGCACTTACACTTTCAATTGTTCCATCCTTGTGGACGTAGTCTACTTTTACCTGATAGAACGTTTCAGGCAATAATCCTGTAAACGTATAAGACATAGTGAAAGGATCGTTGATACTTTCAACTAGCTTGTCATTTAAATAAACAAGGTAACTTTCCATTTCCTCAGGATCAAAAGGCCCATCCCAGCCGATTGAAATAGATTGGTCATTTACAGTTTCAATTTTTAAAACCTTTTTTATTTCAAGTTTTTCATCAGGTAACACCATTTCAATTGGGTTTGTTACATAATCCTTCCCACTCTCAATGGTGAACTCAGCGGAAATTTCTTCGTCTGTAGAATAGTTTGTCGTATTCAAACGATAGGTGCCAATAGGAAGTTCAAGGTCACGGGATTCAGAATCGTATTCAATAAAAAAGCCTTCCTCATCCAAATAACCATAATAATTGATTTCAGATACCTCATCACTAATTCCCTCAACGGAAAAATCTAAGGTCCAAGGTATATTTCCTTGATCAGAGACCACTTTGATATTTGTCATGACGACCTCTTCTTCTACATTGGCCGCTAACAATTCAATTTGTGCATCTTCCGCTTGTCCAACGAAAGTATGCTCAATTGAAGCACTTACAACTTTTTCACCTGTCGATAGGGTTGCAGAGATTTCATATGTATATAAGGTATTCTTTTCAACAGATTGATCCTCGTAGGAATACCTTCTGACATTGTCTTCTGCCGATTCATTTAATGGTATCGGCTCAATGTCTAGTGCTTCACCATTTTTTATTAATTGGTAGTTTGATAGTTCTTCCCCATCATCGTTCACCACTTCCCAAACAATAATAGTGGATTCCTTTTTATCGGTTACATTTAGTAAATGTAACCCTGCCGCAGCAAAGGTTTTCAAACTGGCAAACGGGCTAAACAGAGAAAATAGTAATACTAGAACAATAATAAGATTCGTCCATTTTCGATTATACAAACCGCTCTCTCCTTAGTATAAAGTTATCCTAACCTAGTAATTATATATCGAGAATGAGCCATTTGATATAAGATTTTTCTAAATTTTTACATATTTCGTTTTACTAAATATATATCCAAAAAAGCCTGACCCCTATAAGAGGTTAAGCTTGATTCCGGTCTCACTTTAAGGCTGCTGTCCGCCTGAGGTGGACAGTGTCCACGAGCGGTGACAGGCACCCAATCACACACCATCATTTCTTTTTTCAAGAATTCTTACTTCGTATTTCTCCAATGTAAGTCCGCCGCTAGTCTCTTCACCAGTAATTAGATCGTGCACTGGTGTTTCAATGGCAACCGACTGCTTTTCTTCGGTGAAGTTCATGATAAAGATGTAATCACTTTCCTCTGCTTGTCTAACTTGGACGGATACACCCTTTTCGTGTTTCACTTTAAATACTGGTTCAAGTGACAAGTCACGGATCAATTCTTGGTAGAAATCCCGCTGGAATTGATCTTCTAAACGGCCGCCAATATAGTAGGCTTTCCCACCTTGATACTCATGGCTCGTTACTGCTGGTGTTCCCGCATAGAAATCATCATCATAAGTAGCTTCAACCGTTGCTGTATCCACCTTAATAACCGTCGCATAATCCTTTAGCTCGTACGATTGATTTCGATAACTAACCGCATTTCGATCACTTGGATAGTACGTATCTGTTTCAACGGGGTTGATTCCAAAAATCTCTTCCAGACCCTTGTGCCATCCGCCCATATACGTTAGATCATGCTCATTCACAATCCCGCTAATATATGTCGTGACTAATCTGCCGCTGCCAGCAACAAAACTCTTCAAACGAGCAATAGTCTCTTCACTCATTAAATAAAGCATTGGAATAATCAACAATTTATAGGCCGAGAAATCCTGTTCCTTCGTAATCACATCAACAGGAATATCCTGTTCCCAGAAAGCACGGTAATGCTCCACCAAGGTTTGCGGATAACGCTTTGTCTGTAAACCATAACCTTGTGCATCATTTAGCGCCCAGTTGCTTTCCCAATCATATAGAATCGCAACATCACTAGGACGATTGGTTCCAACAACACCGCCTAATTTTTCAAGCGTCTTACCGACTTCCGCAACTTCTTGGAATACGCGGTTTTCAGAACTATTATCATGATCAACGACAGCTCCATGGAATTTTTCCGAAGATCCGCGAGACTTCCGCCACTGGAAGTAAAGGATACTATCAGAGCCATGAGCCACCATTTGCATCGATGCAAGCTTATGCATGCCTGGTCGCTTTGCTTTATTAACTGGATGCCAGTTCACCATGCTCGGTGTCGATTCCATTAATAAAAATGGCTGCTGTTTTAAACAGCGGTACAGGTCATCAATAAAGCCTACTCGCATCGCCAAATCCGCTGTGCTCTCCCAATCATTATGCCAGGCCGGATAGGCATCCCAGCTGATGACATCCAGATGCTTGGCAAATTTGCTGTAATCAAGCGCTTGGAATGGGATTAGCTCATGCGTGTCTGCCATAAAGTTCGTGGTAATCGGAATCTCTGGCGTCAATTCTCGGATTGGAACAATTTCATTTTCATAAAAATCAATCGTTTGGTCGGTCACAAAACGGCGCCAATCTAGATTTAAACCGTGAACCATGTTTTCTCCAATCGAAGAAGGAGACTCAATTTGAGACCAATCTGTAAACGTATGACTCCAGAACGGACCCCACCAGGCATCATTCAAGGATTTTAAATCGTTATTGTATTTCTTTTTCAACCAGCCTCTAAATGCATCCTGACAAAGATCGCAATGACATTCGCCGCCGTACTCATTGGAAATATGCCACATCAATAAGGCAGGATGATTCCCATAGCGTTCTGCCAACAGCGTATTAATCTTCTGTGTTTTTTCACGGTAAACAGGTGAAGTAAAACAGTGATTATGCCTTCCGCCATGCAGCTGCTTCACTCGAGCCCCATTGACTCGAAGCACTTCAGGGTACTTTTGTGACATCCAAGCAGGTCGAGCCCCGCTTGGTGTCGCCAATATCACCCGGCCACCAAAGCTATAGATGTCATCAATCACTTTATCCAGCCATTCAAAGTTGTAGACTCCTTCTTCAGGCTCAAGTGAGGCCCAAGCAAAAATTCCAACCGAAAACGTATTCGTATGAGAAAGCTGCATTAATTTTATATCATCTGCCAAAATATCTGGACGGTCTAACCATTGATCAGGATTGTAGTCTCCGCCATGAAGCATAAAGTCCGCCTTCGTCACGTAAGTTTTTTCATGTTTAGACATAGTAATCTCCTTTTACATTTGTTGCTTATTTCACCATTATCCCTTCGTTCCACCTGCAGTTAAACCAGATACAAATTGCTTTTGCAGAAGCAAGAAAGTAATGGCAATCGGAATACTAATTAAAATTGCACCAGCTGCGAAGGTCGTATAACTCGCACCCATAACATCGTTCACTAATTTATATAAGCCAATTGGCAGCGTGAAAGAATCCGGTGTTCGGAGGATAACCGAAGATAATACGAAATCCCCTAGCGGCCCTGTAAATCCATTCATCGCCACAACCGCTAACATCGGCCTTGATAAGGGCAGGATAATTTGCCAAAAAATTCTAGAATTGCTCGCTCCATCAATCTTTGCACTTTCATCTAAATCCATTGGAATCGAATCCATATAACCCTTCATTAGATAGGTATTCATCGGAATTTGCCCGCCAATATAAAGGAGGATTAATAACCAATGACTATTCATCATTCCTAAGATTTGCGCTAATACAAACAGTGCGATTAACGCAGCAAATTGCGGAATCATTTGTAATAACAGAAATAGCATCAATGCATTTTTTCTTCCTTTAAAGCGAAAACGTGAAAAAGCAAAAGCTGTAAACGATACGGTAATCATCGTCCCTAACATAGTAAATATGCTTATTTTCAACGAGTTCAAATACCATTTTCCATATTGAAGACTCTCTTTTCCCGCAAATAACTCTTTGTAGTGATCCAGCGTTGGATTTTCCGGAATAATCGAGGTACTGATTAAACTGTTACCTGGGTTAAAGCTTGCCCCTACGGTCCAAAGTAATGGATAAATAATCAGGACGGTCATAAAAAGTAAAAGGGCATAGGTGAAAAATAGACGGACGAATCGGTTAGTTTTCATAGTTGTCTGCATATTTTATGCCCCCTCCTTGAATGAATTTGTACGTCTGAATTGCCATAAAGCGATACCGATAACAAAGATCGATAATAAAATCGTTAAGGCTGCTGCTAGCGAGTATTGACTTGATTGCATGGTCAGCTTATAGATCCATGAGACCAAGATGTCGGTTCCACCGGCCGTTGAACCCGCCACAGCAGGGCCGCCGCCATTGAAAAGGTAAATAATATTAAAGTTATTAAAATTAAAGGTAAACTGCGTAATAATAATCGGTGCCATCGCAATCAATATCATCGGCATCGTAATATTCTTAAATTTAGCAAAAATAGAGGCACCATCAATCGTGGCAGCTTCATATAAATCCTCAGGAATCGACTGAAGGACACCAGTCGTTACGATGAAGATATAAGGGAATCCAAGCCAGCCCTGCATAAGAATAAGTGCTACTCTCGCCCACTTCTCATCCGTCATCCACGGAACAGGATCCATTCCGAAAAATGCTAAAATATCATTGTTGATTGCACCAAAACTATCATTAAATAGTCCGGCAAATATCAGGATCGTTACAAATCCCGGCACAGCCCATGGTAAAACCAAAATGGTACGGAAGAATTTCTTGAAACGTACTTCCTTTTGGTTCACGACAATCGCTAAGAAAACACCAAGACTAACTTGAAGGGATGAGGCAACAAGCGTCCAAATAACCGTCCATGCTAAAACATCAAAGAACGTGGACCGCCAAATATCAACAGTGAAAATCTCAGCAAACGTCTCGAGACCAACCCAATCTGCCAAGTTCGCCGGTGGTGAATGGTATAAGTCATAATTGGTAAACGCTAACGCGAAACTAAACAGAATCGGAAAGATTACCGCAAAAATTAATAGGAACAATGATGGACCACTAATTAAGTATGGATATCCTTGTCCAATTAAATTTTGATACTCACTCTTTAATGAAGTAACAGGGAAATTTTCATCTCTTAATTTTCCATTATTGTATGCATCTTTAAGATTCCAATAATAAATACCTAGTCCAAACGCAGAAACAATTAAAGCAATAATCCCCTCAGCTAAAAGAAAGATGGAGTTATCCCTGGGCACTTGCGTACCGAGTGTAAAAAGTCCCCAAAACCCCATATTTAAGAGATCCCCAAAGGCTACAAAAAACGATGCAGCAAGGATAAGGAAAACAAGACCCTTCACCCATTGCTTATTGTAAAACTGTCCAAGTCCAGGAATAATGGATAACAGCGGGGCAATCGTACGATGTTGCACTATCTTCACCTCTTTATATAGATGACCATTAAAGTTGAATTATTTAATGGTTCTACTATTCGAATTCATATAACAATAATGGTGTCAAACATAATTAGCGTTTGACACCATTATTGTGATAACTAATTATTTTCCGCTATGTTTTGCTTCAATTTGACCTTTGATGGTTTCAACCGCTTGATCTAATGCAGCTTTTGGTTCTGCCTTACCTGTTGCAATGGTTTGTAAAGCTGAGTCAGCAGGTGCCCAAACCTCGTTCATTTGAGGAATATTTGGCATTAACACAGAGAATTTAGATTGCTCAGCAACCGCTTTTGCTGCAGGGCTTTCCGTAACAACTGGGTCAGTAGCTAAAGAAGCAACAGCTGGAACTTCTTGTGTAATTTCATATCTCTTTTTAGAATTTTCTTCGTTTGAAATGAATTCAACGAACTTTTCAGCTAGCTCAGGGTTTTTAGAATAAGAACTTACGTTGTAGCTTTTCACACCAATGAATGCTGCCATGTTCTTACCGTTTCCAAGCTCAGGTAACTTTTGTACACCAAAGTTTACGCCTGCTTTTGTAAATGGCTCGATATTCCAAGGACCAGAAATGATCGCAGCAGCTTTTCCTTCAGTAAACAATGATTCAATTACATTAATACCTTGTTCACCAACAATACCTGCTGGGAATACACCTTCTTTATAGAACTTCTGGATATATTTCGCACCTTCAACTGCACCAGCATTATTGATTCCGATATCAGTTGGATCGTAGCTTCCGTCATCCTTTTGACCAAAGATGTAGCCACCATATCCGCTTAATACACTGTTTGCATAATAGATTTGATCAAATAGGGCTAAGAAACCAAACTTTTCACCATTGGCCACACCTTTAGAATAGTCATACCACCCTTCAAGTGTAGTTGGGAGCTTGTCCTCAGTGATAAGATCTTTATTGTAAAATAGCATCGTTGTTTCTACTGCCTTTGGTAAACCATAAACCTTACCTTCTACCTTTTGCGCGTCCATTGCTGCTTCCGTATAAATTCCTTGAGTGGCATCATCCACATCTAGTTCTTTAATTAATCCTTCTGTAACAGCTGTACCAATCTGGTCACTTGGCATAGTAAGAACGTCTGGACCTGTACCCGCTGGTCCATCAAGACGCAAGTCTTCAATTTGTTTCGTATATTGTTTTTCTACCATCTTAACTTTTACATTGTTTTCTTCTTCAAATTTGGCGATGGCGTCTTTAATTCCTTCACCCTTCATAATGTCTTCCCAAACGAGTAACTCATTTGATTTATTTGCTTCCTTTTTATCTCCGCTATCTTTCGCATCATCCTGTGGACCACAGGCAACTAAAGATAAACTTAAAGCAATACCACTCATAACGCTAAAGTACTTTTTAAAATTTTTCATGGATGTACATCCTTTCAAAATATATTTAGTCGTTCTTTTACTAAATGCTCTTCGTGAAAGCGCTTCGGTAAATTTAATATACCACCGTCAAGAAAACAAGTAAACAATTTATTTACTAAAATAGGTAAATTATTTTACAAGATTATTAACTCTTTTAAAAATTAATTTGTACTCTTTCTAACCACTAGCTCAGATCCAATATATAAGGTTTTAACTAATTTGCGTTTTTCCACCACTTGTTCAAGCAATAACTGAATACCATTTTTACATATTTCCCTCATATCAATGTGGAAAGTAGTGAGCGGCGGCGACACATACTTAGCCACACTAATATTGTTTATGCTGACAATACTCACACGATTAGGTATTGCAATTCCATGCTCATTCAACGCTTGCAGGCAGCCTACTCCTATTGGGTCCGCAGCAATAAAGAATGCCGTAGGTAATTGATCTCCCAGCTGTTGAATGGCTCTTTTCATCAAAGAATAGCCCGTATCAACAGAAAATCCTCTGCCATGAAAAACATATTGATCTTTTAATAGGCCTTTTCTCTCCATATACCTGCGAAACACACGTTCACGCAAATCCATTTCATCCTGATCTGTGTTTGGATTGTGATACGTACCGCCAATAAAACCAATCTCTGTATGACCTTTTTCCATTAAGAAATCGACGGTTCTTCTTGTAATTTGCGGTAGATCCGGCCTGACAGAATCAAAATGATTCGGGTCAGGTGATGTATCCAAAAAGACTCCATTAGACGTAATGCTTCTCAAATACGCCAGCTCTTTGTCTGAAAACGTACCTACAGCAATGAATCCTTCAATCGAATCTGGAATTTGGTGAATACCATCGTTAATTTTGTAGGTAATCAGTTCTACATTGAATAGCCTTGCCATTTTCTCTAACTCAATCCGCATGGTTTTAAAATAAACATCCTCTAATTCCTCTATATCCGTTAACCAATATAAAAAAGCGATATTCTTTACGAGGAGTCTCACCGTTTTCTTGCGGTAATTCAACTCTTCTGCCACTTCATATATTCTTTCACGCGTTTCATCTGAAACAGAAAGGCTTTGGTCATTGTTGAGAACCCGGGAAACAGTAGAAGTAGAATAACCCGCCTTTTCGGCTATATCTTTTATTGTGGCCATTACGAAACCTCCATATGATTTCTATTTATCACTATCTAAAAGTGAATGAAATTTAGTAAACTTATTTACTAAATGTTACTTTATTATTCACGAAAATTCAACATCGTTTTTTCGCTTCATGGTAATAAAAAGCAATTGTGTTGTCATTTTCATTATGCTTTAATAAATTTCAGGTAAAGTATCGAAAAGATTGAGGGGAACATTTTGAGCTCAGCACAGAAATTTTTACTTAGTATCCATGCTTGTTACGGGTTGGCGACAACCATGTCAGGTTTATTCCTAAATCTTTATTTGTGGAGATTGTCGAATGATTTGACCGTGAATGCTTCCTTTATCCTCGTAACCTTCTTTTTTGGTACCGTCTCATTTGCAGTTGGTGCCCTGTTGTCAAAAAAGACGGACCGAATCTTTAGTTTTCAGATTGGCATTGCCTTTACAGCTATTTTTTATTTACTTGTCATTATTTTACAAGAAAAAACTGCAGCTTATCCGATGTTAATCGGTATTCTAAATGGAACCGCCGCAGGATTCTACTGGCTCGGCTATCTGGTGTTGATCTATGACCTCGTGGACAACCAATCTCGCTCGCAGTTCATGGGAAAACAAATGGCTGTATTTGGAGTGGTCAATACTATCGGTCCTGCCTTTGCAGGGTTTATTATTTCCAAATTGAATTTACTGGCTACAACCTTGTATTTACTCTTTCTTTGTTATTATTTTTTACAGGTCTTATCCTTAGCTTTCGGCTGCCAAAGGATACCTCAGCAAAAAAGCTTTTGTACCTGCGTTTATTATGGAAATTCAACACTCGAAAACCAAATTTGAAACCAATGTGGTTCGGATGGTTGATTTGGGGAGTTTGTGAAGGTTTACTGGGATTCTTCCCGACAGTCATCTTATTTATGAGCGTAAAAAATGAATTCTTAGTCGGAATTAGCTCGATTTTGTTTGGGTCCGTTGCTGTCCTTTCAAGTCTATGGCATTCCAAGTACAACGATAAGGAAAGAGAGCCTCGTACTTTACTGATTGTCTGGTTGATGTACTTCCTTTCATGTATCCCGATGATTCTCAATATGAATATATGGACAGTGTTTATCTTTCTTATCGTAAATGAAATCAGCAAAGCACTGTTAGGCGTCACCTATTTTAGCTTCATGTTTAGAACGATAAAGGATCTTCCCAAATCAGGACTTCGGACAGAATCAATGGTCATGAGGGAGATAATGCTCAATATCGGGAGAATTCTTTCGATTATCACGTTTATTGCGCTTTACCTTTTTGCACAAGAATGGACCTATTACTACCTGCTCTTTGCGATCATTATTCAAGGGCTGTTATTTAAGATTATTTCAACCGAAAAAATTGGGTTTATTGTAAGGAAAGATGTAAAAATAAAACCTGAGATGTAGATACTTTTACAGCAGCGAATACTCGTTGCTGTTTTTTATATTTTATTGGTCACTCCAGATTCAATAAAATAAAAAATTTCCACTTATTTACATAAAACGACAAAGATTTTACTATTCAATCTAGTAAAATAGGAGTAGTATTTATTAAAGATTAAAAAGCATTGATGAACATCAATTTGCTGTGTTGATGGACCTTGAATGCTGTGTTTAAAGGTAAGCGGAGGGGATTTTCATGGAAAATGCAATACAAGAATCTAGGGTAGAAATGAATACAGGAAATTCATTTAAAAGGTTTAAGAATTGGAAGTTCATTACAGCAGGCATCATCATCGTTATCGCACTCATATGTGCAGCAATGAGCTTTTACCAGGCAACTCACTTTAATCCAAAGGTCAAGATTAATGGCATAGAAGTCGGTGGGCTGACAGCAGAAAAGGTGCTGAAAAAATTAGAAACCACCGTTTTAAGTAATGTCGTTTTTATCGGAGAACAACAAATTGTAGATGGAAAAGATACTCAGTTGGGATTTGCAGAAAATGACCTGCCTAAAATTAAAAAACTACTTAAAAGTCAGTGGACATTTTTTCCTCTATTTAAGTCTAAAGAATATTCCTTAACACCAAGCAAGCAAGACCCATATCGCAGTGTCAGCTTGAAAGAGGAACTGGAACAAAAGCTCATCTCCATGAATCAGAATTTAAAAGCTCCTACAGATGCTCAAGTTAAGCTGGAACAAGGTGAAATTGTGGTTACCAAAGGCAGTAGTGGAGAGCAATATGATATAGGAGGCCTGCTGAAGGACTTCCAAAGTCAGAAATTTTCGAGTGAAATCCATTTAAAGCCTGCACTTTTACAGCCACTTACTGAGGAAAGCACTACTATCCTTAACCAAAAGAAAAAGCTGGAAGCACTCCTTCAGCATACGGTGGACTATAAGGTACAGGATAAAGTACATTCTCTAAAGGGCAGCGATTTCATTAAAAATGCCTCTGTGACAAAAGATATGAACGTCACAATAGACCCAAGCGATTTGAAAAATAAAATTGCCGAAATTAATAAAGCTCAATCGACGTTAGGTAAAAATTTCACCTTTAAGACCCATTCAGGTTCCGATATTTCGGTTAAGGGAGAAGGTTATGGCTGGGCGCTTGACGTCGAAAAAGAAACAGCGCTCGTTCGAGCAGCCTTTGAAAAAGGAGAAAAATCCATTTCTGCTTCTAATATTCACGGAAATGGCTGGAGCAATGAGGGCTATGGCTATGAAACGATAACCAACAACGGCATTGGCGGTAATTATGCTGAAGTATCCATTGCCGAACAGCGGATTTGGATTTACAAAAATGGACAATTGGTCCTAACCACAAATGTGGTTACCGGCAAGCATAGTACAGGTGAAGATACATCAAAAGGAGTATGGTATATTCTCTTTAAACGAACACCATACACCCTCAAGGGCAGCGCTGTCGGCAAAGCCGATTATTCCGTTGAAGTCGATTATTGGGCTCCATTTACAAACAGCGGACAAGGATTTCACGACGCCGGTTGGAGAACAAACTGGAACAGTAACGCCTATCTTACACAAGGATCAGGTGGATGCGTGAACGTTTCGCCAAGTGTAATGAAAGCCGTATATGATAATCTCAATGTGTACGATCCAGTTGTTGTTTATTAGAAAATATAAATCAGGGAATCTAATGATTTCCTGATTTTTTTCTGTGAAAATATAAATCTACCCACCATAACAGGAACCGCATTAATAATTCTACTAACTTGGGTTCGAGAATACCTTAATAGAAGTACCCTAGAAAAATCCCATCTTCTTACTTATGACAAAAAGGGTGATGACTTCTATGTTTCGGAATAAGGATATAAATGAAAATATCTTACCACTCATTACGATAGTTAGAAATCAGAGAAGCCTCACCTTTAAATTAGTCGCTTCCGCGTTAATGAGTTTAATCGCAGCAATATTGCAAGCAGCAGGCGGAGTAATACCAGGAATCGGGATGCTGATAAGCCCCTTTTCCTCTGCCCCCATCATCATAAGCGTGTTAATCTCCCCCTTGTATGGAATATTAAGCTATTTTCTAACCATTTTTCTATTACTACTCCTTCAGCCTTCAGAACTTATTTTCTTCCCATTTACAACTGGAGCAATGGCCATCGGAATTGGCATTGGTTTGATTCTGTTTAACAAGGTTTGGAAGGTAATATCCTTTTCAAGCTTATTTCTATCTATAGGGATTTGCCTCTTACTCTACCTCCTTCAAATCCCTGTTTTAGGGCCATTTTTAATCGAATTTAGAGTATTGAATGTCCTCATCATTTACATATTTTCACTTGTATATTGTTGGATATGGATCGAGCTAGTCTTACGGTTACTAAAACCGCGGGGACGGTTCTAATGGCCTTTTTCACAAAGTAGTAAGACACCTACCAAGCAGGTATTACCAAAAAATGACCGCGAGAACCGTCCCCATAGCACATCTTTTAGTAAATGAAGGGGAAAATAGGAAAAATGTAGTTTGAAAGGTGTGTCTTATGGAAAGCAACAGATTTACTTGTGCAGTGCTTAGAAAATGAGGGTGTTGAGTATATTTTTGGCATCATGGGGAAGGAAACCCTTGACCTGATGGATTCATTGTCTAAATCGAAACAAATTCAGTTTGTAAATGTTCGTCATGAACAAGGAGCCGCTTTTATGGCGGATGTATACGGTAGATTAACTAAGAAGGCTGGCGTTTGCTTAGCGACATTAGGACCTGGCGCAACCAATCTATTGACCGGAATAGCAAGTGCAACTCTTGATCATTCCCCGGTTGTAGCCATCACAGGACAAGCAGGCTTGGATCGGCAGCATCTAAAATCCCACCAATATTTAGATATCGTTAAAATATTTGAACCCGCTACCAAGTGGAGTGTTCAAATTAAAGATTCACAAACCATTTCAACCATTATTCGTAAGGCATTTAGAGTAGCGCAAATGGAAAAGCCGGGTGCTATTTTAATTGAATTACCCGAGAACTTAGCGTCTCAAATGATTCCAACCCAGCCATTACCCGTAACACCTATTCCAAAAAGTGCACCTGTTTCACAAGCAATCGAGGATGCTCGTACGCTAATAGCTCAGAGCCAAAAACCAGTTGTCATTGTAGGAAATGGAGTTATAAGGCAAGACGCAGCGGCAGAACTGCTTACATTTGTCGAAAACCTACAATCACCTGTGATCCATAGTTTTATGGCAAAAGGAATTTTACCTAAAAACCATCTACTGAATTATTTTACATTTGGTTTTACCAAAGACGATGAAGGTTTGCCGATTATCGAGGAATCTGATTTATTACTTGTCGTTGGTTTTGATTTGATTGAAAAGCTGCCTAAGGATTGGAATAAAAAGATGTGCCCTATTTTACATATTGATCCAATGCCAGCTGAAATGGACGAGCACTACCCTGTTACGGGGGAATTGGTAGGAAATTTAAAGGAGACATTCCAGGCGCTTAATAAACTGGATATTCCCTCTAGGCCGTGGGTTCCCATAGGGAATTTAAAAGAACGGATAGAGACAGCTTATCAACTCAATATAGATCCAAAAGGAAATCAATCCTTATCGATAGAAAATATCCTGACCGTTATTGAAAAACTTACAACGGAAAAGACCATTGTTATTTCAGATGTGGGTGCCCACAAGGTATCCATTGCCCGTACGTTTCAGCCAAAACAAGCCGGTCGACTCATCGTCTCCAATGGATTAGCCACAATGGGAATTGCCTTGCCTGGTGCCATTGGCGCCAAGTTAGCTTGCCCGGATGCTCCCGTTATTTGTATTACTGGGGATGGCGGGGCCTTGATGAATATTTCCGAATTAGAAACCGCGAAACGATTAGGCCTATCTTTTATCATCATTGTATTAAATAACTCTGTGCTAAAACTAGAAGAACAAATGATGCAAGAAAAATTTAATCATAGCTTTGGTACAGACTTTGGAAACCCTGACTTTGTGCAGCTAGCTGAAAGCTTTGGAATAAAAGGAGTAAGACCTAATCAATTAAATGAATTTGAGCAAGTATTGAAGGATGCATTAAATCAAACCAATGAACTGACACTGATTGACGTTATCCAAAATTAAAACCGGGAAACCGCGGGGACGGTTCTGATGGTTTTTTTCACATGGTTACAAGGTACCGATGAGACACCTACCAAGTAAGTATGACCAAGAGAACCGTCCCCATGGAAACCATGGAAAGGAGCTTTGTCTGTGAAGTTGTATCAAGTACGAAAAGGACAATTTGTCTATTACAATAATGAGTTGCATAGGGTATATGGCGTAAAGCCGATGTATAAACAATCTGTTCATATTATAAGGCTTAGGGATTTGACGCAGCAATTAACCAATTCAGCGAGTGTAGAGAAAGTCAAACCTAAGGAGCTTGACAGCTTTATTTTTAATCATAAAGCTTATACACTCAGTCGAGATCGCAAAGCTGAAGTTGGAGATTATGTTTTAATTCATAATCCAATGCCCGATTCCCTGGATACTTATTCTTTAAACGAGATCGATCTTGTTGAAACCGTTGATAAACAAGGGGTCGTTACAAGTAATTCTCATGGAATTAAGCATAACGAGTATTTATTAATGGTACCAGGCCGTGCAAGCGGGAGTACTTCGATTGATTATCAAAATAGTGAAGGTGAAGATGCAGAAAACGTACAAGACGTTGATTCCAACGATTTACATAACCCGAACAACGAACACTTCCCTGCTATAGGAGATATTTATAAAAATGATGAAGGATACGAGGCTATGGTCGTCGCACTAAAAGGTGGAACAGTTTACCTTGGCGGTGGTTTGGAGTTGTCGCAAGAAGAGTTGAGGAACAGTGCCAAGTGGGAATTTCTCTATAATCTCCTTGATAAATGAATGCCCTTTGAACATATAAAAACGGGAACGTTTCTTATTTTTCCTTACACCTAGCAGGAGGTTTATATGGATAGAAAAAAACTGAACGAAAACATTGTTTTTATTTTATCATTGTTACTCACTCTCATCTTTATTGTTTGGGGAGTCTTTTTTACAGATAATCTCGCCAAGGTCACCGATACAATTTACAATGGATCGATTGATTACCTGGGATGGGTATATCTTGGTGCCACCCTCTTCTTTGTCATCTTCTCTATCTACTTACTGTTCTCTAGATATGGTGATATTCGGTTAGGCAAAAAAACAGACAAGCCTGATTTTAACACGGCCTCATGGCTTGCTATGTTGTTCGGTGCTGGAATGGGGATTGGAATTGTGTACTGGAGTGTCGCTGAACCTGTTACCCATTACACGACTCCTCCTTATGGGGAAGGATATACGATTGACGCAGCGAACACTGCAATGAAATATACTTTTTTCCATTGGGGACTAGATCCATGGGCCATTTACACGGTGATTGGTCTTGCCCTTGCCTTTTTTCAATATAACAAAAAGCTTCCTGCAGCCATCAGTTCGGCGTTCCACCCGTTTCTGGGTGAGAGAATCTATGGCCCGATTGGAAAAACGATTGATATCCTGTCTATCTTCGCAACCGTATTTGGGATCGCCACCTCTTTAGGCCTAGGTGCTATGCAAGTTACAGCTGGAATGCATGCGATTTTCGGTGTTCCCAATGAGTTATTCGTCCAACTAATCGTCATCGCGGTAGCGACAGTCCTTTTTATCATTTCCATCAATACAGGTTTAGAGAAAGGAATCCAATTCTTATCCAATGCGGCGATGATTTTATCTTTTGCGATTATGCTGTTGATTTTGATTGTGGGTCCCACCATGACGATTATTAAGGTCTTCTTTAATACGACGGGCCTTTATATTAGTGACTTTATTCATATGAGTTTAAGGCTTAAACCTTTCGGAGAAGGGGAATGGATTGCATCCTGGACGCTTTTTTATTGGGCATGGTGGATTGCCTGGGCACCGTTCGTAGGTATGTTTATTGCTCGAGTTTCGAAGGGTCGAACCGTAAGAGAGTTTGTAATCGGAGTGTTAATTGTCCCTACACTCGGAACATGTCTCTGGATGTCCATATTTGGCGGATCCGCGCTTGAAATCGTTCAAAACACAGGTAACAATGATCTGGCCAAATATATTACCGAAAACGTGTCATTGGCTATTTTTACATTCTTTGATTATCTCCCATTAAGTTCTGTGTTAAGTATTTTAGGGTTTGCTGTCGTAGCCATTTATTATATAACGGTTGCCGATACAGCCACTTTTGTTTTGGGGATGCTTAGTGAAGGCGGGACATTAAATCCTTCAAATAAAATCAAAATGACTTGGGGTGTTATTCAATCTGCATTGGCTGCCGTATTACTATTAGCTGGAGGATTGAACGTTTTGCAAACAGCCTCCATAGCAGCCGCTCTCCCTTTCGCCATCATCATGATCGTCATGTGCTTCTCTTTACTAAAAGGCTTAAAAAGTGAAATCGGGGAAAAACCGAGGGAACCGAGGGGACGGTTCTGATGGTTTTTTTCACTTACTCATCCTTACTTGGTAGTTACGAGGCACCTACCAAGTAAGGCTTCTTATCAAAGAATAGGACCAGGAGAACCGTCCCCATTGATCTCGTCCACAAGTGTTTGTAATGCGTTCCCCTTATGGGATTCTTTCATATTCTTTTTGAATTCATATCTATTTTTATAAATAGTAGTTACATTTTCAATCATCGTTTTAACAGTAAGTTTTTCTTCTTCTAATGTATGGGAGTAGCCTTTTTCTTGAAAAGCCTTTGCATTTAAAATTTGGTCTCCTCTACTTTGATTTAATCCTAATGGAATAATAAGCATGGGTATATGTAAGGCTAGAAATTCGAATATGGCATTTGAACCGCCTCTGGTGATAACGATGTCCGTTGCCGCTAAGATATCCGATAATTCATCATGAACATATTCAAATTGTTTGTATCTTGGATGGGTTGTTAAATTGCCATCTAGGTTATTTTTCCCGCACAAATGAACAACCTGGTAAGTAGCCGTTAGTTGATCTAAGGATTGCCGGACTACTTCATTTATTTTCTTTGCTCCTAAACTTCCGCCCATAATCGTTAAAATGGGACTATGATGATCAAATCCTAGAAAACTTCTTCCTTTTAGTGCTGAACCGCTTAATATTTCTTTTCGAATGGGAGAACCAATATCCATCGTTTTATTTGCTGGAAAGAATTTTTTTGTCTCTTCAAAGGAAGTAAATATCCGTGTTGAAAATCTTTGCGATATTTTATTTGCTAGTCCTGGAGTCATATCACTTTCATGAATATAAATGGGTATTCCTAATGTTTTAGCAGCTATGATGACAGGAACGGAAACAAATCCCCCTTTTGAGAATACTAAATCAGGCTTGATCTTTTTCAGAACACTTCTGGCTTCAAAACATCCTATTAGTACGCGAAATATATCCACGAAATTTTCAAAGTTTAGATATCTTCGAAGTTTCCCACTATTTATACCGAAGTATGGAATGCCGACTTTTTCGATTAACTCTTTTTCAATTCCCTTTTTTGAACCGATATAATATTTATCCCAATTGCCCAGCTCGTTAATTAGTGCAATATTTGGTGTGACATGCCCAGCAGAACCTCCACCAGTAAATACAATTTTCTTCTTTGACATAATTCCTCCTGATTACTCATCGTTTTCATTCATTATACGTTATTACAATCTGGTTTAGGGTGACCGTGGGGACGGTTCTTCGAGACCGCTGAAAA
>NZ_NPDD01000259.1 GCF_002272245.1 Bacillus sp. 7884-1 | reverse complement strand
CTGTCACTTGTCGAATGTTACCAATTTCGACTATTGACAGTGGCACTTTGTTCTTAAAAGGCTATGACAAGTTGCACTGGACGTACGATCCGCTCGAAACAAGAAACGGTTACAGAAATTTAACCAAACTGAATGGTATTTGTTATGTACAACACAGCGGTTGGAAAGTTCTATTCCTTTACAGTTCGTTTCATTAAACCAGAAAGAAAATCATTTAACCCAGCGGATCGTTGTGAAAGGCTTGCTCGGTTTTGGCGCTAGCCTTGCAGGATTCACAACGCTGGTTGGGAAAGTGCACAAATTATTTATGAGTCGTAAAAAATTTAAAGAAAAGATAATAAAGGTAACTAAGGTGATGATAAAATCTTATGTTAATATTAATACACCTGCAATTTTTATTTCCCCTCATGCTGCCATGCCAATTCGATAAATTAAATTATTGTCGTCTTAAATCATATTAGGCAAACGAAAAAAGACTAGCAAATGCAGCTAGTCTTCTTTATAACCCCATTAGTTCATTCAAAAAGTTATACGTTATTTTTCCGTCGCTGGCTATTAATAAAAAATTGTCAGTGTTCATTGGGTTAACAAAAACAATTTGATAGCCTTTTGTTGTTTCTGACATGTCCTCTAATGAATAAGTGATATGATTCCATTGTCTTATGCTCTCTACGTCTGCCTGTTGTTCTATTTGATAAAGCATGTGATTAAACGCCTCTTTATCTACGGGGGTTATTTCAAATGCTTTTAAATCTTTGTTATAGGTTACTGTATAACCTCCTGCCAAACCTTCTTGCAAGGTTTTTAAATAGCTTGCCGTAGGGTCAACAGGCTTCTCCTTTATCTCCACGGGCTTGTCCTTTTTTTCCTCAACTTCCTTGGCGTCTGCTACTTCATGGGCGGGGTTTACATTGTAATATGATAAAAAGGCAACCCACACTAGAAAACCTAACAAAAATTGCTTACCTACTTTTTTCTTTTTCTTAATTCGCTTATTTATATACATTCCAAGTATAATCGTAAAAATGATAAGAACCAATGTTGATATAATAAACATCTCCCTATCTTCTTTGTATTATGGATCAATGCGTTAATCTATCTAACAAAGTAACATTACGTTTCATGTTGTGTTGGTTTCTAACATTGATTTTGTGTTTTCATATTTCTTGGCTGGATTATCATTATATTTTATTTCTTATATTGTTTCTTTAGTGGATTATTGGCAATTTAGTTTTTTTCTGCAATAGAGACAAATAGAATTTTAAGAATTAGATGATTTTACAAGTACAAATGAAATGCTGCTACCGTTTACACTTTTTCCGATATTTGCAAAAAGAAATTGAGGAATCTTTCTTCTGAAGAAACACTTAGATAGCATAATGGAGAATATATAAAAGAGGTGATTGAGATGAAAAGGATATTAGATTGTAGAGGTTCTGATTTTCGGCAAATGGGTAGAAAAGAATTAAAGCAGGCAATTCGTGCAGCAGAAGGAAGAACGATAATGGCTGAAACGGTAGTGACGTCGCAACCTTTACTTCCAGAGGTATCCAACCCGGAAGTCATGAAGGCATTCGGAGCGGATATGATTTTACTGAACCTGTTCGATTGTTTCAACCCTGTTGTAAATGGTATTGAGTCATACAGCATTTTCCAACCA
Organism: Bacillus sp. 7884-1; assembly: GCF_002272245.1. Classification (GTDB taxonomy): domain Bacteria; phylum Bacillota; class Bacilli; order Bacillales; family Cytobacillaceae; genus Neobacillus. The sequence goes on along the minus strand of NZ_NPDD01000259.1, from coordinate 2,053 downwards.
AATGCTGCAGGCAGTGAAGCAGATGAAAAAATAATACAAAAAATAAAAGAACTAACTGGCCTGCCAGTCGGCATTAATCTTGAACCTGTCGATCCGAATGCTAATTCCTTAGAAAAATTGCATTCATTGCCTGAAGGACGTACAGCTACTGAAAATTCACTAGCGATGGCAAAGCAATTGGGAGGTGATTTTATTTGCTTAACTGGTAACCCAAAATCAGGGGTAACCAATGAGAAAATTGAACAGGCTATTACATTGGCGAATAAACATTTTGGAGGGCTTATCATAGCAGGCAAAATGCATAATGCTGGCACGGCAGGAAACGTGTTTGATTTAGATGCATTTTCTCGCTTTGCAGAAGCAGGGGCAGATGTCATTCTTTTCCCCGCTCCAGGAACAGTCCCTGGTGTTCGTGAGGAAACGCTGGCACATGCCATAGAAAACGTGAAAAGTAAAGGGGCATTAACCCTTGCGGCAATTGGCACCAGCCAAGAAGGAGCAGATGAAGAAACAATCCGCGCAATCGCTTTGAGCTCTAAAAGGGCTGGAGTAGATATTTTTCATATCGGGGATGCTGGGTATTCTGGTATGGCACTACCTGAAAATATACAAACCCTTTCGATTACGGTAAGAGGTAAAAGACATACATATATAAGAATGGCCGCCTCTGCCTTAAGATAATATCGAAATATGATCCCTTTCTATTTTAGAAGGGGATTTTTCTATTATCTTCCTGATTTTTGTGTAAAATAGAATTGTAAATAAATAAGAATAGGTGAGAATATGAGTCAATTATCTGATTTTGTATCCAAGCATCATCATCAAAGTGTTGAGGAATTAAAAGAATTACTTCGTATTCCAAGCATAAGTTCCTTATCTGAGCATAAAGAGGACATCCAAAAAGCAGCTTCCTGGATCGCCAATAAGTTAACTAACATTGGAATGGAACACGTTGAAATCGTACAAACAAAAGGTCATCCGATTATTTATGCAGACTGGCTTCATCAGGAAAATGCGCCGACTGTTTTAGTATACGGTCATTATGACGTACAGCCTGTTGACCCGATTCACTTATGGGAGACCCCACCGTTTGAACCAGACATTCGTGATGAAAAAATCTATGCGAGAGGGGCAACAGACGACAAAGGGCAGACGTTCTTACATATTAAAGCGGTCGAATCACTACTGAAAGTAGAAAATAAATTACCGGTAAACCTAAAATTCTGCATCGAAGGTGAAGAAGAAATTGGAAGTCCTCATCTTCCACAGTTTCTATCCGATAATAAAGAAAAACTAGCATGTGATGTGGTGGTCATATCCGATTCGGATATGTGGGATAGAGGAGTTCCTGCGATTACGTATTCCTTAAGAGGTCTGTGTGCGCTCGAGGTTTCCCTTAAAACGGCGAATACGGATTTGCATTCCGGCATGTTCGGCGGGGGAGTCCAGAACGCTAACCATTTATTAGTGCAGCTGCTTTCTACTCTTCATGATGCAAACGGAAAGGTAAATGTGGATCAGTTCTATGATGATGTTCTAGAATTGACAGAATTTGAGAAGGAACAAATTAAAGCACTGGGCTTTGATGAAGAAAAGCTAAAAAAACAGTTAGGCTTAACGGAATTAACAGGAGGGGAAACAAATTATCCCTATCCTGAGAAAATCAGTTCTCGACCAACATTAGAATTAAACGGCATATGGGGCGGATTTCAGGGGGAAGGTACAAAAACCGTCATTCCGAACGAGGCACATGCCAAAATCACCTGCCGCCTAGTCAATAATCAAAACCCAGAAAAAATCCAGGGCTTAATCAAAAAGCATTTAGAAGAAAAAGTACCAAAAGGATGCACGGTAAAAGTGACACTCCAAGATACTGGAAATCCATTCTTAACACCAATTGATGATCCAATGATTCAAAAAGCGGCTGAAGCCTATGAAACGATTTATGGAAAAGCACCTGTTTATAAAAGAGAAGGGGGTTCCATTCCGATTGTATCGGATTTCAACCATACCCTAAATTCTCCTGTAGTCTTAATGGGATTCGGGTTGCCAG
>NZ_NPDD01000258.1 GCF_002272245.1 Bacillus sp. 7884-1 | reverse complement strand
CTGTTCGTTTTTAGAATTGATCTGAATAGATATGTAAAAGAGGGACGCCACAGTATCCCTCTTTTTTGCCGGTAAAAGTCCAGACACCTAAAAGAGACATTGATCTTAAAAAAATCAATGTCTCTTTTTATTCAGTAAATTCTTACCTCTAAAATTAGGAACTTGGTAATGCTATCTTCATTAAAAATTGGTATATAAAATGCTTGGAGTCATGATATGCTCCAAGCATTTTTCCTTGAGAATTCACTTAAAAAATTGCCTGCCAATATTAGAAGTCCGTTCGTCCGTACTTATAGGTGAAGCAATGACATTAATAAATAATATGTAGACCGGAAACAGCAAGGTAGACCCAAAAATTAAGAGACTAAATCTAGGAAAAAGGGTCACTCCTGTATTAAGAGGAACGAAGACAGTGAAAAAGTAGAATAACACAATAAAATAAGGTACCCACAGAATAAGTGTCCAATGATGGTGTTTTCTGCCGGACATCCACTTTTTTGTTAAGCTAAAAAAGATAAAGGTCGAAAGAAGAAGTCCAATAACATTAATAACAGCAATGACAATGTAAACATGGTCCCATTCAAAGCCATATAATTGACTAATATGAGAAACATTTATAATGAGTTCGATGGCAATAAACAACGCTAACGCGTATAAGGCACTGATTGTATTTAACTTTATAAAAAACTGCATCATAACCTCCGTCATTCAGTTAATCTCGTATTTCATTATACATCTTCTTAAAAGAAATGGGTTTGAATTCGAATTTTAAACCTCTTCAATAAATATTCGGCAGTTATATCCCACACCTGTATGCTTCCTTGCACTTCCGTTTTTATTAAAGTATTGGCTCTGTTATTATTCATTGTTGATTTTCGTGTAGGGTTGAGAATTCATAGGCGGAGATTTTCCGGCTATTGTATATAGAGCAAGCGTAAGAAGGTGATATAAGCGGAGATATTCCGGTTAACTGCTTTAAATAAGACAAAATCCATGGATTTGGATACAATAAGCGGAAAAACTCCGCTTATTTTTAAGGAAATATGGGTATTTCCCAATTTAAACGGAAATTCTCCGCTTATTTTCTAAACACAGTGAAATCAACATTCAGTTTTAACAGAGCCAAAGTATTAAATTTACCTACTGACCTTTAATCTGTTACTTAATTGAGACAGATTTTCTTACAGTCCAAAACCGAACAACAGGTCGGTAAAAGACCACTTCATTGGCATCTTTCACTTCAAATACAAGTTAGTTGGATATGCCCCACTAAAACAGGCGATACAGCGGCTGCTGGTGTCTGCTAAATCTACATCAACCGCCTCTAATAACCCTTCCGTACTTAAAAAAGCTAAAGAATCTGCTCCGATCACTTTCCCCATTGCTTGTTCTTGTTCATGTTTATTAGCAAATAGTTCTTCTTTTGTAGGCATATCCACTCCATAAAAACAAGGGTTTTTTACCATAGGGGAGCTGATTCGTACGTGGACCTCTTTGGCGCCTGCTTGACGAATCAATTGAACAATGCGTTTGCTTGTCGTTCCCCGAACAATTGAATCATCAACCAGCACAACTCTCTTATCCTCGAGAATTTCTCGTACTGCACTTAATTTTAGACGAACTGCCAGGTCGCGCAATTCCTGGGTTGGTTCAATAAAGGAACGGCCCGCATAAGGGTTTTTGATGATCCCCATTTCATACGGAATTCCTGATTGTTGTGCATACCCCATTGCTGCAGGAACACTAGATTCTGGCACGGCAACCACAACATCTGCTGGTGCTGGATGTTCTTTTGCTAGAATTTGGCCTAACTCTTTCCGGATGGTTAATACACTTCTTCCATGAATCACGCTATCCGGACGAGCAAAATAAACAAATTCAAAAGAACAAAGGGAAACCTCGCCTTTTTGAGCAAATCTTCCTGTTTGAACCCCCTTTTCATCAATGAGAAGCCATTCACCCGGTTCAACGTCTCTCCAGAACTTAGCATCTACCGCATTTAACGCACATGTTTCGGAAGCCGCGACAATAGATTCGCCAATTTTTCCGAGGCTAAGGGGGCGTAATCCATGACGATCCAGGGCAACGAGCATTTGTTTTTCTGTCATAATTAGTAAAGCGAATGATCCGTCAATCCGCTTAAGAACTTCAGGTCCAGCTTGATTAAAATATTTTTTACTTGACCGGGCGATAAGGTGGGCGATAATTTCTGTATCAGTTGTTGTTTGAAAGATGGCCCCTTGTTGCTGGAGCACTTTCCGTTCGATATTGGCATTCACAAGATTCCCGTTATGGGCAACAGCCAAATCACCCTCACTGTATTTAAAGACGAGGGGCTGAGCGTTTTGTAATAAACTTGCACCAGATGTCGAATAACGGACATGGCCAATGGCCATATTTCCGGTTAATCCATCAAGGGTCTCACGGGAAAAAACCTGCGTAACTAATCCCATTCCTCTGTGATGCCTGAATGATTTCCCATCAGTAGCCACAATTCCTGCACTCTCCTGTCCGCGGTGTTGAAGTGCATGAAGACCATAATAGGTTAAATGGGCAGCTTTGGGGTGATTAAAAACACCAAATACTCCGCATTTCTCCTTCATTTCTGAATCCATTTTGTCTGCCTCCCGTGATGTTCATTCCCTTATTTTTGGCGAAAGAAAAATTTCTATCCTTATATATTCATTTTCTAGTAGTCAGCGTGTAACGATAATATTTTGTTGGTTAATAAAAGTAAAGGAATGTCATTTAGGATAACTTAAAATCATCAGTAAAAAAAGTTTGTCTGATTTTAGGAGGGAAAAGCTGTGAAAGTAATTAAACCCGGCTCAACCATTGGCATTTTAGGGGGAGGACAGCTAGGAAGGATGATTGCTATTGCGGGGAGAAATATGGGATACCGCTTCAACACGTTAGACCCGACATCGGATTCTCCCTGCGGACAAGTTGCAGATCGTCAACTGCTAGCTTCGTTTTCCGACTTAAACGCCGCAAAAGAATTAGCACAATTCTCAGATGTTATTACGTACGAATTTGAGAATGTTGATTCTCATGTAGCCTCAATTTTAGAAACAACATCCTACGTTCCACAAGGAAGCGGGCTCCTTAAAATAACACAAAATAGAATTCGGGAAAAAACAACGTTACAGTCCTTCGATGTACCTGTAGCTCCTTTCAAGGTCATTGAAGCTGAAAAAGACATATACTCCGCTGCTGAAAGTCTAGGACTACCATGTGTAATGAAAACCGCAACAGGGGGCTACGATGGGAAGGGGCAGTGGGTTATAAGAAGTAAAGATGATATAAAAATGGCGGTTGAAGCTTGGAATAAAGCCGGTATCGACATGATCATAGAACAATTTATCCCGTTTAGCAAAGAATTATCGGTGATTGTTGCCCGTAATATACAGGGTCAAACTAAGACTTTCCCAGTAGCTGAAAATGTACATATTAATAATATCCTGCATCAGTCCATCGTTCCTGCAAGAATTACGAATGAGCAAACGATTCAGGCAGAAACGGTAGCTTTGAAAATAGCTGACTTCCTACAAGTAGCAGGATTAATTGCGGTAGAAATGTTCCTTTCGAATGATGGCGAAATAATCGTGAATGAATTAGCACCAAGACCACATAATTCAGGACATTATTCAATGGATGCCTGTATAACGTCTCAATTTGAACAACATATTCGGGCAATATGTGGACTGCCTTTAGGCGATACTACTCTTTTGAGTCCGATTATTATGGTGAATATTTTAGGCCAGCATGTAAGTAACGTGCTAGATAAAATCGACAAGCTTCCTCCATCGGCCAAAATACATTTATACGGTAAAAAGGAAAGCGTGGAAAATAGAAAAATGGGCCATATCAATTTTTTAGGTCCAACTCTCGAACATGTGAACCAGCAAATCAATGACCTCCAAATCTGGACATAAAAGAAGTCGTCTATTTGTTCGGTAAGACTGAGTAAAGGAGAAATATAATGGAAAAATTAGAAATGCTTTATGAAGGTAAAGCGAAAAAGGTATTTAAAACATCCGAGTCAGGAACGTATTGGATTGAATATAAAGATGATGCCACTGCCTTCAATGGCGAGAAAAAAGGGGAAATTGCTGGAAAAGGAACGTTAAATAACGAGATTAGTGCCATTTTTCTTAGTTTGTTGAAAGAAAAAGGTATGGACAATCATTTTATAAAAAAAGTCTCATCAACCGAACAAATTGTCCAAGAAGTGGAAATTATCCCCATTGAGGTGGTGGTTCGAAACATTTCGGCAGGATCACTTGCAAAAAGGCTTGGATGGGAGGAAGGGAAGGAACTCCCTCAAACGATAGTGGAATTCTACTATAAAAATGATGAACTAGGGGACCCTTTGATTAACCATGATCACATCGCGATCCTTGGACTGGCAACAGAGGAAGAATTAGCCAACATTCGAAAACAAGCTTTGAAAATCAATGAAATCTTGAACGAATATCTCTTAAACAAAGATATTATCTTAGTTGATTTTAAATTGGAGTTCGGTAAAACTCCAGCTGGAGATATCATCTTAGCGGATGAAATCTCCCCCGATACGTGTCGTTTTTGGGATGCCCATACAAAGAAAAAATTAGATAAAGATCGGTTTAGACGTGATTTAGGAAATGTAGAGGAAGCATATCATGAAATCCTACGGAGAATTGGGGGTAGTGTCAATGTTTAAAGCAACGGTGTATGTAACACTAAGAGAAAGTGTGTTGGACCCACAAGGGAATGCGGTTCACGAGTCACTGCATTCGCTTGGGTACGACGAGGTTGGAGATGTACGAATCGGGAAATACATGGAGCTTGAAATTAACAGTGATGAACAAACGGCAGCAGAAGAACGGGTAAGGGATATGTGTGAAAAGCTTTTAGCCAATACTGTAATTGAAGACTTTAGGTTTGATCTTAATAAGCTGGAAGGATAGGGGGGAGTAAGTTGAACTTTGCTGTACTGGTTTTTCCCGGTTCAAACTGTGATGTAGATATGTATAAAGCTATTTTAGATACGATTGAACAGCCTGTCGAATATGTATGGCATCTAGAAACGGACCTATCAAAATATGATGCGATTCTCGTTCCAGGAGGATTCTCTTATGGCGATTATTTGCGGCCGGGGGCTGTAGCGAGTCTGTCGCCTGTCATGGAGCAGGTGAAAATCGCAGCGGAGGAGGGAAAATTGATTCTGGGTGTCTGCAATGGATTTCAAATCCTGACCGAAGCGAATCTTCTGCCAGGTGCTTTAAGAAGAAATCACCGGTTGAAATTTCATTGTGACACCATTGACCTAATAGTCGAAAACAACCAAACTCCGTTCACATCAGACTATCGGGAAGGCGAAAAAATCCGGATTCCCATTGCCCATGGTGACGGAAATTATTATTGCGACCAAGAAACGCTGAAGTCTTTAGAAGAGAACAATCAAATCGTATTCAGGTATCAGGGAACGAATCCAAATGGTTCGATTTCCGAGATTGCAGGGGTAATCAATGAGAGAGGCAATGTGTTAGGATTAATGCCCCACCCGGAACGTGCCGTTCATAAATGGCTGGGAACAGATGACGGAAAACGTATGTTTTCATCTATTTTAAGTTACTGGAGGAAACAGCATGGCACAGCATAAAGAACCAACTCCTGAACAAATTGTGGAGCAGAAGGTCTATCGTGAAATGGGTTTGACGGAAGAAGAGTTTGAAAAAGTAATCGAGATTCTCGGGCGGAAACCGAATTATACCGAAACGGGCATCTTTAGTGTGATGTGGTCCGAGCATTGCAGCTATAAAAATTCGAAGGTAGTCCTCAAGCGTTTTCCGACTTCCGGCCCTCATGTTCTCCAAGGTCCTGGTGAAGGAGCGGGGATTGTCGATATTGGAGACCAACAAGCAGTCGTGTTTAAAATTGAAAGCCACAATCATCCATCGGCCATTGAGCCTTATCAAGGAGCTGCTACAGGTGTTGGAGGGATTATTCGTGATGTTTTTTCCATGGGTGCGCGCCCGATTGCGTTATTGAACTCATTAAGATTTGGCGAACTTGATAATCCAAAAACCAAATATATATTTGAAAATGTGGTCGCCGGTATTGCTGGATATGGGAATTGTATGGGCATTCCTACGGTTGGCGGCGAGATCTACTTTGATTCTTCTTATGAAGGAAATCCCCTTGTTAATGCTATGTGTGTGGGTTTAATAGATCATAATCAAATTCAAAAAGGCGTGGCGAAAGGGATTGGTAACCCAGTTATTTATGTTGGCGCGGCTACTGGAAGAGACGGCATTCATGGAGCGACCTTTGCATCAGAAGAGTTAAGTGAGATTTCCGAAGCAAAGCGTCCGGCTGTCCAAGTGGGCGATCCTTTTATGGAAAAATTGCTGCTGGAAGCGACTCTCGAATTGATAGCTTCTGGCCATGTGGTAGGGATACAGGATATGGGGGCAGCAGGATTAACGAGCTCCAGCTCCGAAATGGCAAGTAAAGCGGGAAATGGCGTTGAATTGGATCTTGATCTCGTTCCACAACGCGAAAAAGGAATGAGTGCCTATGAAATGATGCTCTCAGAATCACAAGAAAGAATGCTGGTGGTTGCGAAAAAAGGAAAAGAAGAAGACGTAAAAAAGATTTTTGACAAATGGGGACTTCACTCTGCTGTGATTGGCCGGGTAACAGATGATAACCAACTCCGTTTACTTCACAAAGGAGAGGTGGTGGCGGAAATCCCGGCAGACAAGCTGGCAGAAGACGCGCCGGTGTATTGTAAGCCCTCTAAAGAGGCTCCTTATTACCAACAATATTCATCCTTAGATCCCGCTCAAACAATAGCAGAACCAATTGACTATAATACCGTTTTAAAGCAGCTGCTAGCATCCTCTACAATTGCAAGCAAAGAGTGGGTGTATCAACAATATGACTATATGGTGAGAACCAATACAGCTGTCATACCTGGATCAGACGCTGCGGTCGTTGCCATCCGCGGCACAAGGAAAGCATTGGCGATGACGACAGATTGTAATGGAAGATATGTTTATCTTGATCCGTTCGTTGGGGGAGCGATCGCTGTTGCAGAAGCAGCCCGTAATGTCGTTTGTTCCGGTGCGGAACCTTTAGCCATTACCGATAACTTAAACTTTGGCAGTCCGGAAAAACCGGAAATCTTCTGGCAGTTTGAAAAGGCTGCTGATGGCATAAGTGAAGCGTGCCGTCAGCTTAATACGCCAGTCATTGGAGGGAACGTCAGTCTTTATAATGAGACAAACGGAGAAGCTATTTTTCCGACACCGACCATTGGAATGGTAGGTTTAATTAGAGATACCAATCATATAACGACCCAGGAATTTAAAAAAGAGGGGGATTTAATCTTTTTAATGGGGGAAACCAAGGCAGAAATAGGTGGTTCAGAATACCAAAAAATGGTGACAGGAAAAATTGAAGGCCGACCACCACAGTTAAACCTAGAGTTGGAAAAGAAGATTCAAGCTTTTACCCTAAAGTTCATTCAAGAAGGATTGGTGCAATCCGCCCATGATACAGCCGAAGGTGGTATCGCAGTGGCACTAGCGGAAAGCTGTATCGGCGGGAAGCTGGGAGCCGTCATTCATTTAACGGAAGAACTTCGATCAGACTTTAATCTTTTTAGTGAATCTCAATCTCGTATTATTATTTCGGTCTCACCGGAACATGGTGAAAGGATAAAGGAAATGGCGAAACAGCTCGAGGTACCAATAAAAGAAATCGGCATGGTTAAAGGGACGGAATTATCGATTACACATCATGGTAAGAACGTGATTTCTCAGCCGGTTGCTGAATTGGATAGGGCATGGAGAAATGCCATCCCAGACATTATGCGTTCGGGATTATTAAAAAAAATCAACACGCAGGAAATCTCTGAAAGTTTACCGTAAGGAGGGAAACAAATGAGCGATGCGTACCGCCAAGCAGGAGTCAATATAGATGCGGGCAATGAAGCGGTTGAAAGAATGAAAAAACATGTGAAAAAAACCTTCCGTCCCGAAGTATTAACTGGATTAGGAGGTTTTGGGGCTCTTTTTAAACCAGACTTAACGGGGATGGAAGAGCCGGTTTTTGTTTCTGGTACAGATGGTGTTGGGACCAAATTGAAAATCGCCTTTGCTATGGACAAGCACGATACCATCGGGATTGATGCAGTTGCCATGTGTGTAAATGATGTCATCGTCCAAGGGGCAGAGCCGCTTTTTTTTCTAGACTATCTAGCCTGTGGTAAAATCATCCCCGAAAAAATTGAATCGATCGTGAAAGGAATAGCAGATGGCTGCCTGCAGGCAGGGTGTTCACTCATTGGCGGCGAAACAGCCGAGATGCCGGGGATGTATCAGGACGAGGAATATGATATCGCTGGTTTTACAGTTGGGATCGTCGATCAAAAACATGTGATTGATGGATCCAAAGTCAAGGAAGGTCAGGTACTGATTGGATTAACTTCAAGTGGTATACATAGCAATGGGTTTTCACTTGTCCGAAAAGTTCTTTTGGAGGATGCTAAGCTTTCCTTAGGTGATTATGTGGATCAATTGGGAGCTGAATTGGGGGGCGTGTTACTCGAACCGACGAAAATTTATGTAAAATCGGTCCTTTCAACGGTGCGGAAATATCCAGTCTCTGGTCTGGTACATGTGACAGGCGGGGGCTTTTACGATAACATTCCACGAATTTTACCCGAAGGCTTACAGGCTGAGATAAGGGATGGATCATGGAAGATCCCACCGATTTTTTCCTTTATCCAAGCAACAGGCAAAATATCCGATTATGATATGTTCCGAACGTTTAATATGGGAATCGGGATGATTCTACTCGTTGATTCTGCAGACTCACGTGAAATTTTGGAGCACCTACAATCGTTAGGTGAAGATGCGTTTGAAATTGGTACAGTCCAAAAAGGAACCGAAGAAGTCGTATTCAAAAAGGAGTAAGTATGAAGATTGCGGTTTTTGCTTCTGGTACAGGTTCTAATTTTACAGCGATTTTGGAAGCCATCCAGTCTAAAAAAATTACGAACGTTCAAGTCGCTTTACTAGTCAGTGACCGCCCTCAAGCCCTAGCAGTCCAGAAAGCAAAAGATCATTCAATCCCGGTGTTTACTTTTAATGCGAAGGATTATCCTAACAAACAAGCTTATGAAGAAGAGATTCTTGAAAAGTTAACACAAAGGAAGGTTGATTTTATCGTTTTGGCTGGCTATATGAGACTTTTGGGTCATGTTTTACTCGAGGCATATGATAGAAAAATCATTAATGTCCACCCATCCTTGTTACCAGCATTCGCAGGGAAAGATGCCATTGGCCAAGCCCTCGATTATGGGGTAAAGGTGACGGGTGTGACGGTCCATTATGTAGATGAAGGAATGGATACAGGTCCTGTTATTGCACAGCGAGCCATTACAATCGATTTATATGAGACAAGAGAAACATTAACAAAAAAGATTCAAGAGCAGGAGCACAGCTTGTTACCAGAAGTGATCCAAAGTCTTGCCAATAAGGAGGCAGCAAAATGAAAAGGGCCCTGCTAAGTGTCTCTGATAAAACCGGAATCTTGGAATTTGCACTGGAATTACAAGCCCTTGGAGTGGAAATTATCTCAACGGGCGGTACGGCCAAAATGCTGGCTGAAAAGGGTGTGAAGGTAATAGGGATATCTGAGGTTACTGGTTTTCCGGAAATATTAGATGGACGGGTGAAAACCCTTCACCCCAATATTCATAGCGGTCTTTTAGCGATAAGGGATAAGGAAGAACATCGACAGCAAATCGAAGAACTGGGCATTCAGCCGATTGATTTAGTTGTGGTGAATTTATATCCCTTTAGAGAAACCATCTCAAAACCAAATGTCACCTATGAAGAAGCGATTGAAAACATTGATATTGGCGGTCCGACCATGCTGCGTTCAGCAGCTAAAAATCATGCCTTCGTTACTGTTGTAGTAGATGCATTAGATTATCCTGCCATCTTGAACGAAATGAAAAATGGCGGTATCACCATTGAAACGAAAAGACGGTTAGCGGCGAAGGTATTCCGTCATACTGCTGCCTATGATTCCTTAATTTCAACTTATTTAACGAAGCAAATAGGAGAAGAATGGCCGGACCAATACACCGTAACATTCGAAAAAGCCCAAGATTTACGATATGGAGAGAACCCTCATCAAAAAGCGGCGTTTTATCGTAACCCATTAGCAAAGTCAGGAACAATGTCCACCCCTGAACAATTATACGGAAAAGAATTGTCTTACAATAATATCAATGATGCGGATGCGGCTTTAAAATTAGTAAAAGAATTTGATCAGCCAGCTGTCGTGGCGGTGAAGCATACAAATCCATGCGGAGTGGGTATCGGAAACACAATCTATGATGCCTATCAAAAGGCTTATGAATCTGATCCTGTTTCCATCTTCGGAGGGATCATTGCTGCTAATCGTAAAATTGATAGGCCAACAGCGGAGAAGATGAAAGAAATATTCCTTGAAATTATTATGGCACCTGATTTTGATGAAGAGGCATTGGCAGTGTTGAAGGAAAAGAAAAACCTTCGCCTACTTCGAATTGGTGATGTAAGAATAGAAACAGAACCAGAATGGCTGCTTTCTTCTGTTTCAGGAGGAGTATTAATTCAAGAAGAAGATGTAAAGCAAATTCGTTCGGAGGATCTTCGAGTGGTAACCGAAAGAAAACCTTCGAAAGAAGAGATGGAACAGCTTCTTTTTGCATGGAAAGTGGTGAAGCATGTAAAGTCCAATGCTATTGTGCTGACAAAGGATTTTCAAACAATCGGTGTTGGTGCTGGTCAAATGAATCGGGTGGGTTCGGCGAAGATTTCCATTGAGCAAGCGGGAGCAAAAGCAGCCGGTTCTTTCCTAGCTTCTGATGCCTTCTTCCCGATGTCGGATACCGTCGAGGAAGCGGCGAAAGCAGGTATTACTGCCATCATTCAACCAGGTGGGTCAATTCGAGACGAAGATTCGATTGAAGCAGCAAATAAACATGGAATCGCCATGGTGTTTACGGGCATAAGACATTTTAAGCACTAGGAGGTAAGACGCAATGAAAGTGTTAGTTGTAGGGGGAGGCGGCCGTGAACATGCTATTGTTTGGAAACTGTCTCAAAGTCCTAAAATAAAGAAATTGTATTGTGCTCCTGGCAATCCTGGAATTGCAGAATTAGCCGAATGCGTTTCGATTGCTGTTTCAGAAATAGAGAAATTAGCAGATTTTGCAAAAAATGAACAAATCGATCTTACTTTTGTAGGACCAGAGGAGCCACTCTCATTGGGTATCGTTAATTATTTTAAAGAGCAGGGATTAGCGGTCTATGGCCCATCAAAGGAAGCTGCACTGATTGAGGGAAGTAAGGCGTTCGCTAAGGAATTAATGATAAAGTATCAGATTCCGACTGCTAAATATGCAGCGTTTACAAACTACGAGGAGGCACTAGACTATGTTTGCAGCGAAGGGGTACCCATTGTGATAAAAGCGGATGGCCTAGCTGCAGGAAAAGGTGTGGTTGTGGCAAAAAGCTTAGAAGAAGCTGAGGACGCACTTAAAAGTATGATGAAAGATGTTACGTTTGGTGCGGCAGGGGTGAGGGTGGTTATTGAGGAATTTCTCGAGGGGGAAGAGATGACCCTGCTCTCTTTTGTGAATGGGTCTACTGTGAAACCAATGGTGCCATCACAGGACCATAAGCCAGTGTATGATGGTGACAAGGGACCTAATACAGGCGGTATGGGAACATACGCTCCTTTGTCGCATATTGATTCCTCCATAACTGAGCGGATTATTGAGACAATCGTCCAACCAACCGCCGAAGCGATGGTTGCAGAAGGAGTGCCTTATGAGGGAATTCTCTATACCGGTTTGATGCTGACAAAAGAAGGACCAAAAGTCATTGAATATAATGCGCGGTTTGGTGATCCGGAAACCCAGGTTATTCTTCCTTTATTAGAAACAGATTTAGTTGACATTGTGACTGCCAGCCTCACCGGGGAATTAGAAAATATAGTGGTGAAATGGAAAGACAAGGCGGCAGTTTGCGTGATTATGTCTTCTGCTGGGTATCCCGGACCATACGAAAAAGGTGAAGTCATTTATGGATTGGATCAAGTCGTTAATCCATCGATTATTTTTCATGCGGGAACCGCTGAAAAGGATGGCGAAATCATCACCAGTGGCGGCCGTGTTCTAGGAGTGACTGCTGTTGGAGAAACGCTCAAAGAAGCACGAGAATTAGCTTACCAGTCAGTAGAAAAGGTTTCTTTTAATGGTGCTCATTATCGAACAGATATAGGATCAAAAGCATTCCATTGATTGGTTCCAGCTTAATAAAATAGGAAGTGTTAGTAAAACTCGAATACATACCTACCGAAAAAAGCGTTGCTTCAAGGTTCAGGGGAGCTGGGAAAAGTGATGATTATCAAGGCTCAGCGTCTTGGAATGTTTGAGATAAACCTGAGTTGAAGGAGAATCTTTTGCCCATCGCATTTAACCAACAACAAGTAGTCGCACCCCCAAATTTAGAATTAATCTGAATAGATAGTAAAAGGAGGGATTGTATATCATCCCTCTTTTTTGCTGATAAAAGTGCCTTGCACCTTTAAGAGACAATAATTTGAAAAAATTAATGTCTCTTCTTATTGAAGGAATTTTTTACCACTAAATACGTTATAACAGGAATGTATGTTCGTCTTATGTCAAGTAAACATATTACGGAAGGAACTTAGTGGAGAAAATTATGTAACCTTTAGTTCGCATCATTTTGTGAACAGTGCCTGACACTTTTTCTAAGGAATTATTCAAAAAATGAATCACCAAATAGACACATATATCCGTAAATAATACAATGAAATTGAGTGCAAAAAAGTCAAAAATAGAGTGAAAGGATGGTTGTGATGACATTTTTAGAAAAGATTAAACCACACTTAATGAGCGATGATAGTTTAATTCAAGGAACTGTACTTCGTGCCATACACGATTTACCAAATTTACTGGAAGAATGGACCATTGAATTACTTAGGGAAGCTTTTAAAGAAAAAGAGAAGATTTTAATGTATATTGAGAATCAGACGTTTAACGAGGAAGCAGTCAAAGTTCTGATAGATAATATCCCTGGGATGGACCAGTTCAAGATCCATTTAGCGATAAGATTGATAAACGATATTGAACCAGAATTTGCTCTAACATACAGAAAACCACTTGAAAGATACATAAGTAAGGAAAGATGGAAATTAATTGAGCTAGAAGTTAATGGAACAGAGGAAGAAGTATGCACAGAATATGAAAAAGCATTAACTGCCCTCGAACAAACAGAATATTATAGTTATGAACTATATAGTAAGGCGAAAAAACTGGCAGCACGCATAGTGAAAAATGGCTGGATCACGGTAGAGGAGATTGATAGGACGATAGAAGATAATTTAAATGAACAATGGTTTTCTTATAAAGGAATATTAACTATTTACATGATTGGATTACTAAGACTGGAAAAGTATATTCCATTATTGGCGAACTTGTTAGAACGGGATGAAGATTTATTATTAGAGGAAGTGCGCGATGCATTAATTCGGTTTCAGAGTGACGAAGTGGTTAAGTCGGTAGAACCGTATTTAAGGAAACCGGAATCGATTATTTTTGCAACCTCCGTTATGGAAAATATTAAATCAGACAGTGCTGTCCTTGCCTTGAGAAAGGCTTATCAGTCTGCAGAAGAATCTGAGGATCAGGATATGTTGATCGAAGCACTTTGTTTTCAATTTTCCTCCGAGGCACTTCCCGAAATAAGCGATCATATGAAAAAAGAGCACTTCTCAAGACATTATGATGTTGAAAAAACAGTCTATAGCTATTATTCCATATTAGGTGAACATCACCCTGACTTAGAAAAGTGGAGACAAACTGCATTAAAAAGAGATATGAACGATCAGACTGTAAATAAACAGAAAATGGTTCAAAATGGTACTGTTCATAAGGAAAATAAAGTAGGCAGAAATGATCCATGCCCATGTGGAAGTGGCAAAAAATATAAAAAATGCTGTGGGAAATAATAAGTATAAACCACAGGGACGGTATTCCTGGTATAAGACAGACAAAAAAGACCGCTAGAACCGTCCCAATGGTACCAAGTGGGTGAGATAAATGTTAATCCAATGTACGAAATCCTTGCTTGATCAGCTTGGAATAAAGAATAGTGACTTGCATTCTCCAGAAGGGCATGAGCAGTTTCCTAATAGCTTCATGGCATGGCACGCTAATTTTGTCACGATTGATAGAAAAAAAGCGATTATTTTGATGAATAATGAAACAAGGTATTCGATTGTTATCTATAGACCAAGTAAAAAGGATTTTTCCAAAATAAATGACTTAATTCGTGAGGCAATCATTACGGCCTTGCGAATGGAAGGTGTCCGTAAGGAAGTCATTGAAGCATATATGGAAAATGCAGGTGTCATTACATTTTCGAAAACGGCTAGTAGAAGCATGGTAGCAAAGATGAATATTGCGGTCCGTGAAATTGAGTTCACTCAAGAATATTTAGATGAAAATTCAAGAATTCAACGATATATTAGCATGATAACCGGTAGATTTATCCAATTATCAGGAAACGATCCAGGGTTTTACCCGATTGAAAAAATGCTCGAATGTCTCAGCCTTATTTATGGACAGGATGAT
Organism: Bacillus sp. 7884-1; assembly: GCF_002272245.1. GTDB lineage: Bacteria > Bacillota > Bacilli > Bacillales > Cytobacillaceae > Neobacillus. The sequence goes on along the minus strand of NZ_NPDD01000258.1, from coordinate 24 downwards.
CTTGAAGCTGTGGAGGATGTTCTC
>NZ_NPDD01000257.1 GCF_002272245.1 Bacillus sp. 7884-1 | reverse complement strand
GGTCGTAAAATCAAATGAGTTTCGTGCAACATTTGTTGAAGGAAACGGCGAGAGACCTCCTGAAGATGTAGGAGGAGAAGGGGGCTATGAGGAATATCTGCGAATTATGGCAGATGTAAACCATCCAGAACATGAGGACATGAAAGAATGGTCCGATAATCAAAAGGAAAGAAACAGAAGCAAGGAAAGGATTAACCATAGACTTAAACAAGTAATCAAAGGCTATCATTATTCGCATTTTTTGTGATTTGATTGATAAAAAAGGTAGTATCTTACTCACAAACCATTCTGTTTCGAGGAAAATTGCAATGCGTTCAAAAGAAGAAAGTATCCGTAATTATCAATTAAAGGATACATACTTTATTTAGCCAAAGGTCTTTACTGATTTGCCACACATGCCAAAATCACCTGCTTTCTAGTCAATAATCAAAAGTCTAGGAAACATAGACAAATAATGCTAATATGGTATTCTTTTGGTGTATTTAAATATACAAATGTTTGAGGATCAAGTGAAGAAGGTAGAAATGACAGAGGAAGTATTTAATGCTCTAGTATCAAACAGTAGATGGACCAGCAATTACAAAAAAAGGTACCGGTAGAGAAAAACATCTAAAAAATAAGGGTTTATTTTAAAATATCGAACACTCACAACTGTTGTTTAATCAACAATTTGTGAGTGTTTTTTTTAGGGAAAGGTGTACAGGAGGTACCCAGAAACGCGTTTGTCATAAAACATTCACAAATTTATGAAATTACCATGACCTTTTTCGTCCTTTTGCCATATATAAAGGGTGGAAGTATTAACAAGAAGAAGGGTAGTGTTGTGGATGGCTAGGTTTAGAAAAGTGAGCATGGATTTTTGGGTGGACCCGATTCATTCAGAGGAGATGACTCCAGATGACCGGCACTTTTATTTATATCTGTTAACAAATCAACGGACGAAACAAATTGGAATCTATAAAACTACGATAAAGCAAATCGCTTTTGATATGGGCTATCCCATCGATTTTATTCAAACATTAATGGAACGATTCATCCTGCTTCACCGGATGGTTCGTTATAATCCTGAAACAAGAGAGCTCGCGATAAAAAACTGGGCGGAATATAACTTTGATCGAGCCGGGAAACCCATGATGGATTGTATTTTTTCCGAATTAAAAGAGGTCCAAGATATCTCACTGATTCAATATGTTGCTGAGTCCATTCATAAACCAGAATTCCGCAAACTCTATGATTCTTTTTGTAACAAAAAAGAGAGTACCTCCAGCAAAGAAGTGAGTCATCATGAAGAAAATAATACATATCTAGCGCCTGTATGGGAAGAGAAAGACGAGACTTTTACGACTCGTCATACGATACGTGGACAAGAAGAAGAGAAAGAAGAAGAGAAAGAAAAAGAAGAAGAGAAAGAAAAACAACAAGAAGTTTTTCAAACCTTACTAGTAGGTAATCTAAATAATGAGCATCACTTGCAGGATAACCAAAAAATGATAGATGTTAAAGACATTATTGCATTTTGGGATCATAATGGATTTGGTTTTTCCAACGTGAATGCAAAAGAGCAGCTATTATCCTGGTTAGATGATTCTCGCTTTTTACAGCCGAAAGCCGTAATTTTAAAGGCATTGACGATTGCATGTACAAATAACAAGCGAAGGCTTAGTTATGTGATGGGGATTCTGAAAAATTGGGAAAACGAATCATTACTGACGGTAGAAGAAATTAATTCCTATCAAGAGAACCAAAAGCCTGCAGCGAATAATTGGAAAACAACGAAATCAGTTCCGAGCGGAAGAGATATTCCAAGTGGTTTTGACCTAGATATAACGGCAGGTGAAGATTGGTGAATCTAGCGGAAAAAACGTATTTAGGAAGCCTGATTAAGGCAGAGTACTTACTCAAGGATACCGTGATTCAGCCTGATCAACTGGAAAGTGTGCGGCATCAAGAATTAATGCGGAGAATGCTGGAATTAACCCGGGCAGGCAGGAATATTGATTTAATCTCCTTGGCATCGTTGCTTGACCTTGAGTTCTTTGGTGGAATGTCCTATCTTTCTGAACTGTTATCATACGCGAATCTTGAGAAATTCGAGACTACGGAGGAGCTCATTCTTTCTTCATGGAAGGAACGAGAAAAAAGGAATATCTTAACAGTGGCAGCAGTGAGCGATTGGGAGATTACGAAAATTACCACCGAATTGGATAAAATCAATGAATGTAAAATGAAGGATCATACCTCCTTAACACAGGCATTGGCAGATATGTATGAGGCACCTTGGGAAGACCCAATCGTTCAGAATACAGCCACAACAGGGATCCTAAAGCTCGATGTGATGACCGGGGGCTTTCAGAATGGGGAAGTAACCATTCTGGCAGCAAGACCCTCCATGGGAAAAACCGATGTTATGCTTCATTTTGCCAAAATGTCGGGCTGGGCCGGGTTTCTACCGCTGTTATTTTCTTTGGAAATGCCTGAAAAGCTGATTACCTCTCGACTCATTGCTTCGACGGGAAACTTTAACCGAAGGAAAATGCGAGATTTGAAAAGGATGCTGAATCAAGACCAAAAGAATTCCTGGTCTGATGTGTTAGGTCAACTAGCTGAAACCAGTATTCAAATCTTTGATGGAGCGGGGCAAACCATTGCCGAAATGAGAGCGAAAACGAGGAAAATGATCCACCAATTTCCATACAAGAAACCGGTCATTTTTATTGATTACTTAACATTGATCGCTTCAAGTCAAGTGTACGGAGGGAATTCCCATCAACAAGTAACGGAAATATCTAAATCTCTTAAAACAATGGCAAAGGATTTTGATTGCCCGGTAGTTTGTTTGGCACAGCTTAATCGATCGGTAGAATCAAGGGCAGATAAAAAGCCGATGATGTCTGATATTCGAGAATCAGGCAGTGTGGAACAGGATGCCGATGTCATTTTGTTCCTGTATCGTGAATCCTATTATGACAAGGAAACAAAAAATCCTTCTCTTGAGATCATTGTATCGAAAAACCGAAATGGTCCAGTGGGGTCAGCGTTTGTGGATTACAACGAGCATACAGGAAAAATCGAGGACCCAAAGGATAAAAACAGAGAATAGGGTGGTTAATGGTGTTAATAAAAGACGCTTACTTTGATTGTTTTCTATATGAAGACTCTTCATTGGCCCATTACATTCACCATTTACTAGAAGAGAAGAAAGTTTCTTTAGAGGATGACATTTCCAAATTGGATTTTGATCGAGCAAACCACCAGCAAGTGGCAGAAATGATTCGAACCAATGTATTAGGAATCAATAAGGTTCGAGTTTACTCATTAAAGATGAACCAGAGGGATTTTGTCTTTATCTTTGCCCTTAGTGAGGAAGAAGCCATTCAGTTGTATGAAAAAACATTCCATCACAAGCCGTTGAACTGTCATGAATCTTTACTAGATTTCGAGTTTTATAGAGGAAGGGAGGTGATCTCGTTTCGGGACATTAGGAAGGAATTCGGGTGTTTCCCTGCAATAGTGGGATATTTTTCACGAGGGAGGTGAATGGATAATGGGTATATTTTTAGAATTAAATCTGAATAGATCCAGGGCATAATCAAAAAGCATTTAGAAGAACAAGCACCAAAAGGATGTACGGTAAAAGTGACACTTCCTTGGCTAAAGCAAAAAGTTATCAGGAATCAATGAGCATGTCGTCTGAAGCGATAAGAGACCAATTAACCTCTGAGTACGGTGAAAAATTCACACAAGAAGAAGCCAATTACGCTATTGAGAATTTAGCTAAATAAAAAGGCAAAACACGCCCTCACCTTTTCTTTGGTAGAGGGCTATAAATTTAGTATTTATGCAGAGATCAATATGGACATCGACAAGAAATAAATCACAATTGGGCTTAAAAGTAAGTTTTTTATCATTACTTGGTAGTGTACAGACATTGTTGCTATGATTAATAAGACGATAGTCATATTTTTGATTGAACTTTAGAGGGTGAGATAAATGTTAATCCAATGTACGAAATCCTTGCTTGATCAGCTTGGAATAAAGAATAGTGAGTTGTATTTTCCAGAAGGACATGAGCAGTTCCCTAATAGCTTCATGGCATGGCATGTTAATTTTGTCACGATTGATAGAAAAAAAGCGATTGTTTTGATGAATAATGAAACAAGGTATTCAATCGTTATCTACAGACCAAGTAAAAAGGATTTTTCCAAAATAAATGAATTAATTTGTGAGGCAATCATTATGGCTTTACGAATGGAAGGTGTCCGTAAAGAAGTCATTAAAGTATATCTGGAAAAAGCGGGTGAAATGACATTTTCGAAAACGGCAAGTAGAAGTATTGTAGCAAAGATGAATAATGCAGTACGTGAAATTGAGTTTATGCAAGAATATTTAGATGAAAATTTAAGAATTCAACGATATATTAGCATTGTAACCGGTAGATTTATCCAGTTATCTGGAAACGATTCAGGGTTTTATCCGATTGAAAAAATGCTCGAATGTCTCAGCCTTATTTATGGACAGGATGATCATGAAGTTGTGGAGGATGTTCTT
>NZ_NPDD01000256.1 GCF_002272245.1 Bacillus sp. 7884-1 | reverse complement strand
AGTCGTAAAATCAAATGAGTTTCGTGCAACATTTGTTGAGGGAATCGGAGAGAGACCTCCTGAGGATGTAGGAGGAGAAGGGGGATATGAGGGATATCTCCGAATTATGGCAGATGCAAACCACCCAGAATATGAGTACATGAAAGAATGGTCCGATAATCAAAAGGAAAGAAACATAAGCCAGGAAAAGATTAATCATAGACTTAAGCATGTAATTAAAGGTTATCGATATACATATTTTTTGTGATTAGATTGAAAAGGTAGTATCTTACTCACAAACCATTATGTTTCGAGGAAAATTGCAGTGCGGTCAAAAGAAGAAAGTATCCGTAATTATCAATTAAAGGATACATAAAATCTTTATTTAGCCAAAGGTCTATACTGATTTGCCACACATGCCAAAATCACCTGCTTTTTTAGTCAAAAATCAAAATCCAGGGCTTAATCAAAAAGCATTTGGAAGAACAATCACCAAAGGGATGCACGGTAAAAGTGACACTTCAAGATACAGGTAATCCATTCTTAACCCCAATCGATAATCTGATGATTCAAAAAGCGGCTGAAGCCTATGAAAAGGTTTATGGGAAAGCACCTGTTTATAAAAGAGAAGGGGGCTCGATTCCGATTGTATCGGATTTCAACCAAGTCCTAAATTCTCCTGTTGACTTAATGGGATTCGGCTTGACAG
>NZ_NPDD01000255.1 GCF_002272245.1 Bacillus sp. 7884-1 | reverse complement strand
AAAATTTTGGCTACCGCAAACCGACAATCATCTCCCCCTTATCGTTGGGCTGCGCCCTTCACACGATTGAAGAGGGAGTCTTCTGTCGGGAAATGATAAAAAAAATCGGCGGACATTTATGCCGCCGATTTCATTTAATGCATTCCGAGTCTTCTAGCTGGAAGTTTCCAACTGAATGTATAGGAAAGTACTCTTAGTGCAGTAATAAGTGCAAAAAGCGTGTACAACTCCCACGGCCTTGACGCTATTTTTAATCCAATGATAAGACCAGCTAGAATAGCCCAAACTGCATAAATTTCAGCTCGTAATACAATCGGTTTTCTGCCAGCTAGTAAATCGCGAATAATACCTCCGCCAATTCCAGTTAAGACAGCCGCCACAATGACTGCGCTTATCGGACGGTCCATATTCGCTGCATAAATAGCACCCTGAATCGCAAATGCAGACAAGCCAATCGCATCGAAGAAATTTCCCCATCTTTGCCAATGGCGTAACAAATTTGTTGGAAACAAAAATACTGCAGTGATCGATAGTAAGGCGAATTGGAAGAATAACCCCTGTTCCCATAAAGCAGAGACGGGGACCCCAATTAAAAGATTTCGTATGGCACCACCGCCAAAAGCGGTGACAATCCCTAAAATATAAACACCTAATATATCATACTCTTCTTCCATAGCGACAATGGCACCACTAACGGCAAAAGCAATTGTACCAATAATACTTAAGACATCCCATGTCATTTTGTTCGGTTTCTCCTCTATGTGAAATACATTTATTTTAAAATTTTCAGCAAACAATATGATTTTAACACGGAGGTGTAATTAATCAACAAATATTTTCAAAAATTAGGGTAAAATCATCTTTTTTGGTATGATGAGGAAAGGAAAAATCTATGAAAGCAGGTGTTGGTATGGAACAAGAAGTAAGCTTAGAAAAAGCAATCTTAGTTGGCTGCCAAACGCAAACATTGGATGATAGCAGGTTCCAATATTCTATGGAAGAGCTTGCTTCCTTAACCGAAACAGCTAAGGGAACAGTTCTTATGACAGTTGTTCAAAAACGAGAGCGTATTCACTCAGCGTTATATATAGGAAAAGGGAAAGTAGAAGAACTAAAAGCTCTCGTAGATGAGGTAGAGGCAGACTTAGTCATTTTTAACGATGAACTATCCCCTAGCCAAAAACGAAATCTTTCTTCTGAGTTAAATGCTCGTATTATCGACCGGACTCAGCTAATTTTAGATATATTTGCACAAAGAGCAAGGTCCAAAGAGGGTAAACTACAGGTTGAACTAGCGCAGCTCCATTATTTACTGCCTCGTCTTGCTGGCCAAGGCACAGCCTTATCAAGGTTAGGGGCAGGTATTGGGACAAGAGGGCCTGGGGAAACAAAGCTCGAATCAGACCGCCGTCATATTCGTCGGAGAATCGATGAAATTAAGGGTCAGCTTGCTGTAATTGTACAGCACCGAGAGCGTTACCGAGAAAGAAGGAAGAAAAACAAAACCTTCCAAATTGCGATTGTTGGTTATACAAATGCCGGCAAATCAACACTCTTTAACCGACTGTCTGAAGCAGACTCGTTTGAGGAAAATCAACTTTTCGCTACATTGGATCCAATGACACGAAAGTTAATTTTACCAAGTGGGTTCCAAACATTAATTACAGATACCGTTGGATTCATTCAAGACCTTCCAACCGCACTGATTGCTGCTTTTCGTTCGACACTTGAAGAGGTTAAGGAAGCAGACCTCCTTTTGCATGTTGTCGATATGTCAAATGCAGACTACTTCCAGCATGAAAAAACAGTGAATAAGCTGCTTGCAGACTTGGAAGTTAAAGACATACCACAAATTACTGTCTATAATAAAAGGGATATTAAACATCCGGACTTTGTACCAACGACAAGCACTCCTCTCATATTTATCAGTGCCTATGATAAAGAGGACCGCAATGAACTAAAAAGAAAAATTGAAAAGGTCATTATTGAAATGATGGATCAATATCAAGTGAGTATACCTTCAACGGAGGGGAAACTACTGGCACAATTAAAGAATGAGACGATCGTAAGAGAACTAATCTTTGATGAAGAAAAAGAACTTTATCAATGCAGAGGATTTTCTCTTCCAGATCAACAAATTTCAGGGCAATTACAGAAATACAAAACGAGAATGGAGTAACAGCATGTTTCAAATGTTAAAAAATGGGGAAAAGCTTCAACATATTGTAAAGGATATTGAAAAACAAATTGCATCCGTACATAAAGAAATAGACGAGAGGATTGAAACCAATCAATTTCGCGTATTGAGAAGTTACCAAAAGCATAGGGTGAGTGATTCACACTTTATGCCGTCCACTGGGTATGGATATGATGATATCGGCAGGGATACATTGGAGTTAATTTATGCCGATGTTTTTGGTGCGGAAGCAGGACTAGTAAGACCGCAAATTATTTCAGGAACGCATGCAATATCTATTGCTTTATTTGGTATCCTGCGTCCTGGAGATGAACTTCTCTATATGACTGGAAAACCATATGATACCCTGGAAGAAATTGTAGGGATCCGCGGTAATGGAGTGGGCTCTCTAAAGGAGTTTGGCATATCTTACGATAGTGTGGAACTGACAGAAGAAGGAACGATAAATTGGGGCCTTGTAGCTGAAAAAATCAAACCCAATACAAAAATGATAGGAATACAGCGTTCAAAAGGTTATGCAACAAGACCATCATTTACTGTCTCCGAGATCAAAGAGATGATATCTTTTGTAAAAGAAATTAAAGAGGATGTCGTCGTATTTGTAGATAACTGTTATGGGGAATTCGTCGAAGAATTAGAGCCCTGCCATGTAGGTGCCGATTTAATGGCAGGCTCGCTGATTAAAAACCCTGGTGGGGGAATTGCGAAAACGGGTGGATATATTGTAGGAAAGAAACAATATGTTGAAGCCTGTTCGTATCGAATGACCTCTCCGGGTATTGGAGCAGAGGCGGGAGCTTCCTTATACAGTCTTCAAGAAATGTATCAAGGATTCTTTTTGGCGCCGCATGTAGTGGGACAGGCGTTAAAAGGTGCTGTTTTTACAGCTGCACTTCTTGAAAAACTAGGAATGAATTCATCCCCTAAGTGGAATTCTGATAGAACTGATTTAATCCAATCTGTTCAATTTAATGATAAGGATAAAATGATTGCTTTCTGTCAAGCGATACAATTTGCTTCACCGATCAATTCGCATGTGACGGCCTATCCAGCCTACATGCCGGGTTACGAGGATGATGTGATTATGGCAGCTGGAACATTTATTCAGGGTGCGAGTATTGAGCTGACAGCTGATGGACCGATTCGTCCTCCTTACGTTGCCTATGTTCAAGGAGGGCTTACTTATTCTCATGTAAAAATGGCGGTTTGTATTGCTGTTGATTCTTTAATTGAAAAAGATTTGATTGAATTAAACTAAAGGATTATACAAAGGATAACTTTATAAAGTTGTCCTTTTATTTTTTTGTAAAAAACCATGTTAGAAAACCTAACATAGGATTGACATCTTTTCTAACACGAAATATAATAACAATATAAATTAGCAAAAAGAGAGGAGAAATTAAATGAGTGGAAAGGAAATACGCCGCTCAATGCCACTTTTCCCAATCGGAACGGTCATGCAGCTAACAGAATTAACTGCTAGACAAATCCGATACTATGAAGAGCATCAATTGATTTCTCCAGCAAGAACTGATGGGAATAGAAGACTATTTAGTTTAAACGATATTGATAGTCTATTAGAAATTAAGGATTTAATTGATCAAGGAGTGAATATGGCTGGTATAAAACAGCTCTTCCTTGTCAAACAGCAACAAGTGAATGTGCTTCAGCAACAGGCTGAAAAAGCCAAGCAAGATTTGACGGATGAACAGCTGCGAAATCTTCTTAGACATGAATTACAGCAAGCTGGCAGATTTAATCGTTCGTCTTTAAGGCAAGGTGATATGTCACGATTTTTCCATTAAAAAACTATTTTGGGGGTAATAAGAATGGCAAAGTTTACAAGAGAAGATATTAAGCGGTTGGCACAAGAAGAAAATGTTAAATTTATTCGTTTACAATTCACTGATATTTTAGGAACCATTAAAAATGTTGAAATTCCGGTTAGTCAATTAGAAAAAGCTTTGGATAATAAAATGATGTTTGATGGATCTTCTATCGAAGGGTTTGTACGTATTGAAGAATCTGATATGTACTTATATCCAGATTTGAATACATGGGTTGTATTCCCTTGGACAGCTGAAAAAGGAAAAGTTGCTCGTTTAATTTGTGATATCTATACGGCTGAAGGAAATCCATTTGATGGTGATCCACGTAATAACTTAAGAAGAGTATTGAAAGAGATGGATGAACTTGGATTCACAGATTTTAACTTAGGGCCTGAGCCAGAATTCTTCTTATTTAAATTAGATGAAAAAGGTGAGCCAACACTAGAGTTGAACGACCAAGGCGGATATTTCGATTTAGCTCCAACAGATTTAGGAGAAAACTGCCGTCGTGATATCGTGCTAGAACTAGAGGAGATGGGCTTTGAAATTGAAGCTTCACACCACGAAGTAGCACCAGGTCAACATGAAATTGACTTTAAATATGCAGATGCTTTAACAGCGTGTGACCAAATTCAAACATTCAAACTAGTAGTTAAAACAATTGCTCGTAAACACGGTTTACATGCAACGTTCATGCCAAAACCATTATACGGAGTGAATGGATCTGGAATGCACATGAACCTTTCATTATTTTCAAATGGCAAAAATGCATTCTACGAGCCAACTGGTGACCTTGAAATGAGCGATACTGCTCGTCAATTTATCGCTGGTATCTTAAAGCACGCTCCTAACTTTACAGCTGTAACAAACCCAACTGTAAACTCTTATAAGCGTTTAGTTCCTGGTTATGAAGCACCTTGCTACGTTGCATGGTCTGCTAGAAACCGTTCACCATTAATTCGTATTCCTGCTTCCCGCGGCTTAAGTACTCGTGTAGAAGTAAGAAGCGTTGACCCAGCTGCAAACCCATATCTAGCAATGGCTGTTCTATTAAAAGCTGGTTTAGATGGTATTAAAAATAAAATGACTCCTCCAGCTCCAGTTGACCGTAACATCTATGTAATGAGCAAAGAGGAAAGAATCGAAGAAGGAATCATCGATCTTCCTGCAACACTAGCTCAAGCTTTAGATCAATTGAAGTCTGATGAAGTAATCGTGTCTGGATTAGGCGAACACATCTTCGAACACTTTATTGAAGCCAAAGAGATTGAGTGGGATATGTTCCGTACGGTAGTACACCCTTGGGAACGCGACCAATACATGAGCATGTACTAATATAAAGAAACCCAGTGTGGATATAATCCATACTGGGTTATTTTTGTTTCTTTTATTTTTCATTTTTTTCATTTAGTAACTTAAATTTGGTGAGAATAATATCACTGCTAATCCCTACAAGTACCGATACTAAAATATTCTCAACTAATGAATTTGGAGTTGTGTAAATCACCACGAGGAGACAAGCAACTAAGCACAGAAGTATTTCTTCTAAAAAACCTAGATAAATAAACTTCTTTGTTTTACGAGGCATGATGATTTTTCCATGCTTTCGAACATGACTGATAATTCCTACGGATCCACCAATAACCATTGAGAAAATAATGTCCTTCAACACTGTTTTCACCCTCCTTAAGCCTGGATTTTTTGACCTAAGGTTAACTCATGGTGTAATACCATTATACTAATAGTGGAAACTAAACAGAATGAGTAAATATTCATATTTTTCAATATATTTCCAAAAATAAACATAAAAAGAGCAGATTTCAAACATCTGCTCTTATAATTTAATGAATATGACGATAAACTCCAATAACTTTTCCTAGTATGGATACATTTCTTAAAATAATAGGATCCATTGTTGAGTTCTCTGGTTGTAAACGAATGAAATCTTTTTCTTTAAAGAATCGCTTACAAGTGGCCTCATCTTCGTCTGTCATAGCAACGACGATATCACCATTATTCGCACTTTGCTGCTGTCTTACAATCACGTAATCTCCATCAAGAATTCCGGCTTCTATCATACTCTCACCCATGATTTCTAGCATAAATACTTGCTCATCGGCAGGTGCTAGACTTTCAGGCAGTGGAAAATACTCCTCAACGTTTTCAATGGCGGTTATTGGCAGACCAGCAGTTACTTTACCGACAATAGGTACATTGACGACGTTGTTTCTTGGGATATTCAGAGTTTCATCTGCTTCTAATATTTCGATTGCTCTCGGTTTTGTCGGATCTCTTCTAATTAGTCCCTTGCTCTCCAAACGTGCTAAATGACCATGGACAGTAGAACTAGATGCAAGCCCAACCGCTTCTCCGATTTCTCGTACGGATGGCGGATAACCTTTTTTCTTTACTTCCCCTTTAATAAAATCAAGGATATCCTGCTGTCGCTTAGATATTTTTGTCATTTTAGATACACCTCGCCCTATTTAATATTTAAATTTATTATAGCATGTTCGTGTTTTTTATACAAACATAAGTTCGAATTGTTGTTGACAACAAACAAACGTTCGGTTTATAATAAAAACAAATAAACGAACATATATTCTGAATAGGGGTTTTAATATGAAAAAAGTATGGGAAAAATACTCTTATGCAATATTATTAATAATCTTAAGTTGTTCACTAGCATTTATTTTATCTTTACGCTTCAACTCTAACGTGGAAGAGAAGTTTGTAACAATTACGATTTCTGAAGGCGACTCACTTTGGAAAATCTCTGATCAATATTCGGATCAGCATTCTTACTCCAATAATGAATTTATTAGCTGGGTTAAGCAGCACAACAATATCGAAGGGGATAGGATTTATCCTGGGGAAGAAATCACAATCCCTGTAAACCTTGAAGTTGGATCTCTAACCGAATACGCCAGCGCTGCTGGGGAGTAAAGTCAGATGGTGAATGCAGTCATCTATTGTCGGGTAAGTACAAATAAAGATACCCAGGAAACATCATTAAAGCGCCAAGAAGAGGAACTAATAAAGCTAGCTAATCAATATCATTTCAATGTGCTATTCATTATTAGAGAGCAAGCAAGTGGATATGACCTAGAAAGAGATGGAATGCTGCAATTATTAGATTTGTTGAAAGAAAAAACGGTACAAGCAGTTTTAATCCAAGATGAAACGAGGCTAGGGCGAGGAAATGCTAAGATTGCTCTCTTGCATTTTATTATGAAAGAGGGCGTTAAGCTATATAGTATCTCTCATAATGGAGAACTGCAGTTATCTGAGAGTGATTCCATGGTACTGAAAATAGTTGGTATGGTTGAAGAATATCAGCGTAAGCTACATAATATCAAAATCAAGCGCGGAATGAAAAGAGCTGTTGCTCATGGTTATAAGCCTGAGAAAAATCTTAAAAATCTCGAATTGAATTCGGGACGGGATAAAATAGAAGTTCCTATTGAAGAGATAGTACGTCTTAGAAAAAACAAATTAACTTTTTCAGAGATTGCTGCTACTTTAAGAGGTTTTGGATACAATATTTCAAAAGCAACTGTTCACAGACGCTATCAAGAATCTCAACAATCTATCAAATCAGAAGAGCGGTAGACCATTTGCCTTGTCAGATGGTCTATTTTTTAGTAAAATCAGTCTTTAGGTAATTACTGTGATAAAGCTTATTGTTGTCACTCTATTAATCGATGATGAAATCAACAGACAGGTTTATCCACAGCCCAATTGAAAGGAGGGTTCTTCATGCTCTCGAAAGAAAAAATGGCAAGAATCAATGAGTTAGCTAGAAAAGCCAAAGCAACAGGTTTAACAGAAGCAGAGGCGAAGGAACAATCAAAATTAAGAAGCGAGTATTTGACAACTTTCCGCAGTTCTATGCTGGATACATTAACAAATACTAAAATTATCGATCCAGAGGGAAATGACGTAACACCTGAAAAGATAAAAGCTAGAAAAAAATATAATCTTCATTAATTTGGGAAACATTTTGTTTTCCCTTTTACATATTACAGCCTCTAGAGTGTAAAAATAAGAAAATGAAAGTAATTTAATTTGTTTAGTACTCAAATTAATTGTTGAATTAATTCCAAGAGAACTATAATATTATAGTTGTTATTATTTTTTTATCCCAGTGGATCAGGAGTGATTTAATTAATGTTTAATACTATTGATGATTTGTCAGTAACCTCTATTCGTACGCTTTCTATTGATATGATTGAAAAAGCAAATTCAGGGCATCCTGGAATGCCAATGGGTGCTGCACCTATGACCTATACGCTATGGACACGTTTCATGAACCATAATCCAAAAAATCCAGAGTGGTTTAACCGTGACCGTTTTGTATTATCTGCAGGACATGGATCTGCGTTATTATACAGCATGCTTCATTTGTCAGGTTATAAGCTAACAATGGATGATTTAAAACAATTCCGCCAATGGGGAAGTAAAACTCCAGGACACCCAGAGTATGGTCATACTGATGGGGTAGAAGCAACAACTGGCCCACTTGGACAGGGAATTGCAATGGCTGTCGGAATGGCAATGGCAGAACGTCATACAGCTAGTGTTTACAATAAAGAAAATTATGAACTAGTGAACCATTTTACATATAGTATTTGTGGTGACGGAGATTTAATGGAGGGTGTTTCAGCAGAGGCTGCTTCGCTTGCTGGACATTTAAAACTTGGACGTTTAGTGGTTTTATACGATTCCAATGATATTTCACTTGATGGTGATTTAAATAAATCCTTCTCTGAAAGTGTAAAAGATCGTTTCACCTCTTACGGCTGGCAATATGTTCGCGTAGAAGATGGCAATAATCTTGAAGAAATTGCTAAAGCGCTTGAAGAAGCTAGAAATGATCTTGATCGCCCAACGATGATTGAGGTAAGAACGGTTATAGGCTATGGTTCTCCTAACCGCGCTGGAACTTCAGGCGTACATGGTTCTCCACTTGGAGCGGATGAGTTAAAACTTACAAAAGAAGCTTATAAATGGACATTTGAAGAAGATTTCCATGTGCCTAATGAGGTTTACGAAAACTTCCAAAACCTAATTGTTGAGAATGGTGTGAAAAAGGAAAAAGAATGGAATGACCTTTTTGCACAATATAAAAATGAATTTCCTGAATTAGCAAATCAATTAGAAAAAGTACTGAAAAATGAATTACCTGAAGGCTGGGATAAAGATATTCCGGTTTATAGCGAAGGCAAAAGTTTAGCTAGCCGTGCATCATCAGGTGAGGCCTTAAATGGTATTGCAAAGAACTTACCAATCTTCATTGGCGGCTCTGCTGACCTAGCTGGTTCCAATAAAACCATGATTAAAGGTACAGGGGATTATGCGCCGGGCAACTACGAAGGCCGAAATATCTGGTTTGGTGTACGTGAATTTGCAATGGGTGCAGCCATGAATGGGATTGCTCTACATGGTGGAGTAAAAATCTTTGGTGGAACATTCTTTGTATTCTCTGATTACCTGCGTCCTGCTATCCGACTAGCTGCTTTGATGGGCTTGCCAGTAACGTATGTATTTACTCATGACAGTATCGCTGTCGGAGAAGATGGGCCTACCCATGAACCGGTTGAACAACTTGCAGCTTTACGTGCAATGCCTGGTCTTTCCATTATCCGTCCAGCAGATGGCAATGAGACAGCTGCGGCATGGAAGCTAGCAGTTGAGTCAACAAACAAACCAACTGCTTTAGTGTTAACACGTCAAGATTTACCAACACTTAAAGATACAGATAAAAATGCATACGAAGGAGTTTCAAAAGGTGCATATGTTGTATCACCTTCTGAAAGAGAAACTCCAGATGCACTTTTACTAGCAACTGGTTCAGAGGTTAGTTTAGCGGTTGAAGCACAGCAAGCATTAGCCGGTGAGGGTATTCATGTTTCAGTTGTAAGCATGCCATCATGGGATCGCTTTGAACAGCAATCACAGGAATACAAAAACTCAGTTCTTCCAAAGAATGTGAAAAAACGTCTTGGAATTGAAGTTGGTACTTCATTTGGCTGGCACAAATACACAGGTGATGAAGGAGACGTCCTAGCAATTGATACATTCGGGGCTTCTGCACCTGGAGAAAAAATTATGGAAGAATACGGCTTTAGTGTAAGCAATGTTGTTGCACGTGTTAAAGCACTACTTCAATAATAAATAGATGATTTCAAAGGGAGCGACGTAATGTCGTTCTCTTTTTTTGCATGTCTACTATATATATGAACATTAGATGAATGATTTGAAACATTCGTTACATTCCAAATATTAGTTAGATATAATAAAATTTGTAAGAATCTTATGGATTCGACAATAATAGTGATTATTTTTGCCGGTATAAGACAAATGTTTTGATAGTGATTATTTATAATTGATAGAAAGGGTATTCAACGAAGGAGAGATCGTGGTGAGGAATTATCAGCTTTATCTAATAGAAGATGAATTTGCCGCCCATTACTTCGGAAGAGAGCGTATGTTTTTTAAGCTTTTTCAGGAACATCATAAAGCAGACGGTGAACTGAAATTTATAACAAATAAGCAGATTACTTATATAACAAAGTCATTAGAGGTTTTGAAAATACATCAGTTAATTCAAAAACAACTTGGAAAAAAGAAAGGTTTTCTGGCTGAACATGGTACATACTCCATTGAATTAAGTGGAAAACTAAGTACAGCGAAATTAAGAGTCTTCCAAGATTTAATTACAATTGAGGCTTCTGGTAGTTATGAAGCCGAAACGATTTTCTTTGAAGTGCTTAGAAAAAGTGAATCATCGTTTATGGCTTTAGATCTTGATCATCAGCGGTTTGGTTGGTTAAAGCCTATTAAAGAAAGAAAATATGTCTAATCTTTTAAAAGAGAATATTGTATATTCCCGTTTTATTTAGTACACTGTATGGTAGACAACATGAAGGAGGAAGTTTAATGGGTACAGGTTTATGGATTCTAGTTGTTGTACTAGCGTTAGTAGCTGGTGTAGCTCTAGGATTTTTCATTGCTCGTAAATACATGATGAGCTACTTAAAGAAAAATCCACCAATTAATGAACAAATGTTAAAAATGATGATGATGCAAATGGGTATGAAGCCTTCTCAAAAGAAGATCAACCAAATGATGTCTGCTATGAATAAACAGCAAGGCAAATAAATAATAGTAAAAAACCACTTATTTTTGAAAGTAATCAAAAGAAAGTGGTTTTTTTGTATTAGGCTGTGTTAAAGGTAAATGTTGATTTTAGAACCTGTTGATTTGTGT
>NZ_NPDD01000254.1 GCF_002272245.1 Bacillus sp. 7884-1 | reverse complement strand
AAAGCGAAGCGCCTGGAGCACAAATCAACAGCCCAATATAACACAGCCTTGTACTAAAAAATAGTAATTTTTCGAAAAATCTTATATTTTGGTTATCTATTGAAAAAAGGAATAATAAGGTTCATACTAGTTACGCTAAGAAGCACAACATAATGAAGGAGCCTTACTACATGAAAAAAGTTTTATCACTTATTTTAATTCTACTTTTAGCTTTAACAGCATGTGGAACGCAAGAAAAAGAGGAAACAGCTACTCCTAAAGAGAATAAAACAGAAGAAGGTACAAACGCTGCAAAAGAAAACACAAATACAAGAGAGCTAACAGCTGAGGATGAGAAATTCGCTGAATTAATCATTGCTAAAGATTACGACTCGGTAGTAAAAGAAACAGGTTCATTAAAGAGTGAATCACAGAAAGATTTCTACTACATTGCATCTGCTTTTATTAAAAACAATGAAATTCAAACAAAGACATATGACCCCAATGACCCCAATGCTATTGTAACAGATCATAAGGTTATCATAAATTATTTAAAAAGAGTGAAGTTTGTACCAGATGACATTAAGGATCAAGTGAATGAATTAAAAACTGCTACAGAAGAAAAAATGGCAGAGTTAGAAAAAGAAGCAGAATAATTTAGGATTAGCACTCATAAAAATGGGTGCTTTTTTCATGGGGAGAATAGGTGTCTAAATCTTTATTATTTTACTAATATTTGATAAAATAAATCTTCGGGCGAGGTGGAATGATTTTTTTAATATAATAAACAGATAATTTGAACTATGTTTCGGGGGAATGTTTATGAAAGTATTTTTAGATTTAGGCTGGTTTTTTAAACAAGAGAAAAAAGCATACATATTTGGAACCGTTATCTTACTGTTTGTTGCACTGCTTCAACTTGTGCCGCCGAAGGTAATTGGGGTTATTGCAGACCATATTAATAATGGTACGATGACGAAGGGCTTGCTCCTTGAATGGATGGCAGTATTAGTCGGGGCAGGACTCGGTATGTATGTCTTGAGATATTTTTGGCGAATTATGATTTTTGGCTCTGCGGTTAAGCTTAGCAAACAGTTAAGAAACCGATTATATCAGCATTTTACGAATATGTCGCCATCGTTTTACCAGAAACGAAGGATTGGTGATTTAATGGCGCATGCGACAAATGACCTGCAAGCTATACAACAAACGGCTGGGTTAGGAGTCCTGACATTAGTTGACTCTCTATCAACAGGTGGATTTGTTATTCTGGCTATGGCGTTTACGATTAGCTGGAAATTAACCTTGATATGTCTAATCCCAATGCCATTTATGGCTATTCTTACAAGTTGGTTTGGTACGATGCTGCATCGAACCTTCCATAAGGCACAAGAAGCGTTCTCTGATCTGAATGATAAAACACAGGAAAGTATTTCTGGGATTAAGGTTATTAAAACCTTTGGTCAGGAAAAGGAAGACATAGAAGATTTTAAAAAGCAATCTCAGGAAGTAGTCGAAAAGAACATCGTGGTTGCAAAAATAGACTCCTTATATGATCCAACGATTTCGATTATTGTAGGTATTTCCTTTTTCTTAGCCATCACCTTTGGTTCAAAATACGTTTTGGCTGGGGAGTTAACGATTGGTGAATTGATTGCCTTTACCACCTATTTAGGACTATTAATTTGGCCAATGTTGGCATTTGGCTGGCTGTTTAATATCGTTGAACGAGGTCGTGCTTCGTATGACCGTGTAGCCGCACTACTTCGTGAAGAATCTGATATAACAGACCGAAGTGATGCATTAGAGATAGTTCCAAGCGGTGATATCCACTTTGATATTGAGAAATTCACTTTCCCTGGTGAAAAAGAACCTATGTTAAGGAATATCAGCTTCACTCTTAATAGAGGAGAGACACTAGGGATTGTAGGGAAAACGGGTGCTGGTAAAACAACACTGTTAAAGCTACTTATTCGTGAATTTGAAGACTATAAAGGGGGAATTTCCTTCGGCGGTCATTCACTTCAAGAATATAAGCTGGAAAAACTACGTGAAGTGATTGGCTATGTTCCACAAGACCATTTCTTGTTTTCGGCGAGTGTGGCTGAAAATATTGCCTTTACGAACCCTAATACACCTAGGGAAGATATTTTTGATGCTGCAAAGCTTGCCAGTATTCATGATGATATTCTTCAATTTACGGAAGGCTATCAAACGGTTGTTGGTGAAAGGGGAGTTTCCTTATCAGGCGGTCAGAAACAGAGGATTAGTATTGCACGTGCGCTGTTGATGAATCCCGAAGTGTTATTGCTAGATGATTCCCTATCTGCTGTTGATGCAAAGACCGAGGAGGCGATTCTTTCGGCATTAAGAAAGAATCGAGAAGGGAAAACGACGATTATTACCTCTCACCGCTTAAGTGCTATCCAGCACGCAAACTTAATTCTTGTGCTTGATAATGGCGAGGTCATTGAAAGAGGGACACATGAAGAATTAATGGCAGCACATGGCTGGTATAAGGAAATGTATTTACGTCAGCAGCTAGAGGAGTTGGTTGAGCATGGAGGACATTAAAATGGAAGAAACAGCACAGCTGACTGAAAAAGAACAAAAAAGAGTTTTATATCGCCTGCTATCCTATACGAAACCACATAAAAAGGAATTAATCCTAGCATTCAGTCTTTTAGTGTTAACAACGCTGGGAGAGTTAGCCTCTCCGATTCTAGTAAAAATCTTTATTGATGATTACTTAACACCAGGAAATTTGGTTTTTCAGCCATTGGTTATTCTAGGTGCAAGCTATCTTGGAATTCAAATTGTAAAATCCTTATTGTTGTTTTTTCAATTAGTAAAATTTCAGGAGATTGCTCTAAAAATCATTCAACAGCTTCGAATTGATATTTTTACAAAGGTGCAGTCACTAGGTCTTAAGTATTTTGATCAAACTCCGGCTGGAAGTATTGTTTCAAGGGTGACAAATGATACCGAGGCCATTAAAGATATGTTTGTTACTGTCCTTTCGACTTTTATCCAGAGTGGATTTTTACTCACCGGAATTTTCATTACAATGTTTATCCTAGATGTAAAGCTGGCTCTATTCTGTCTAATTTTTATTCCATTAATACTTCTTGTCATGAGTCTATATCGGAAATTTAGTTCCCGATTTTATTTGGAAATGCGTGAAAGACTCAGCCAATTAAATGCTAAATTAAGTGAATCCCTGCAGGGTATGAGTATTATTCAAGTATTTCGTCAGGAAAAAAGACTTCGCAAAGAGTTCGAAGACATTAATGAAAAGCACTATGATGCGGGAATGAAGAATATTAAGATAGATGGATTATTGCTGCGTCCTGCAGTTGATTTAATTTTCATTTTAGGATTAATCATTGTTTTAAATTATTTTGGTATTACTTCATTGGACAGTCCAGTAGAAATCGGTGTGTTATATGCTTTTGTTAATTATCTGGAGCGTTTCTTTGAACCAGTAAATAATATGATGATGAGATTATCGTTGTACCAACAGGCAATTGTGGCTGGAGCACGTGTCTTTAGAATCTTGGATAAGCAAGAATTGGCCCCTGGACAAAACGATGAAAGTAATCTATCGATTGAAAAAGGAAGAATTGAATTCAAGAATTTAACCTTTTCCTATGATGGCAAGCGGGATGTGTTGAAAAATATTTCCTTTACAGCAAATCCCGGAGAAACTGTAGCACTTGTTGGTCATACAGGAAGTGGTAAAAGTTCAATCATCAATCTATTAATGAGATTTTATGAATACGAGAAGGGTGATATTTTCATTGATGGTCAGTCCATCCGTCATTTTTCCAAGGATGAATTACGAGAAAAAATGGGGCTTGTTCTCCAAGATCCGTTTCTATTTTACGGAACGGTAAGAGACAATATTACGCTTCATAATCATCATTTAACAGATGAACAAGTTGAGGAAGCTGCTCAATTTGTTCAAGCTCATACGTTTATTGATAAACTGGAAGATTCCTATCATCATAAAGTAGTGGAAAGAGGGTCTACGTTTTCTAGTGGACAGCGCCAATTAATTGCATTTGCACGGACCATTGCCGCTAATCCAAAGATTCTTGTCCTCGATGAGGCAACTGCAAATATTGATACCGAAACTGAGGAAGCGATTCAAACGGCTCTTTCCAAAATGAGAAAGGGGCGGACGACGATTGCGATTGCCCACCGGTTATCTACGATACAAGATGCGAACTTAATACTCGTCTTACATCAAGGAGAAATTGTTGAAAGAGGCACACATCAAGAGCTATTGGCACTAGGTGGACTTTACCATAAAATGTTCCTCCTGCAAAATGGCGCTTTGGAACGGTTAGAGGATGTTATGCATTAATGAAAAAAGAAAAATCCTGGTTAATGACCAGGATTTTTACATTTAGAGACTCGCCACTTGGCGAGTTTTTTTTATATATTTTCGATTATATTCATTTAAAAGATGGTCTAGTTCTTGGCTATAACGAATTGCAATGGAGGAAGTCAGGCCGTTTGTGACCGCGACTTGAATTAATTCAGCACGCTTCTTCTCAATCAATGCAATTAGATCTTGTTTGATCACTGCCGTGGTCCTTTCCGGAGAAACTCCAATAATAGAAAACATTGATAGGAAATTCTCTACCAATGTTTTACTAGTATAACCTAAGATGGGAATAAATCCAAGATATTTGTAAGAAAATATCCATCTGATGCAGGGAAATGGTAGAAATATAGGAAGGTTTTTGAAGGAAATGATAATTGACCCTTAGAGACACAAAATATTCATGTTAACCATTATCATTTAGTGGAAAGGTTTGATAAAATGATAAGGTATCGACTATAGTGGGAGTGTTAATATGACGGATGTAAATATATTTTTAGCTTTAGGTGCCGGTTTCCTAAGTTTTATCTCACCATGCTGTTTACCGCTATACCCTGCATTTCTATCTTATATCACAGGGATGTCTGTAGGGGAGCTAAAAACTGAAAATGCCATGCTTCAAAAACGAAGTCTTCTACATACAATCTTTTTCCTTTTAGGATTTTCGGCAATTTTTATCGCAATTGGTTTTGGTACTTCTTTTGTTGGAAGCTTTTTCCTCGAGTACAAAGATCTCATTCGTCAGTTAGGCGGAATATTTATCGTTCTATTTGGACTAATTATTGTCGGTGTATTTAAACCTGAGTTTTTGATGAAGGATCGGAAATTAGAATTTAAAAATCGACCTTCTGGCTTTTTTGGTTCAGCACTCATCGGGATGGCCTTTGCGGCAGGTTGGACACCATGTACAGGTCCGATTCTTTCGGCGGTAATCGCCCTTGCAGCGACAAATCCAGGTTCAGGTGTACTATACATGGTTGCGTATTCACTTGGATTTGCGATACCGTTCCTAATCCTATCATTCTTTGTTGGCCGTATGAAATGGATTCGCAAAAACAGCGGTAAAATTGTTAAAATCGGCGGTTATTTAATGATTGTCATGGGGATCGTGCTTTTCTTTGACTGGATGACAAAAATTATTACGATTTTCTCTGGAATGTTTGGCGGTTTTACAGGCTTCTAAATATTTCATGTATATAGTAAAATATAAATTCCGAGCTTTAAGGAATTAGGGGTTGAAGCCTATGAACTTTGTTGTTGTTTCTTCAATTGGTGCAGTTTTTATGGGGATATTAGCTTTATTCGTCCGCATGAAGGCTGCTAAGAAACCTACAAATGTAAAGAAAATTATCCTGCCTCCGGTCTTTATGTCGAGCGGGGCATTCATGTATGTGGTACCTCAATTTCGGTTGACTGGTATGGAAATCATAGAGGTCATGATTTTGGGAATGCTTTTTTCAATACTCTTAATCAAAACATCTAAATTTGAAATTCGAGAAAACGAAATTTACTTAAAAAGATCGAAGGCGTTTATTTACATTTTAGTTGGATTGTTAATAGTGAGGGTAGCTTTAAAATCAATCTTAAGCACGTCTATTGACTTTGGAGAACTAAGCGGTATGTTCTTCCTGCTGGCATTTAGTATGATTGTTCCATGGCGGGTCGCGATGTATCTCGATTATAAAAAGCTTTATAGACAGCTGCATGGTCAACGCTGACTTTGCATAAAAAACGCTCAGGGCATAAAAAGTTCTGAGCGTTTCTTTAATATCGATATCTGATTTTATCAAACAAATACTGTACACCATATAATAGATACGCTTTATAGTTTAAGTAAAAGAAAAACTGAACATGATTTAATCGACCTAGACTGATGATTTTAAACTTCTTAAGAATATCAATGATAAAGAAAGCAAAGGAACCGTCAGCAATCGCGTTCAATAACACAAACTTCTTAAAGTTTCCATACGAAATTTTAAGCAGCCACATTGAAAGCGGCGCATAAGGTCCCACACTAAAAGGAAGTTCATCCCTAATAAATGATTTTCGCTTATCATAAAACTTCCACCAATTTCGCTTGTGTCCATACAAATGATTAATGATTTCAAAAATAATAATAAAGACGCCCGAAAAAGAATAACGTTTAATATCACGCTTTCCTAAAAATAATAACGATAACCATGGAATCACTATGATCAATAGGTTAAATATCTTGTGCCTCTTAGTTGCCTTACGTTTTGCCATCCTCTTCACCCCAACCTACTATTTCACACTTTTTTAAAGTAACCAAAACCATAAAAAAAAACCGCCAAAAATTGGTCGGTTTAGAATAAATGCTCATAAGGAGCCACATCAATTCTATTTTCAAATAGCTTTTTACGTAAAAATTTATGATCCCTTTTTGGTGTTGCTTGAATGTAACCCCGGATGACGAGTTCTTCCGTTACTTTTGATACCTGCTCATTAAGCGCAAGTTCGCCAATCTTTCCAGCTATTTTATGCCTAGCGACATCACGGAAAAGCTCAGGAACCGGACTAACCAAATCTTCTAGAAGATGTTTTTCATCCTCGCCCCATAAATGACGAGTCTGATTAACGTAGTATTCTTCCCAGTCCATCACGGATTTGCCATCTTCCTTTGGCATTTTCTTGAGGAACTTCCGAAACATAAAAAATCCGCCAATCGCCATTAAACCCGCAAATGCAAAAATCCATATTAATATAAACCATAAGAACCAACCTGTGAGCTGCATTGATTTCACCTACACGATACTATTTTCATCTATCTATTATAGTCTGAAATAAGGTAAAAAGACAAGTTATCGTCTTTATTATCAAGGAAGTAGCCATCCTTAAAGGGAGTTGCAAAAGTTGTCGAAAAAATGACAAAATCCCCAACTCTATTGATTATTACTATATTCCATTGTAATATGATTACAAATAGGAATTACCTTTTCACTATAATATTCTGGGGCTGAATGGGGTACTGGTGTCCTCCACAGTCTTCAAAACTGCTTGAGACCTGCGTGCCAGGTCTGGTGGGTTCGATTCCCACGCAGTCCCGCCAACTCAATAATACCAAGGGTTCTGAGGAATTCTTATTATACATAGACCAGAGGGCACTCGGTCTTTTTTTATTGGCAAGTGCCAAAAAAGTGCCATTCTTCTTTTTGTGCCATCTTCAGTTATTCTAGTAGAGTATCTAATGTGTCCACTGCAATTCCCTCTATGGAATCCGTCAAGTGTGAATAGGTATCCATAGTCACTGAAATTTTGGAATGTCCTAAGCGGGCACTGACGATTTTTGGGTGAACATTGGCTTGAAGTAAGATTGTTGCATGGGAATGGCGTAAATCATGAAATCGAATATCTGGAAGGTTGGCAGCTTTTATCGCTCGCTTTAAGGCTCTTGAAATTTCTGACGGAGCCATGATGTTTCCTTTTGAATTGAAAAAGACCAGATCATGGGGATTAAAGCTATCCCCTAATATTTTCTTTTGCTTTTCATATTCCTTTTTGAGTGATAGTAACAACTTTTCCAATTCAGCTGTTAATTTTATCCCTCTTGGTTTTTCATTCTTTGGGATAGTATTGAAAAAATACTTGCCGTTGGCTTCTGTAATGGTTTGGCGAATATAAAGCCTTTGGGTGGGAAAGTCCACGTTCTTCCAAGTCAGCCCAATTAACTCGCTTTTCCTCATACCGGTATGGGTGGCAGCATAGATAATAGGGTAGAACACAGGTGTTCTTTCCTTTGCCGTCTTAAGAAGTAAGTTCAGCTGCTCGACGGTATAGGTGTTCATTTCACGTTTTGACGGCTTTGGAGGTTTGGCTCCTTTTGCCACGTTTCTATCGATGAACTCCCAGTCAATGGCGTCGTTTAAAGCTTTAGAGAGAATGCGATGGTGATGGATTACCGATTGTGCTGATAAAAGGCTCAACTTCTCTTTGTAGTAATTTTGCAGCTGAGTGCTTTTCAATTCTTGGAGCGTGATGTGCCCTAAGGATGGTTGAAGATGAGTTTTTACGATCTTATCATATTCTGCATATGTCTTAGGTTTTGTGTTAGTTTTTGCATAGTTTTCAAGCCAATAAACCAGGTATTCACCAAC
Source organism: Bacillus sp. 7884-1 (assembly GCF_002272245.1). GTDB lineage: Bacteria > Bacillota > Bacilli > Bacillales > Cytobacillaceae > Neobacillus. Next base: position 5,024 of record NZ_NPDD01000254.1, on the reverse strand, counting down.
TGTAATCTCAACCACTTTTTGAATGCTTCGGCTATTCTTTACCTCGAGTACAGCTTCAGCCATAGCCATCTTAGCTTCCTTTTTGGTATTAAATGAACGCTTTTTCCTCGTCCGTTTACCGAAAGAATCTTTCCCGGCTTCTATTACGAAATACCACTTTCCTGTTTTTTTATCCTGTTTTGGATAACCTGCCCCAGCCATTATAATTACCTCCATAAGTAAATTAGCTGGACACCAAGCAACTAGCACCTTATCTAATATCATATCAAATCATCCTAATATTGGAAAATTTTTGCCGGTGTCCATCAGGTTTTATATAGAAATGTCCACGTTTCTTTCAACAGAGCATATCTTTAATTCTATTAAAAGACTTCAGATAAGGTGTTTTCCCCTGACCGTTCATCATGCGCAGGCTCTGAAGGCATTCCTTCAAACCATTCCATGAATGATTTCTTGGGTATCAATATACGTTTTCCTACGGTAACAGTATGAAAAGCACCTGTTTTTGCTAATTGGTACGCTTGGCTGCGGCCAATTCTAAGAAATCCTTGAATATGTTTTACTTCCATTACATCTGGTAACTCAACAGTTGTTTTCATCTAATTGCCTCCTAATCTTCTATTCTCGTAATCACTGAGGGTGGGGCGGTGATTGCAGTTAATTGTCGGTTATCACTTAAAGGGTGAAATCCAGCCATTTCTAATTGATGTAGTTTCTCTTGATTATTTTTAAGTGATTGTATGAGATTATTTAACTCGATAACTAGTGAATTTTTGGTTTTCATGTATTAAACCTCCAAAAGTTAAGATTTGTTCCCCATATTCCCCATTTTCCGAAAAAGCTCTAAACTGCAATGGAAATGGGCGGGGAGGCGGATTTCTCTCATTTCCCCGTTTTCCTCATAAGGTTGGGGAAAATGGGGAAGAACAGGGACCAAGGATATTTGCTGTATGTTGCATTTCCTATGACTTTGTCAGGTTTTGGGGAAAATGGGGAAGATTTTTAAGTAAATAGGGGTTTACCAGCAAATACTGCTTTGGTTTACCATTTGTATTTACCTCCGCATATGTTCGGACATACCCGCGATCCTCAAGGACATTTGTTAGGGCTTTTAGCTGCTTACTGTCATAACGGGATTTTACTGCTTGTTGAATCTCTCTGTAAGGGACGGGGCTACTGATAAACCCTGTCTCCTCATACATCTTCTTGTATTTCCTATGGATGACCCTAAGAAGGTCAAGAGCTTCCTCAGTCTCGGTGTTTATCCTCATTTTCCCTAGGCTTGCTTTAGCATGTTCAATAAAGTAATCGCTTAGTGTTGTAGCCCCATGGACTGTTTCAGCATCGATATCCACTGGAATAGTAGATGGAGTAAGGGAGCCCTCAATGTGTTTGGCAATGTGTAACAGGGCTGCAATACGTGCTATATTACCGACAATTTTCCCGCCCCATTCAGGTATCTCTGACAAGGGCCCACCATCACGTAATTGTATTTCTATCCTCTCTTGGAACACTTGGAATAAGGCATCTGCATCATTACCGAATTTTAATATTATTGGCTTATCGGTCATTAGTTGCATTAAGAGTTTAATATTTTTAATGTATTGAGTCCGTAAATTGGCCAGAATGGGTTTCGGGCGAACATCTCTGTATCCTTTAAAATCCTTTGGTGATGAGTAGAGAAAGCGAGCCATTAACCCACGACCATGGAAAATTGGAGGCAAATTTTTCACAGCATCCGGCTGCCCAAATATCCCTATGGTTATTAATGGTGATTCCAGGCTTTCAGTTCTTCCGCGGCGATCCACTCTTAGGTAATCTCCTGTATGTCCTTTGAGATAGACTTCTAGGTTTATTTGCCCGTTATACCGTCCGTTTACCATTCCGAATAGTCCTGCCTCAGCGGAAATAACCGCTATCCGTTCTTTATTTTGCTTCATTAATGTGACTAAGGTTTCCGGGGTGGCATCATCAGTAATGAATGTGGGCAGGTATACCTCAGGTAAGGAATCTAGCTTTTGTTGGACTTGGGTTATTTCTTTAAATATGTTGTCGTCTCCATCTTTAGAGTAAAGTCCCTCTAGATGTTCAATGCGTCTTTGCAGGGCACGTTTAGTTGATTCCACTTTCTGAGCTTCTAGGCGCAGCCGCTCGTTTTCTTCCTTCTCAAATTGTATTACTGGCAAACACATTTCACGAAAAACAGAGCTTTTTCTATTTGCCGGCCCCATTAAGGTCAAACAGTAGGTGTTTAAAGGCTCAATCCAGTCGCCATACGGATTAATTTCATAATTCTTGGACAATGCGATTGACAATATCGTTACAGCTGCCATTGCGGCCATGTCAACAGGTGTTTGGGTTGATACAGCGACAGCAATAATGAAATCCTTTAACCAGTGCGGGAAAATTTCTACGTTAAATGCTGGTAAATTATATTTGTCGAAATATATCGGCTCTTCCCACTGCTCCATAAATTTTATTTCCTCGTTAAATTTGGTCACTAATTGCAAATCGTCAGGTGTAATGTTATTCAGGGTTACCACTGCCATGGTTGATCATTTCTCCAATCTTCCGAATCGCATAAATTTTGTCTTCCACGCTGCCAAATTGCACAAGGGGGGCTAAATATTCTATTCGCGCAAGGGAATGGTAAATATCCCCTTTTTGTTCCAATTCCTTTATTTCCGTTATGGTTCTGGCTTCATCCAATAGGGTTATCTTTAAATCATTTAAGGCATCCGCATACAGCATACAGTGATGGTTAAATTCTTTTATGCCTCTGTTAATTTTGTAGGTTTCTGCATCAAGTTGCTGATTCATCGAAATTCCCATATCTTTTGCAAGCAATTTTATAGCTTCCACATTTGAAAGATTCATTGCCTTACTTACGAGATTAATGACATCACCGCCACCGCAGCCGACATGGCAATACCATCTGTTGCTGTGTGAATAAATGGTTAAGGAAGGATTTTTGTCGTCATGGAATGGGCAGCAGATGTTAAATTGCTTCTTATTGCCTTTTGTACTAGGAATCATGACATCGGTATATTTTTCGAAAGCTTCAATAATGGATAACTGGTTCTTAATTTCTTCACAGGCACTTGTCATCGCCATCAAACTCCTTTATTTTCTTATTGATTTTTCAATTCCTTAATGGCTTGCATGATCATTACTTTTTTTTCAATTGTTAGTTCTTTCCGAATCCAGCGGTAAAAGCTGTTTTCGGAAATTCCTAATTTTTCTGCTATAGCCCAATCTGGAACATCCTTTTTTGCTTCTTTAATGTCCTGATTCCTGTTCAACATTTTCCTCACCACCTCATGGTTAGTAATAGTAGTATTACAAGCATATTGTAGATACTATTTGAAATCGTGTATAATATAATAACAATACAATTATGTACCACAAAAATATGTTCGTATTTAGAGGAAGTGCATGCATGAGTAGACTAATTCCATCAAAAGAAGATGAAAATTTAAAAATCACTCCAGACAGGAATAATGAAGTACCATATTATGCAAACAAGTTTGTTGTTTATGAGGAATATGAATTCGTTAATGGGGAAGAAGATGCTTGGGGAAACGTAGAAGTAAATGTTACTGCTAAAGATACTGATAAATACAAGGTCTATAAACCGGATACGTACCCTGTACATATCTACTTACAAATTTCAGAGATTATTATAGATGAAGAAACTGTTAGACTTAATAATGAGCAAAATGGTTTTGAAGAAATAAAGGTCCATAGATTACGTTCAATAAAAGCCCAAGAAAGTTTTTTAAAATTTGCAAAACGATTTGGGCTACTTGGCATTAGTGAGCGTGAGTATTTTTTTAAGAGAATAAATGAAGAGGCGTTTACTAGCGGGCATAAAAATTTGGTATTGACGGATATAAAAAAAGAATTGGTAAACCAAGAGTTAATTAACAAAATTTATCGAATGAAAATTGCTGTTAATTATTTAAAAAAATGGGTGGATGATAAAATAACGGAGGAACAAAAAGAAGATTTGATGAACATTGTTAATGATGAATTACCCACTAAACAGGATCGTCTTCAATTAAAGAATGGTGAATTTTATCCTTCGGTTCTATTTTCCTCTTTAATGGACTTGGCTTGGTGGCAGTTGCACGAAGCGCTATTAAAGAAAACCACTTATAGACGATGTAAAAATGAACGGTGTGGAAATATATTTGCTGTTGATCATGGGAACAGGGATTATTGCCCGCCTTACCCAAATAGGAAGAGAAGTAATTGTGAACATAATCATAATAGGCGCTTAGATTATTATAGGAAACAGGCCACACGTTCCTAAGAATTTGTTACAATACAACTAGAACGAATATTCTTATATATCCTTATGGCGGGTGATTAAAAATGAACGGTCTAAATATAAAACAAAAAAGGTTTGCTGATTACTATATTGAAACCGGAAACGCCACTACTAGCTATTTGAGAGCAGGATATGAAGCTGAAGGAAATGCAGCAGAAGTAAACGCCAGCCGCCTGCTCAGAAATGCTAAGGTGTTGGAATATATTAAGGAGCGGAATGAACAAATGGATGTGGAAACTATTGCTGATATTACGGAAACAAAGCGGTTTTGGACGGAGATAATGCGGGATGAAAATGCTGATATGAAGGATAGGTTAAGAGCTTCTGAATTCATAGCCAAGACAAATGGAGCGTTTGTTGAGAAAAAGGAATTGCAGGGTGCGTTTAATGGAAAAATCACCTTTGGTTTTGTAGATCCAACTGTTGCTGATGCTTAATTAATCAGTCTGTTTTAATTGTTGAGGGGAGTACAGTCATAATGATTGTATTTCCCTCTATTTTTTTAGCAATAATTATTGCTGCTATAGTCCTATGCCGTGTTACAATTATAGTTGGAAAATTAATGTAAAAGGGTAAGGGGAAATTGAATTGGCTATTACAAAAAAACAGTCTTTCAGATTCCTGATGGGCTATAGAGTAAGGAGGAAACCAAATGGGTTTTGGGTTTAGAAAAAGCTTTAAAATCGCTCCA
>NZ_NPDD01000253.1 GCF_002272245.1 Bacillus sp. 7884-1 | reverse complement strand
TTGCTTAATATAAAACTCTAACTTTTGGGGGTCACATCAATTATAGGAGGTGCCTGGCACTTTTCTTTTTCAATTTGCATCAAAATGGACGTAGGCAGCTTTATTTAATAATAAATCCGATAACTCACTCCCATATAAATGCAACCTATGCATAGGTCTTGTCATTGCCACATACAACAATTTTATATCCACTTCTTCCACACTGTACACTTCTTCCAATGTAAGAATCAGCACGGCATCAAACTCTAGTCCTTTTGAAAGGTACGAAGGCAAGATTACAACGCTTCCCTTTTTCATATCTTGCTTTTCTTCTAATATCTGAATGGGAAGATTACTATTTTCTAGCATTTTATGTATTCGCAAGCACTCGCTGTCGGTTCTTCCAATAATGGCTATCGAGTTGAGGTCTTCCTCTTTGAGTAATTGGATATCGTGTTCAAGTGTTTCTCTTACCTGTTGCAAATGGCTTGGGTCAATTTTCGTAAAACGTGGTTTGTCCCCATGTCGAATAACGGGTTGTACAATTGGCAGATCTTTGTCCATAATCGATAGAATGTCATTTGCGAGGTGCATAATCTCGACCGTTGTCCGGTAACTTTTTTGGAGAGCATGATAGTTCGCATTTGGGAAGATATCAGAAACTAATGGTTCCCAGCTGTTTAATCCCCGATAAGAATGAATCCCTTGTGCTAAATCGCCAACAATTGTAAATAGATCTGTTTCAAAGCCTTCTTTCATTGCTGCAAACTGAAAATAGCTATAGTCCTGAGCCTCATCAATGAAAACACTTTTCATTTTATATTTTTCATCGATTCCTTCAAGCTTTGCTTTCATGTAAAATAACGGAGCCAAATCCTCAAGCTCAAGTGCTTTTTTGTCAAAAATTCTTTGACAATATTGACTCAACCTCTTGCATTCTATCTCAGAAAGAGTGTTTGAATAATTTCTTAACAGTTCAGGAGATGCCATCAGTTCCTTGTATAGTGCAAAGATATCTTTTTTTACAAATGGATCCATATAATTCTTCACTGCTACCTTCGATTCTTGCTCCACCGTATTTAACCTTTTCTCTTTTAAATCCATGATGGAGACGACTCTTACTCTCCTTTTATCTGAATCCAGCCTGGTGGAATAAAGTGCCTTTTCTAAAGCATCATCATATTTACTGTTAATTTTGGATAGAATGATTGATTTTTTTATTCTTAAATCATTTGCCAATAGATTTTTTATTTTATCGAGTCTACTATAGATTGGTAAGTATTGAAACTCTGTTAAAAATAATCTATTAATTTTTTGCCCTCTCATCAGAAGCGATTTTTCAATGATAAAATCCTTTGACGGTGCTAGATTATATTCAATATCTTTCAAGTAGGCATCGATACAGTCCTTAAAATCTAGTGAACCTTTATACCCCGACACCCATTGTAACCATTTTGATTTTCCTTCCCCTTTTAGAAGCGTCAGTAATTTTGAGTTAGGAGCTATTAATTTTATTTTCTTCCCTAAGCAATTTCTCATAAAATCAACATAAGTGGTTTGTTTAATTTTGTTTACCCCTAAGTCAGGAAGAACAGCGGAAATATAATCAATAAACAATCTATTTGGTGCAAGAATCATTAATTTTTCTGGAGGAAATCGATATCCAGAAGAGTATAAAAAGTAGGATATGCGATGGAGTGCAATAGTGGTTTTTCCACTTCCCGCAGCTCCTTGAACGATGATGGGGTGTTTAAGAGAAGCTCGAATTACATCATTTTGCTCATTTTGGATGGTCGCGACAATTTCGGTTAAGCGATTATCTGCTTTACCCGATAAGGATTTCTGTAATAGTTCATCATGTGTGGTTAAATCGATATCTCTAATTTCTTTTAATAATCCGTCCTCGATTTCATACTGTCTTTTAAGAGATAAATAACCACTTTGCGTTTCCCCATAGGCGTCATACGTAACATCCCCTAGACGACCGTCATAGTAAACATTTGCAATCGGAGACCTCCAGTCAACGATAATGGGAATCTGATTTACACGGTCAAATAGTGACGCTTTCCCAATATACAAAATCTCTTCATCGGTGTCACCGCTGCTGGTAAAATTAATTCTCGAAAAGTACGGTTTGCCAATGACACTCGCTAACCTTTCCAGTTCACTTACTGCCAATTCCAGGTACTGAGCATTCGTCAAAAGCGTCATGTAGCTTAAACTACTATCAGATGTATCAAGATCAGCAAAGGCTTCCTTTAGATTCTCAACAAACTGTTCTTTATTTCCTTTTGAATGTTCCAAAACACTCTTAATGTATTCCTTTGTAAACTCTAGGCGCTCTATTTCTGCTTGATAATCTTTATGCTCACGAACTGATTTTTGTTTTTTTGAACTCATTCTCTTAAACCGTCACCTCTTCCTATAGTTACCGTACAATCGAACAGGCACAAAAAGAAACATCTACAATCATCTTGTAGATGCTTTCTTACACAATGGAGCTATATTTTATCATTTGGAAATTATTAATACAATCTATTTGTTCATAATAATTAAAAAATAAAGCCGAATTCCTTCACCCTTTGGTATATAGCAGGACAATGAGGAAAATAATCAAACCTATTAAGAGGATTGGACCAACACCGGTAGTATACACAATGTATATTTTAACATGGAGTATCGCATGGACAATAAGTATAATGAGCAAGCATATAAGCAATAAAATAGCTAACTGGACATTTGTATTTCGATTCCGATTCAAAAAATTTGCTCCCTTCTAGAAGCTTTAAAGGAACACTACATGTACCACTACTCTCTTTTTATATAAATATTTTACTTTTGCTCAAAATATGCCTTCCTTAAAGTTTATCAGGTTGTGTCTTTAAAAACGTATATAGTAATAATGAAACCTGTTAGATGTTTTACCGTATATACTTACATACCTATATTTAAATGTTGAAAATGGAGTGGAATGTTTGATGATAGTAGAATCGACTGATTATTTAAAGGACGAATTGAAAAAGATTGAAGCATGGGAAAATGAACAGAAGGATTTATGGTTTTGGGAAAAGCTTGGTCGTTTACCATTCATGCTTCTTGATAAGCTAACACCAAAATTTATTCAAGATAAAATCGGCTTGGCGATTGATGAATTAGGGAACTACATTCAGAATGGCGGCCAATATTTAGTCAAAGAAGAAAATATTCTAAAAAAGTTTGTGCCTCAGGATACATCAGCAGATGAAATTCACCTTGACTTCCTTGAACAAGTTCCGATTAGTAAAATGGATGAAATCGCTGAGGAAATTAAAAATTCCAGAACAAAAATAGCGACAGTTCAAGGGGCAACAACGGGGATTGGCGGGCTATTTACACTGGCAGTTGACATTCCTGTTCTATTAGGATTATCCCTTAAAGTATTACAAGAGATTGCAATATGCTATGGGTACGACCCTAAAGAAAAATCAGAAAGAATTTTTATTGTAAAATGTCTGCAATTTTCCTCATCCGACATTGTCGGAAAAAAGGCAATACTAGAGGACCTTACTTCCTTCAATCAAGGCAATCAGAACAATCAAATAATCTCACAGCTGCAAGGATGGCGTGAAGTGGTTACCACCTATCGAGATTCTTTTGGCTGGAAAAAGCTTTTCCAAATGATTCCGATAGCTGGAATGATTTTTGGAGCATTTATTAATCGCTCCTCTATCGGGGATGTGGCCGAAGCAGGAAAAATGTTATACCGAAAACGGAAAATCCTAGAGCGCCTTAATCAAATGGAAAAGATTCAAGGTTAAATCAAATAAGTGCCAGGCACCTTCCAGTTTATTGGACAGGTCCTGGCACTTCCTTTTTTCTATTTTTCTTTAATCATGGTTGAGAAAGATGTTTTGTCATCAACACTAAAGAAAATTCTGGTAACATCCTTAGTTTTTCCGTACATCGCTTTATCTTGAATTGGATGGTTTAAGACTAATTCAAAGGTTGGATCATCAAAGCTAAATAGAGATAGATCAAGGACTTCTTTATTCTTTCTATCTTCCTGGTAAAGGCTTCCGCTCTTTAATTCCTTAATATTCTCTGTTGCTATTATAACTCTTGGACGAATGCCAATTTTTAAAGAAAGTTCGTTATTTTTTATCATGATGGGATTCCTAGTGACTGCTCTTAAATCAACGAGTAGGAAGACAATGACCGAAATGGATAGAATCAAATGAATCCAGTGCAGGATAGGACTCCAGTTATATAAGAGGTACGACACCCCAGCTGTTTCTAGAACCATAACTGCCACCATTGCCCAGATAAATCCTATATACCCTTACTGTTTGTGATAGGTGAAAAGGATTCCCTCATTACTTTGAAACCCATTCAATTCTGCAGCTTTTTTCATCACCAACAACCCGTTTCTTCTTTTATGATATAAAAATATAAATTAATATTTTAGTTCATTAAATATTTAACTCAACTTAAGTATAATGCAAACATTGTTTATTATCAACTAAAAAGCCAAAAATTTACAATTATTTTTCCCTATACAAATAAGCCGTTGAATCATTCAACGGCAAGAATTATAGGTTGATTCTTTCTAGCATTGCTATTTTAACGAATACATCATCGGAGTAAATCTCATCCCATTCACTGTCTGTTCTTTTTCGATATCAACAAATCCAAGTCGATGATAAACTTCTACTGCATAGGGTGATGAATTAACCGTAATCGTGGTAATAGTAGACTTCTCACTTTTGCATCTCTCTAAAACTGTATTAAATAAACGTTTAGCTATTCCTCGCCTATAAACTCTTTTTTTACAAATAACAAACAGATATGATTCATTCCTCTTGTTGCGATTACCCCTGTTAATTCATTATCTACTTTGCATCCCCAAAAGACTATCTTTGATGTTTCAAATTGTTCAAGCATTGAATCGTAAGAAATAAATTTCCTGAATTCCTCAATACCCTGAATTGAGTAATCAGGAGATTCGAATTCTTGAAAAACACTCCAAACTAATCCAAGAGCATTCTTGATTTCGTTTTTCTTCAATTTTACGATATCCATATAAATCAAGCCTCCCCCACTACTTTTTATACTAATTTGTTGTATTACTTTTGACTAGACTGTAATCACTCATAAAAATCATTCTGACTTGAATTGTCTGAAAATGGTTGATTTGTGATAAGCTATTAGGTGAAAAGGGGGAATTGAATGCAGAAACGTTACCTTTTTGCTCTATTTAGTTTCATCATTATTTTTCTATTTAGTGGTTGCGGACAAGAACCACTACAACCTAAAGACATAGCGCAACGAAAAGAAAATATAACGGAAAAGTCATTACCAGCGGAAAATGATGAAGCTCATAGTACGGAAGAAAATAAAGCTGCACCCACTGATTTATCAGAACTTAAGGTCCACTTCATCGATGTCGGTCAAGGTGATTCAACCTTACTTCAATTTTCTGATGATGGTGAGGATTTTACGATTCTTATTGACGCTGGAAACTGGACTGGGGATGAAGTTGTTCAGTATCTTAAAGAACAGCATGTTTCGCAAATCGATATTGCGGTTGGGACTCATCCAGATGCCGATCACATTGGACAGTTGGACCAAGTGATTAACACATTTAACGTGGGGGAGGTGTGGTTATCAGGGAACACAAACCCCTCGCAAACCTTCCAAAGACTTTTAAAAGCAATCGATACAAAAGCTGTTGATTACTATGAGCCACGAATGGGTGATCAGTTTGAAGTCGGCCCGCTTAAGATTGATGTATTATATCCAAAAACAATTAGCGAGCATGATAACGAAGAGTCTATTTCGTTAAAACTGACCTATGGTGAAATTAAGTTTATTTTAACAGGAGACGCCACCACGGAAGACGAATTAAAAATGCTTCATAGTGGATTTGATATGAAAGCTGACATTCTGAAACTGGGTCATCATGGCTCCTCCACTTCAACGCACCCTTCTTTCTTGCGGGAAGTGAACCCAGATGTTGCGATTTACAGTGCTGGCTTGAATAATACTTATGGTCATCCCCATGAAGAAGTGGTCAATCTTGTTCAAAATTCGAAGATTCAACTTTATGGGACCGATGTTCATGGGACTGTAGTTGTAGAAACAGATGGGAAAGATTATAAAGTACTGACGAAAAAAGATGGGACCATTTCACCCTCTAGCAGCGGGAACACACCAAAGGCCGAGGTTGAGCCTGCACCCATTGTTGGTAATTGTATAGACGTAAATCAAGCAAGCATTCAACAATTACAAGAAATCATTCACATTGGTGCTGCTCGTGCACAGGATTTAATCAAATTAAGACCTTTCACCTCTGTTGATGATTTAGGAAGAATAAAGGGTATTGGACCTGCTAGAATTGCTGATATTAAATCGCAAGAACTTGCTTGCGTAGGAGGTTAGGATTATTAAAGGATACCTGGATAGAATTGAAGATAATCAATTTGCTGTTATTTTAGTCGAAGAAATGAAAAAAGAATTCATCATTCCAAAAAAGGACCTGCCAAAAGGCAGTAAGGAAAATTCCTATTTCGAGATTACCATCGAAAATGAAAAAATCACCAGCTTGAAATTAGATGAACAAACCACCCTTTCCGAACAGGAACAGGTGGATGAGATGATGACAAAGCTTCGTTCCAAGAGTAAAGGCAGCAAATTCAAAAAGAAAGTCTGACAAAATTACTGACATAGCGATTGGTATTGAAAAAGAAGAGTGTTGACTGAGTCAACACTCTATCATTTTACCCTTTCGAATAAAAAGGCTCACTCAAAGAGTAAGCTTACATCATAAATAACTTAATCAAAACGCTCTGTCTCTATTCCATCCAAAATATCCTCTAATTCTGTAAGGAAATTCAGCTGTACAGGAGCCGGGATTTGCTCCATCCACTTTTTTATTTCAGGTAACTGCTCAGCCTCATTTATATTCGTTGGCTTCGGCTCAAGAGTTGTCCACCATGTCTTCAATTCATCAATAAATTCATAAAAGTAGCGTTCAAATCTTTCAGCCCATTCTGCCCCTTCATCACCTGAAGTCTTTTGCATCATACTCCAGGCCTCCATCGCTGTTTCAAAGTACTCATCCATTAATTTCTTCATGTTGAACTCCTTTTTTACGTTCTGTTAATATTCTTTCATTTCTTCATTATCGTTTCTTATCCATAATAACTCTAGTAAAAGTTAATGTTCACCGGGTAATGGCAATTATTTATGTTTTACGTTTTGAAATAGGTTGTTATAATGATGATAATGGACAACTTAGGAGGATATCAAAATGACAACATTTGAAAAATTAAAACCTATTATTGCAGATCAGCTTGGTGTCAAAATGGAGATGATTACACCTCAAAGCTCATTCAAGGATGACTTGGATGCTGATTCGCTTGATATGGTTGACCTGACAATGGAAATTGAAGATGAATTCGCAATTGAAATTAGTGACAAAGTGGCAGCTACGCTTCAAACGGTCGGTGATGTGGTAAACTATATTGAAAAAAATCGTTAATTAAATCACTATGAGCCTAAAATATGTTCTTAAAGAAGCCCTTCTTTTATGAGAGGGGCTATTCTAATTTATTTATCTAATTCCTTAACTGAGTCAGTAATATCTTCGCCATCCACAATTACTTGTTGCAGATCTCCTCCAAAAGGCATTTCTCTTTGTATTTTCTTCCACCAATCAAAAGCAACTTTTTCTTTTGAATTACCATTTAATTGGAAGGAACCTCGCCGCATTACATTATTATCCCTTGAAATATAGCTAATTTGTATAAGTACATTCACCATTGTCTACCTATTCCTTCTCTGGGATATGTTGAATTCCAGCTTCCACCTTACACTCTAGTTACTACAAATGCATTCAAAACCATCTAATTTTTCCTTTTTGAGATATACTACCACATCAGCTCTTCCTTGTTACTTAGCTTATAAATAAAGGGCATCCAAATAAGCACCAAAGCATTAGCAACTAACTCGAATGCTAAAATATAGCCTATAGGTACACCAAATGATACGAATGGTAAAATTAATAATGGTACAACTACAAAGAGACTTAGTTGGTTTCTTGATTTCCTTGAAACGTATTGGAATGACGAACAGAACGGGCATCTTAACTTAGATCTAAAGGTGAACATTTTCTTAAAAGTCTCTTTCCAACTCCAGTTATAACCACAGTGTTGACAGATTGGCATGGAAAACATCCCCCCCCTATGAGAAAATTTTTATCTACTTCATTACCTCATCTTTAAGAATGGAGTATATGTATAAATCATCAAATTTACCACATGTAAATTCGTAATGTCTGAGCAAACCTTCTCTAATAAAGCCTAGTCTTTCTACGAGTTTTTGTGAAGGTATATTTTTAGGTACAATTAATGCCTCAATTCTTTCTAATTGATAATGCAAATAACCATATCTCACCACTGCTTCCAAGGCTTCACTCGCAATCCCTTTTCCCCAGTAATCTTTGCTCACTTCAAATCCAACTTCAGCACGATGATGTTTGGACTTCATATTAAGAAAACCACAGCTGCCTATCACCTTATCTGAATCTTTTATTGTAATGCCCCATCTAATCCCTGAACCTTCGTCATAAATAGATTGATACCAGTCGATTTCTTCATATACGTCAATCATTGTTTGGAATGGTTCTAACCCCATATGTTTCACGACATCTTTATCAGATAGATACGTAAACATATGTTCTGCATCCAGTTTTGTTGCTTTTCTTAAAAATAATCGTTTGGTTTCTATGATCGGAAATTCCTTTGACATTGATTTCCCGTCCTCTCAAATTACGCTCCTTTTATAATTTTACCATTTATTAGAATGGGATTGTTCCAAATGGGCATTTTCTTTACTAAATGGCTGTGTTAAAGGTATCTGTTGATTCAAGAACTATG
>NZ_NPDD01000252.1 GCF_002272245.1 Bacillus sp. 7884-1 | reverse complement strand
GCACAAATCAACAGCCTAATTTAACACAGCCTACTAAATTAAAAAATTTATATGCGTTCCTTTTTACGAATGCAAATATTCAAAAACTAATCATAGAAAAAAATCCTTTTCTGCTTTAAAATAATAAATGAATTTTAATTAATTGAGGTGAGACATCATTTTTGAATTATCCTACATCGAATGGGTTATCGTTATTTTGAGTACTGTTTTTATTGGTTTTACAAAAACCGGAGTATCCAGTATGGGTATCTTGGTTGCCACGATTTTAATGTACGTATTCCCAGCAAAAGAATCTATAGGAATCCTATTGCCCCTGTTGGTAGTCGGTGATCTCTTCGCCGTTATTTTTTATCGCAGAAGTGTTGTGTGGAAATATCTTATTTCACTGGTTCCATGGGTATTAATCGGAATCATTATCGGATATTATGTCCTTAATCAAATAAATAGTGATCAATTAAAACCACTGATTGGCGTCATCGTATTAGCATTGATTATGCTGCATATCAGTCGTGAGAGATTAGGAGAAAAGTTTACCAAAGCCCTTCCTAAGTCCATATGGTTTACCCTCTCTATGGGAATCTTAGCTGGATTTACGACGATGATTGGAAATGCTGCAGGCGGCGTAATGGCCATCTATTTGTTAATGAAAGGTTTGCCAAAGAAAGAGTTTGTTGGAACAGGGGCATGGTTTTTCATGTTCGTGAATTTGATTAAAATACCGTTTTATATCAGTTTAGGTTTAATTACAGTTGATTCCATCACGTTTAATGCTTGGTTGATTCCTACTATTTTAATAGGTGCTGTTATTGGAATTAAAGTGGTACCTCTCATCCCGCAAAAAGCCTTTCAAACACTTATTCTTGGGTTTGCCCTCATTGGAGCATTAAGACTTATATTAGTTTAATAGTCTTTAAAAAAGTAACCATTCAGTTAGAATGGTTACTTTTTTTGGCAGATGTATCCTTTTCAATAATAATTCTTTACCATCTCACCCATTACCCAGTTCGTTCTAGCACCTGTCAATCCAGTGCTAGGACACTTGCCGCTGCTAGTGGTTAGGTCTGCCACAATCGTTTCCACTAAGGGTTGATGAACATGCTCCGGTCGTTCGAAATTCCACTCTTCTATTCCCTTCTTGGTCGTCAATTTCACTGGTTCATTTCCAAACGTAGAAAAAGTTATCTTCCCTTTGCTTCCTACAATTTCATTGATATCCTCATCCTCAAATGCAGAAAAGCACCATTTCCCTATTCCGTGAACTCCCGATTCAAACAAATATGTACCTGAAACCATATCTTCCGCAGAATAATAGCCCGCTTGATTCGATGCAAATCCTTGGACAGATGTGATAGGTCCAAGCAAAAAGTCCAATATATCGAGCGTATGACTGGCTAAATCAAAAAACAAACCTCCGCCCGCAATTTCAGGTTGAACGCGCCAGGAGAGTTCATGTGCATTCTTCGATTCTTCTGTATTTTTTCGATACTGTGTGGTCGATACGAATCGAATCTCGCCGATTGACCCGTTCTCCAACAGCTCTTTTATTTTTAAAAATCGCGGTTGTGCCCTGCGGTAGTAGGCAACAAATAAAGGGACTCCTGCTTTTTCACAAGCAGCAATCATTTCTTGGCATTCAGCATAATTGCGTGCCATTGGTTTTTCTAAATATACCGGTTTCCCAGCCTTAGTTGCCATGAGGGTATATTCCATATGTGATCCAGGTGGTGTTGCAATATAGATAGCATTTACATCAGGATCATTAATGAGCATATCAGCGTCATCGTACCACTTGGGAACATGGTGACGGATGGCATAGTCTTTCGCAAGCTCTCCTGTTCTGCGCATGACCGCAACAAGCTCGGAGTTGTTAATTTTTTGGAATGCTGGACCGCTTTTCACTTCCGTCACATCTCCGCAGCCGATGATGCCCCAACGAACTTTGTCCAATTTCATGAAACTCCCCCCTACTCGACCACTTTACTAACCCTAATGAATTATTCTACCTCTCTATAAATGTTAATTTCGGTACTTTCTCTTAGTTCCCTAAGCCCTGGAACAATTCTTCTTACATGGTCTGTTTTGTTGTGTTGATTCAATGCCTCTTCATCCACCCATTCCTCAAGCATTGTGACAATAGATGGATCATTGATATCTTGATGAAGAGCGTATGTGATACATCCTTCTTCTTTTCTGGTCTCTGCAACCAATTCTCTAGCCTTAACTAAATATTCATCCGCCTTTACACCAGGTTTCAATTTTCCTTTTGCAACAACTTTAATCATTTTAATAGCACCTCTTTTTTAAATTAAATTTTAGATCCCTTATCATGCAGTTTACAACCTCTAATTCATTTCCCATAACACTTCAAGATTACCACATATCTTGATTTTGGACCTCATGAGCGCTTTAAGGAAACATACTTTTTATAATGATCCATAGATTACGTTCCGCAGTCTAGGCTGGTGATAGGCTTCAAGGTTTGGCATCAACTGCTGCATATAGACAGCGGATAGTTTTTCTTTTGGATCAATTAACACCCATGTACCAGCCAGACCCGACCAGCCAAATTCCCCGATAGAGCTATTACTGCCGCCAGTATGCGGACTCTTCATCGTCCTAACTCCGAGCCCATAACCGTATCCTGCTAGATAGTCCCAGTTATAAAACGACAGTTGATCCGAGGTAAGATGATTAGCAGACATTAACTCCACGGTTTTTCTTCCAATAATTCTTACCCCATCTAGTTCACCGCCATTGGCCAGCATATGAGCAAAAGTGCTATAATCACTCAATGTGGAAAGAAGACCAGCACCTCCGCTTTCAAACAGTGTACCTGGTTGATATTGTTCATCCAGCCTTGTATTTTTGAGCAGGCTACCTTCTTCATTACGCACGTAAAGGCTGCAGAGCCGGTGCTTTTTCTCATCCGGAATCTTAAAAAATGTATCGTTCATGGAAAGCGGTTGAAAAATTTCTTCTTTTAAAAATTCACCAAAGGTTTTTCCTGACACTACTTCAATCAAGGCTCCCAAAACGTCATGACTTAATCCATAGCGCCATTCTGTTCCAGGGTCAAATGCTAATGGGATTTTAGCCAAGGCTGCAGATAATTTTCGCACATTAAATGTGTTATCTTTTCTTAATAGCTGCATGGCTTTCTTGACTTCACGTTCCGTTTCACCTCCATCCCCTTCATAGGTTAACCCGGAAGTCATCGTAAAAAGATCTTTTATTCGAATCGGCCTAGTGGTAGTGGTTATGTTTTTTTCTCCTTTTTTCGTCATTCGATACACTTGTGGATTTTTAAACTCTGGTTGGTATTCCTCAAGAGGATCATTTAATAGGAATAGTCCGCGCTCATATAACATAAGCGCTGCAACACAGGTAACAACCTTTGACATCGAATAAATCCGGTAAATAGTATCTGCTGTAATCGGCTTCTCTGCTTCCAGGTCCGCTAATCCAACATAATCTTCAAATCTAGTTTCTCCCTGATACGTAACAGAACATGAACACCCTGCAGGTCCTTTTTCAACAAAACTCTTCAATATAGGATGAAGTTTTTCCAGCGATCTCATTAAATGAACCTCCTTTTAAAAAAGAATTGTTAATTCCTTTATACAGCTTGAGAACACTTTCATTATATATACTTTCCTTTATCAACATCAACAGAAAGACCGACAAAAACTCTATGATGCCGAGTTTTTGCCGGTCTTAAATAGCATTTATTTCTATACCGTAATCTCTATTAACTAGATTTTTTACGGAAATTCATGTATTGATATTTTGTTGCTTTGTAGGTCTGATGCGTATAATATACTTTTGCAGATGCGGTGTTATCACATAGCGTACACTTAATTTTAAATGGAGCTTTACGTATATGGGGAATTTCTAATACTGATATTGCTTCTTTCATATGCGTGTGACAAACCCACATTGTTCTCACCTCGAAATATGATTTTTCATAAATGGTCGATTGTATACCGTTTTTATTTAGTCGCAGATACTTCCTGCTTTAGTTTATCAGGTTTTCTCATTTTTACTTGGCTGGTAATTTTCTCATCCCAAGAGATTTCTATATCTCCATTTGTAACAAAGGTCTGGCAGCCTAAGCGATACCCTTTCTCTAGCCATTCCTCTCCCAATTTCCTTCTTTCCTGAATTTTAACATTGTCAAGAAATTCAGACCCTTTTTCCGCCTTAAAAACGCAAGTGCCGCAAATTCCTCCTCCACATCGATTCGGAAGCTCTCCATCATAGCGAAGTGACATTCTTAAAATATTCGAATCCTCTGGAACTTCTAACTGTTTATTACTATTAATAAATCGAATGGTTGGCATCTATGAATTCCTCCTCGAAATGTTCTTCTTGGTATACAATATACCATATATTTAATTTTCAGACAATGTGTATATTTAAAATTTTCTAATTATTTTTTAGAATCTATTACAATAGGATAAAAATAAAACAGGCTGCTTGGAATATAGCTGCCTGCCTCAACTTTTACTTCTAAGTAGCTTCTCTTGTAGACTTTCCATATAGGTAATATATGCTTTTTTTGAATTTTCTATATGAATCCTCATCAAAAATTCAGCCATTTCCGTTTCCTGATTACGCAAAGCCTTCATAATATCTATATGTTCCTTTAAAGATACTTTCCTTCTGCCAGGTGTCTCATAGCCCATATTCGCTGCCATATGGATATAGTCTATTAAACCGGAAAGAATTTCTAATAATTTCGGACTCTTCGATGCCTTATTAATTAAATGGTTCATTTTAATATGTTCAAAATTAAAGTTTTCTTCTTCTTTCTCTTGAATTTCTATTAATTCTTTTATTTTTTGATCCAATTCATTTTTAGTCTCTTGATCCATTCTTTGCGAAGCTAATTTAACGGCAAGGACTTCTAATGAAGCAAGAATCGTAAAAACCTCAATGACCTCATTTACCGAAATATTGGTAAGTACCACGCCTTTCCTAGGAACGGTTTTCACAAAACCTTGTGATTCCAGCCGGAACAAAGCCTCCCTTATTGGGGTCCGGCTTATTTTTAATTTAGCTGCCAGCTCTCTCTCAATTAAACGGTCGCCAGCCTTAAACTCTCCCTCGAGGATCATCTTTTTTAAATAAAGATAGGCATGTTCTCTAATTGATAATAGATTATTTTCCTCCCATTTCACTTCCATCGTTCCACCTCCTAATTTAATTTTGATTATTTTCCTAGATTAAGATAGAAAGATCCCGCCATAAAGGAGTGCTCCAATAATTACAAAAGATGGATGAACCTTTAATTTGCTCAAGGTGACAAAGCTAAGCACAGCTAGAAGCACTAGGTGAAATACTCCACTATTTTCAAAGGCTGTTAAAAAGAATTGATAAGCCATTACTGCCAGTAAGATCGCGA
This sequence comes from Bacillus sp. 7884-1, assembly GCF_002272245.1. Classification (GTDB taxonomy): domain Bacteria; phylum Bacillota; class Bacilli; order Bacillales; family Cytobacillaceae; genus Neobacillus. Next base: position 1,160 of record NZ_NPDD01000252.1, on the reverse strand, counting down.
TAATTGGCTGAACAGATTTTGTCATAAGCTTTACTTTTGGGGAATCCTTAAATAAATTCACAAACTTAAACAACAAAATAACAGCGATAGCTGATGGAAGAATCGTAGCAGCAAGTGCAACAATCGAACCTAGAATGCCACCTACTTCATATCCGATAAAACCTGCCATCTTTGTTGCAATTGGACCGGGTAACGCATTGGCAATGGCTAACAGGTCGCCGAACTCGGATAGAGTCATCCAGTCTTGTTCGTTGACTACTTCGATTTGTATTAAAGGGATAGTAGCCGGTCCGCCTCCGTATCCCAAAAGATTCGCAATAAGAAACGACCAAAATATTTCAAAATAGATCATGAGCTTTTCTCCTTTAGTTCAACTACATCTTTTGGAGGAGTGTTTGCAGCCTTTTCTTTACGGCTAGCAATGAAAAAGGCAGAAATTAAAAATGCGGCAATTAGAATTCCTGGATGAAGTCCGACCAATTGGATAAGGATGAAAGAAATGGCTGAGAACAATAACATCTTCGATAAACCCAAACCTTTTTTGCCATTTTGGAAAAAACGATAAGCCATTTCCGCAAGCATGTACCCTATAACAGGGGTAACCCCTTGAACCATGCCGCCTACTATAGGAGAATTACTAAATGAATAAAGGAATCCTAACAAACCAAGCATGGCAATGACGGAAGGAATGACATGGGTCAAAATGGCTACCACAGCCCCTAAGTTTCCTTTCACTTTATAACCGATATAGGCGGCCATTTTTGTAGCAATAGGGCCAGGAAGCGTATTTGCCAGCGCCAAAACTTCACCGAATTCTTCCTCTGACATCCATTTATATTTTTTCACAGCCTCGAATTCGATTAACGGGATGGTTGAAGGTCCTCCTCCATAGCCAGTAACTCCGGTGCGCGCAAATCCAATGGCTAATTCCAAAAATTTATTCAATTGATTCTCCATCCTTCCTTTGTAGCTAGCCTTTGAAGTGTTAATACTGTTTAAGGACCTCATATTGTTCCTTGTTGGACAATGGATGAGGTCCCATTTTTTTAAATTTTTGGTTCTGTTAAACTTTGCTGTTGATTTGTGCTCCAGGCGGTTCGGGGAGCCTCCTCGGCACTAAAGCGCCTGCGGGTTCTCCCCTGTCCCGTCCTCCTGCAGGA
>NZ_NPDD01000251.1 GCF_002272245.1 Bacillus sp. 7884-1 | reverse complement strand
GCACAAATCAACAGCGTGCCATAATCAATAATAAGCTTTAACTTAGCCTAAATTTTAATATCTGCCTGTGTTAATACTGAAAGGCCATCACTTTCAACATGCTTTTGCAAGGCTTCGAGTGCTGCGGTTCCGACGGCTATATCCTGCTCTCCGTTCCCTCCGCTTACGCCTACTCCTCCAACCACTTCACCATTTACAACAATTGGGAAACCGCCAACAAAAATGGCGAATTTTCCTGGCAGCATCTGTTGAATCCCAAATGCTTCGTTGCCTGGTAATGCAGGACCATTTGGCTCTTTATTAAATAAATGAGTAGAACGTTTATGACCAGAAGCCGTGTAGGCTTTCGCAATTGCAATTTCTGGACCGGTGATTCTCGCCCCATTCATTCTTTCAAGAGCGATTAAATTCCCTCCGTCATCAACAATGGCGATGGTTTCCAGCACATTGATGTCCTCTGATTTCTTCTTAGCAGCTTCAATCATTAATTTCACTTCTTCTAGTTCTAATTTTAAGATGGTTTTCATTTATTTATTCTCCTCAAACTTTCTAATTTAATATCCGATATAAACGGTCTTTAATTGCGTAAAAAATTCCAAACCAACTCTTCCGGATTCGCGGAATGTTGATGTACTTGATTTTTTCAGCCCGCCAAATGGAGCATTCATTAAATTACCAGTGGTGGTTCGATTGACCTTTACGGTTCCGGCTTGAATGTCTTTTGTAAATTTAGAAGCGATTTTCAGACTATCTGTAACAATCGCTGCCGCCAAACCATACTCAACATCATTTGCAACCTGAATGGCCTCTTCATATGTATCGACTTCAATGACCGCCACTACAGGACCGAAGATTTCTTCCTTTGCAATTCGATGATCAGGTTTTACATTGATAAAGATAGCTGGTTGAACATAATAACCCTGTTGATACTTACCTGTTGTTAGTTGTTCACCGCCAAACACCAATGCTGCTCCATCTTCCTTCCCATACTCAATGTACTTCAGGACATTTTTCAATTGCTTTTCATTTGCCAGAGGTCCGATTTTCACGCCTTCCTCAAAGCCATTTCCTATTTTTAACGCACTTGTTTTTTCAATTAGTTTTTCCACAAATTGCTCTCTTACATTTTTCAAAACGATTACTCTGCTTGTTCCTGTACACGCCTGCCCAGTTAAGGAGAAACCACCGTTAATGGTTAATGTAGCTGCTAGCTCAATATCTGCATCATCCATAACGATTAAAGGATTTTTGCCGCCTAGCTCCATTTGTGTCCGAGTGGTAAATGAGGATTTTTTGTGGATATCTTCCCCAGCAGCAGTCGAACCGGTAAAGGTAATTGCCTTAATGGCAGGATGAGAAACCAAAGAATCCCCTACTTCTGAAGCCTTCCCTGTCACAAAATTCATAACACCTCTAGGTATACCAGCCTGCTGTAGTGCTTCAACAAGACGCAAAGCAATTAATGGTGTATCTGAAGAAGGTTTAAAAACCACTGTATTACCTGTGATTAATGCTGGTGCAATCTTTCTTGCAGGAATGGAAAGCGGAAAATTCCATGGCGTAATGACACTGATCACCCCAAGTGGTTCTCTTTCTGATATAACTTTCATATCTGGATCATCATTTGGATAGGTTTCTCCTGTTATCGTCTGTCCTTCAACGGCATAAAAGCGGAGAGTTTGTGCTGACCGAATGACTTCATTCTTAGCATCGGTAATATGCTTTCCTTCTTCCCTTGTCAACTCTTCCGCGTATTGATCAGCATTTTCTTCCAAAATGCTTGCTGCTTTATTTAAGATCGCTGCACGTTTTGATGGGGATGTCTTTGCCCAATTTGGAAATGCAGCTTGAGCTGCTTCTATGGCTGCTAGGACATCTTGCTCATTGGAGGCTTGGAAAGCACCGACAATGTCTTCTGTATTTGCTGGATTCACACTTACAAACTGTTTTTGGCTGACTGATGCCTGCCATTCACCATTTATATAGTTATTGAACGTTTTCACTTTTGTTGTTAACAAACGATCACCTTTTTCTTTTTTAATGGCTGTGTTAAATTAGGCTGTTGATTTGTGCTCCAGGCGCTTCGCTTTCCG
>NZ_NPDD01000250.1 GCF_002272245.1 Bacillus sp. 7884-1 | reverse complement strand
CAGAGTTCTAAAATCACCAGTTACCTATAACACAGCATTTTTAATAGAAAATGGCCGTCATTTAGAACCTCGATTTTTCAAGATTAATATGACGGCCAGGAAAGATAGATTCTATCAATGGGTGTTATCCCAAGGAATCCCATCTATTTGTATGAAACTAAGTATTTTAGTTGGTTTGAACTAAAGACCCTAAGTCCTGCTCAAGATACTCTCTCCATAAACCATCCATGTACATACGGCGCATTTTAGCACCCACTCTAACAATTTCAAGACAACGTTGCTGTAATTCTGGAGTATCAGCGTGGTCAAGAACAATCTTATATCCACGTTCACCATGAATTTCATCTGAAACAATGTGTAGGTCGAAGAATTCAATTTCTTCATCTGTAAATCCATATTGAGCACGTAATGCTGGTGTTTGTTTTCTATAGATATCAGGTACTTGTGATTCTAAACCAACTACAAGGGCAGCTGTAGCAACAACAAAGTTTTCACGTGCAGCTACTGCGAAGCACCAGCTTTGAAGACCTAAAGTTGTCGGTGCCATATTATCTGTGTTAATTACTCGTTCAGCAGTTGTGCCGCACGCTTCTGCAAATCGAATCAATAAATCAGTATGACGATCTGCTGCAATTTCCTCTTCATACATGTTTTGTAATGTGAAGTCTTTTGCAGCTGCAAATTTTGGATCGCTTGGAGTATTGTGATAGATATATGATAGGTAGTCCGCGAAAGGTCCTACATAGTGGTAATGATTTTCTGCCCATCTTGCAAAGTGCTTTCTTTCTAGTTTTCCCTCAGCCCAAGCGACTGTAAATGGAGCCTTCTGGCTATGATTACCTTTAATTGCTTCTTCTAGTTCTTTACGGAATTCGTCTTTTGATAATAGTTCTGTCATTTTTAACTCCTCCTGTTTCCTGGGCATTCGTTGCCGTTTTTGTATTTGATATTTTGTATACCAAAATACTAGTAAAAAAATAGAGAATGTAAGTGCCTTCCCTCTATGAATCTCGATTTATTGTATTTGGTATACCTTAATGAAAATATTAACCTATTATTTTTTATTTGTAAATACAATTTTTAGAATTTTTTAAAATATCAATTAAATAATTCTAGTAATCAAGGTTTTATATATAAACATCCTTATTTAAATTTAATAAACTGTGGAGATCTTTAGAGAGATTTTCCAATGCTTCCTCTACAATTTGTTGCCCCAATTCATAGCTGGCTCGGGTGGCATCTCCAATACAGCCATTTTGGGTCATTTCTTCATAGAAATAAAAACCTTGAATCGCCTTTCCTGGTCGAAGCTGCTTCCACCTTCCATTTTCTTGTATATCACCTTTCTCTAGTTGTTCAAGCCGTACCAGCTCTGGAGCTAAATACAAAGCTTCTGATACCTCTCTTTCGCAGCTGTGTCCAAACAATGGTGATGTAATGAAATTACCGATTGTTTGTTTAGCCGAGGCTGTGGTTTTCGCATAGTAAATGTCAACATTCAATTCTTTTGTCAAAGTCATTGATGCAACATTCAAGGTTGTTTGGTTGCCGCCATGTGAATTTAACAATAAGAATTTTTTTATTCCATGGTGACTTAGGGATGAAATCATATCCCTTAAGATTGAAATCAGTGTATCTGGCTGCAGTGAAATCGTTCCAGGAAAGTTCATATGGTGTGGTGAGACCCCCATATTAACGGTAGGAGTAACCCATGCATGCGGAAACATTTTCTGGCCTAGTTTTTCTGCCATCTTTTCAGCTAATACAGCGTCACAGCTTTCGGCCATATGTGGTCCATGTTGTTCATGGGCACCAATTGGTACGATTGCAAACGTAACGGTCTTTAATGATTCTTTTACTTCCTGCCACGTCATTTTTGTTAGATTATAACAATCCAATAAAATCCCCTCACTCTATCCTTATTCATCTAGGTTTTTTGTATACCAACATAGCTTAAAAAAATATTCTGCTATCGCAGTGTAGCAGATTGCTTCTTTGGCGGTTGAATTGAGATGTTTTCTTGAGAAATTTCTATATCCTGTTCAATCGTTAATTGGCAGGTTAAGCGATATCCTTCCTCCACCTTGTCACCTAACATTTTAATTTCTTTCCAATTCGGTGGTGCAATGGATTCCCCACCGCTGATCACGCGGCATGTACATTTAGTACACCTGCCCATTCCACAACCATACTTTAATTGAGGAAATTGTCGGATACCTGCTAAAACTACTAGATTCGCATTATCCTTTACTTGCTGTTCGACTACCGTTCCATCTACATGAAGAATTACTTTTGGCATAATATATCCCCTTTCAGTAAAGACCAAAGAATTTGATGCTTTTCTGAATTATACAACCATTTCACCTGAGAAGAAAAGAAGTTTTTATAATTTTTTAAAAAATTAGAATATACCATTGAACAAATTGATAACTTGAGATAAACTACTAATAAGGTATTTGGTATACAATATATCAAAATAAGAGGTGATCATTACATACTTACATTTTTGGGGACTATTTGTATCAAGAAGAAAAAAATAATTTATAGGGAGTGTTTATAATGGGGAACTATATTGTACTAACAAATAAAGATACTTTTCAAACCATTCTTGAAAATGAAGGGCTAGAGACAGTTGAGACCTATAACTTTTATTTTTTTGATAAATTAAAAGCAAAATATACGATTGCTAAAGTAATCGATGAAAATATTAAGATTCAATTATTTGAAGAATTTGAAGGAAAAGAATATGTAAACCACATTGCTGTTAAGTTTTTCGAACGATTTGAAACGATTGAAGCAGCACGTGAAGAATTGAATGAAATTGTCAAAGCATCAGGGAATAGTGAAGATTCCATTCATTCCAAGCTGGTGAAATCAACTGAAGTAGCAATATAAGATAGAAGAATAATATACTTTAATCATGTAAAAACCGGAGCAGAACCAACTCATCTCCGGTTGTTTCTTTTTTGAGAAATTTTCAGAACGATAAAAAACCGCCACTATGTGACGGTTATTTCTATTATTATTGGAAGGAAGTTTAAAAATTTAATGTTTTTCTCAACCGTGCTAACTTCTTTTCAGCTTTTTCCATAGCCTTCTTTGATCCAAAAAGAAAATTAAACATCCCGATTCCCCCCTATTATGATCATCTTATTTCTTACCCTTATTGTATTATGGTATTGAAGAAATTACAACTAAATTGTATACCAAATACCAATAAAATAGTGTATAATATGTACAAATGGTGAACAAATCTTCGGTTTGGTATACCAAGATAATATAGATTACTGGTTTAGGATATGGACCAAATACTAAAAAGCAGGGTGTTGCTATGTTAAGATTCTTATTTTTATTTGTTATATTTCTGTATTTATTATCTACTTTGCTGCCTCAACTAGACTTTAGCGTCCCGCTATCGATTCTATGTTTAATTATTGTATTTTGTACGTTTTTTCTTGCAAAACGGTCCGTTCAAATTTTAGGGGGTGCATTCCTGCTTCTAGGGATCGTGCTGCTATGGAAAGCGCAAGCACCTTGGCATCAGTACATATTATCTTTTGGACCTATGCTTGACTTGATTACTTTATTTACCTTAGTCCCTATATTAGGAATCCCCATTAAATTAGGTGGATATAGCGGCGGTATCCAAACGATTATTCAAAAAAAGGTAAACAATTCTGGTCAGTTATATATAATAACCTCTGGTATTTCCTACTTTTTTAGTATTTTTATGAATCTCGCTACTTTGCCGATGACCTATTATTCGATACGTCCATCATTGAACATGTTTTCAGTTGAGAATAAAGAACGGTTCATGAGTAGAGCTATTACTAGAGGTTTTGCCATGCCCTTGCTTTGGGCACCAGTTACCCCTATTGTAGGTATTGTTATTTCTGTAACTGAAGTACGCTGGATATCCATTTTACCCTATGTTATACCACTAAGTATTTTAGGCTTGGGGATGGATTGGTATATAGGAGCACGCAGGTCTAAAAAAATGCATACTTCTGTTCAAGACGTATCTGTTCATGAAACAGCCGCAACCATTGAACCGGGGCAAATCAATTCTCCGGGTAGGATACTGCAAATTTTCTTGGCAATACTTATTTTTGTTATTGCCATATCTATAGCTGAGTCACTGTTTCATTATTCGTTTTTAATTCTAGTCTCTTTCCTTGTCATTCCATTTGCATTTGCTTGGTCCCTATTCCTAAAAAAAGGTGAAGAATTTGGCAGTCAATTAATGAAGCATTTTCATTCCTTCTCAATCAGTATGAAGGATCAATTTTTTATTTTTCTATCGGCTGGTTTTTTTATCTCGACAATCACGATCTCCCATACCAATGAATGGTTGAATGATTGGATTTTGACGTTTATTGACGTGGGTGGTGTGGAAATCTTTATGATTTTACTTCCCTTGGTACCTTTAGCTTTTGCCTTTTTAGGTCTTCATCCTGCTGTTTCACTGGCACTGATGACTGGAGGCTTGGACATACCTGCCCTTGGACTTAATCCACACATTCTAACAGTGGCCATGTTGGCTGGTGCTGTCTCTTCCTTCTTAGTAGGTCCTTATAATGCGACATTAGGCCTTATGTCGAATCTAGTAAAAGATACTTCTTATAAAGTATCAAATTGGAATATTGCCTTTACCTCATCATATATCATCATCGTTATGCTATATTTGTTTCTTTTGCAAGTATTTACAGGCTGACAAGGAGATTAAAACAATGAAAAAACCAGGAGCTAAGAACCCAGCACCTGGTTTTTTCAATTCATTTAATCTTCTTCTGACTGTATTTCTTTTATTATTTCCTTTGCAAAGTGACCAAGGGTCCCGTTACTATAGGAACGGATTACCTCAGGTGCAAGGGATGTTAAAGCTCTGTTAAGATATTCTGGTGATAATCCTCTTTTAGCAAACTCAGTCTCCAAATTTATCGCTGTTTTTAATGCGAAATAAGTGGCTAATTTGTTTACCTCTGTTAAACAATTTTCACTATCTATTCTTACCTTTCCAAGATACTGAAAAAGTTCCTCTATTTTTTTTGATAAAGCAGCTTCTGTAATAAACAAGCCATTTCCATGTTCCAGTAAGTCTCTCCCATGCCCCATATACTTCACTCCATGAACGTTTAAGGATGGAAACTTAGCTATAATTTCGTTTGTAGGAAGGTTTGTTGCCATATTGATAATATCAGGTGACTTCCCAGAATCGCTTTGAATCGATAGACTTGAGATAAATGGGATAACCTCCTTTGCTGGTAATGCTAGAATAAGGATGTCTAATTCCTTTAATTCGCTTTCCTCTATAATATATACATGTTGAAAATATTGAACAAGTTGTTCAGCTTTTGTTTCCATGGGGTGGTAAATCCCTATTGGTATTCCTTTTTTATCCCAATGAGTCAGCATCGCCGTGCCGAGTTTACCAATACCCACTAAACCAATCCTTTTCTGTCCCATCATTTTTTCCCCTTTCTTCTTACCATCCTATGTATTCCGTCTTTCCAAGACCCCTAACTTCAACTAAAATAATAAAGCTATTCCAAAAATCAGTTTCTAGCTGACTTTTGAAATAGCCCGGTATTTAATCACATACCTTCCCTTATCTAAGAGAAAGGTCATAACTATTAGTCTACCAAATTATTACTGCTAAAATAGTTGCAATGATTAGTCCTGTAATTACTGGGAAGAAGTTTTTTCTGGCTAACTCTAATGGTGAGACCTGAAGGAAGCCGGCTACTGCTACGAGAGATGACCAGGCAATAAGAGTGCCTCCGCCGCTCCATACCGCACCCATTTGTCCAATAGCTGCCAAAGTTCCAGCATCGATGTTACTTCCAGGAGCTATCGCACCTGATAAAGCGCCGGTTAAAGGAAGCCCAGCAAAACCGGAACCATCTAATCCTGTAATAATCCCAATGATCAATATACTAAACGCTGCAATAGAAGGACTTTGCGGTATATAATTTTGTCCTGCTTGGATTAAGTCAAATAGAAATGCTGGTTTTGCTGCCTCTTCACCTAAAGAAAGGATAGATGCTGAAAAATCTCCACTACCCATAAAGAAGTAACCTGCAATGGGGATTACTGGTGCCATTGCACGAAATGCGAAAACAAAACCTTCGGTAAGATGCTCGCTTATTTTTTCGAGTGCATGAATACGGTTGAAAGCAATAGTGGCCAATACTAACAGGATGGTTGCAACCCCGCCAATAAATGCTGCACCGTCTCCGCCCTCAAACCCCGCTCCATTACCAAGTTTGGTCTGGAACATAAAGATCATAACAGCCAACATCGCTAAAGGTACAATGATAGCAAATATTTTACCCCATTTTTCTTTTATCTGGATAATTTTAGCACTTTCATCGACAGTAGCAGCAAGCTCCTGGTTTACTTCAAAGAATGCTTTTGCTTCTTTATTCACTTCAGTAGCAGATCCAGATCTTTTGGTAATCGCTTTTCGATGCGTGACATAGACAATCGCTAGAGAACTTATTCCGGTAATGAGAGAAAGAATGAATGCTTTGTCTGAAACTAAAGCTTTATCAATTCCTGCAGCTTTTGCACTAAGCATTGGCGCAACTTGCATAATATAGTCGGATGAAAGTGCCATACCCTGACCTGCGATACAAATAACCATGGCTGATGTCATCACTGGTAAACCCGCACTTACTGCAGCAGGTACTAACAAAGCACAAATCAGTGGAACCGCTGGCGTTGGCCAGAAGAATAGGGAAATCACATAGGTCGTGACCATTAAAACGAGATAAGAGACATGTCCGTTTACCATTATTTTTTGAATAGGTACGACCATCTTTTTATCCGCACCTAGATCCTTCAAAGAATTAAGGAGACCTATCATAATCGAAATAATTAGGAAAATACTGAATAGCTCCTTAGCTGCAACGAGGTTTGCGTTAAAGACTGCTTGAAACCCTGCTATAAAACTCCCTTTATACACTGCTGCTATTACAAAGGTACCAATAATGAGAGGTAAAACAATTCCTTTTCTAAAGAGCATGATAACAATTACGGATACAGTGACAAATAGATATACCCAATGAGCTAATGTTAATTCCATATATTCCCCTCCGACACTCCGCATTTTTTTGATTCAGGTTCCATTTATGGATGGCAAGCGTTTTTAAATTGGCAAAGTTGATGAGGTACTGAATATGCAGTCTATCAAATTTATGTATTCCCTCACTTAAAAAATAGATCCATCGATTCTTGCCAATTTACAAGGTTTGTATATTGTGCATTGTAGATTGTATACCATAATAATATAAAAATTTCCTTCTTTTTAAAAAAAATTTAATGAGTTCTTACTTAATCACTTTGCTAACGTATGATTCGCAACCAATCAAAGATAACGCTTTCATATTTTATTTGACTCGTAACCACCTCCCAGTTATCACTATTCACACCTTATTAAACATAATAACATCATTGCTTTAATCATGCAAATAATTTTAAATATTTAGATATTTTTGTATTTTAAAACTACTCTATTGCTAATATTCAGAGATTTCGGTACAATAAAGTGAAAAATCGGTATATCGTATACCAAATTATTAATACAATATTTTCCATCCCTCCTTTCTATCCTGTGTTTTACTCGCAAGCAATCTTTTATTACGTTTACGATAGCATGGAATACTATTTCATACTAGAAATTTGTGAGGATATCTAACAGAGTTTTTACTAAGTTAACGTTATTAATCTTTTAAAATATCTAATAATTTGAGGTGGTTTTATCATGCTAAAAGCTGGAATCATTGGTTATGGAACAATAGGAAAGAGTATTGCCGAATTAATTCAAACACAACAAGCTGGTGACATTGAACTGCAAAGCGTTCTTGTCAGGAACCCAAATAGAATTGAGGAGCTATCGAGGCTGCCTTTTTCTATCACGAGCGATGAAGAGTTTTTTTTCAATCAAGATTTAGATATTGTCATCGAAGCTGCTGGTCATCATGCTTTACAATTATACGGAAAAAAATCCTTGGAAACTGGGAGTCATTTAGTCGTCATCTCGGTGGGAGCGCTAGCTGACAATGAGTTTTTGGAAACCCTACATAAAACAGCACAAGAAAATAACAAACAAATTCTAATTCCGTCTGCTGCTATTGGTGGTTTAGATAGAATTGCTGCTGGGGTTTTAGGTGAAATTGAAGAGGTTACCCTTATTACGAGGAAACCTGTAAGAAGTTGGTACGGAACCATTGCGGAAGAAAAAGTTAATCTCGAAACGATTTCTGAGCCATATTGTATCTTTGAAGGAAATGCGAGAAATGCTTCGAAATTATTCCCTGAGAATGTCAACGTATCTGCTACATTAAGTCTAGCAGGAATAGGATTCGAAAAAACAAATGTTCAAGTTTATGTGGATCCAACCATTCAGCGTAATATTCATACCATTAAGGCTAAAGGTTTTTTTGGAGAAATCGAGATATCCGTTCAAAATCAACCATACCAACAAAACCCTAAATCCAGTCCCATTGTAGCGATGAGTGTCGCAAAGGTGTTAAAAAACTTAACCTCTTCTATCGTTATTGGAGTATAAACAAATAAAAGAAAGAGCTAGAGTTAATT
>NZ_NPDD01000249.1 GCF_002272245.1 Bacillus sp. 7884-1 | reverse complement strand
CTCCTGGTTTTTATTTTATAAGGATGATGACCACAAGAACCGTCCCCCTGGACCCCTTTCTACAAGTAACGACCGGTTCTTCCAAAATGACGTACTAATTAAACGTTTGTGTAAAAGTGGTATAACCCCCGTTATGAAAAGCTTTCTCCTTTAATTCTGGCAAAATATTTGTCGGGAAATAAACCAGAAATGAATGATTATCTTGAAAAAACCCCTATAATGAGAACTTTTTCCATAAAACAACATTCTTTGGCAAATACCTAGTTTTTCCCTATTACACAATCGATTGATTAAATCGGGCTTTACTCCTTTAAAGACAAGCTTCTTAAACAAGAATACAAGATAAAGAAGTCGAAATCTGTTTTACTATTAACTAGATAACTCCAATCCCTCTCGGGGTTTCTCTTAGGATTAGCTGTCATACATTTGAGGATATGGAAAAAGAATGCCCTGATGATAATACTGGGAGTGGTAGTTATAATACTTTCACTCCTATTACCTAGTATTATGTTTTTCAATTATTAACCTTTGGGGTGCCTCTATTTATGGTAAGGTTCAACGTGACGAATCAAAATGAGGTTTCATCACTATTATGAGCAGGCAATGTAATTTTTGAATTCTCCATTAAACGAAAAAAGTCGTGCGATTCCCATTTGATTATGATAATATAAAATAAATTAAAAAGACCATGTGTAACTGGCGAAACGCGGATAACCGCGAGGGAGCACATGGTGTCGTGGCCGTTCGCCTGGGCAGAGGTAAGGGAAATATATCCCTTACCTCTTTCTGTTTATTAAGGCAAAAAATTAGGAGGAAAATCATGAGCACGATCACTTTAGAAGAAGTGAAATCTATCAAAACACTTAATAATATTGCAGAAACTGGACTAAAGGTATTCAATAAGGGCAATTTTCAGATTGACAACGGCAGTGAAAATCCGGATGCCATCCTTGTTCGCAGCTTTAATATGCACTCAGTAGAAATTGGCAATAATTTGAAGGCAATCGCAAGAGCTGGAGCAGGTGTGAATAATATTCCGATAGAAAAATGTACAGAGCAAGGTATCGTTGTATTTAATACTCCTGGGGCGAATGCCAATGCCGTAAAAGAAATGGTGCTAACTACATTAATATCTTCTTCCCGCAACCTTTTTGCCGGTATTGCTTGGGTAAAATCATTGGATAGTGAAGGTGACCAAATTCCAAAGCTAGTAGAAGCCGGAAAAAAACAGTTTGTAGGAAAAGAAATCAAAGGAAAAACGTTAGGTGTCATTGGTTTAGGAGCAATTGGTGCCCTTGTAGCGAATGATGCACTTGATTTAGATATGGATGTGATCGGGTTTGACCCGTTTATCTCAGTCGATACGGCTTGGAATTTGTCACGCAATGTACAGCGAGCAATAACAATTGAACAGTTGTTCTCAGAATCTGATTATATTACTGTACACGTACCTTTTACCGAGAATACAAGAGAAATGTTTAACGAAGCAACATTCAGCATAATGAAGCCGGGTGTTCATATTTTAAACTTCTCACGTGGTGAGCTTGTGAATGAAAAAGACATGGCAGCAGCTCTCGAAAGTGGGATAGTTGGGAAGTATATTACAGATTTCCCGAATGAAAATGTGCTGAAAATGAAAAATACAATTCCGATTCCGCACCTAGGTGCCTCTTCACAAGAATCAGAGGAAAATTGTGCAATAATGGCGGCTCGTCAGGTGAAGGAATTTTTAGAAACAGGAAACATCAAAAACTCAGTGAATTTCCCAAATACTTACCTTCCTTATACAGGAAAGCAGCGAGTATTGGCATTTCACCACAATGTTCCAAACATGGTCGGACAGATTACATCCGCTATATCTAGTTATCATTTAAACATTGCCGATATGGTTAACAGAAGCCGAGGGGAATATGCATATACGATGATTGACATTGATAATAAAGTGAATGGTGATGTTATTCCGACATTAGAGGAAAGAATCAAACAAATTTCTGGCATGGTAACCGCTCGTATTATTTAAAAAACAAAGAGGAAATAAGTTAAGTTTCCATGAAAATGGAGCCAAGTTTCAATACTGGCTCCATTTCTTGTGCCTCTATTTATGACACGGTTCACCGCGGTTTATTCAAAAAGCTCTTAAAGCTGCACTACCAAAATCAGTTCCATCTATTAATGGTGGAAGTTCATTTTTGAAAGACAGTTGCTCATTTGATTTTTTTACTTCTTTGTCATTCAAACCTAAATATCCGCTGATAATATAGCCATCTCTTGAGCATCTCGAAAAATAACGAATTAATTCTTCTCAACTAAACGTTTGATTAAAAGACCCACAAACCCTTGTGAAAAACGAACTCTATCCTCATTTCAAGAATATTTCTTGTCGAGGAAATGGTTTACTTTCTTCTATAATATCTCAAAGACCCCCAATAAAAATGGCCTTCTACAAGTAACGACGGGTTCTTCCAAAAATGCCTCATAATCAAACGTTTGTGTAAAAGTGATAGAAACTCCGTTATTAATAGCTTTCTCTCTTGATTCTGGCAAAATATTTGTCGGGAAATAAACGAGAATCGAATGATTATCTTGAAAAATCTCCTAAAATGATCACTTTCCCCATAAAACCGCATTCTTTGGCAAATACCTTGTTTCTTCCCTATTACACAATCGATTGATTAAAATCGGGCTTAACTTCTTTAAAGACAAGCTTCTTTATCAATATTACAAGAAAAAGAAGTCGAAATCTGTTTCACTATTAACAAGATATCTCCAATACCTTTCGGAATAATACTAACTGGTAATTCTCTAGATGGTACCTGGCACCCGGTTCTATTTTGCGACGGTTACCATAACTTAGAATTCTTACTTACTAAGATCCCCGAAGAGATAAAGACCATCGGAACCGTCCCCAAGGTCCACCCAAGGTCCATTAACGTCTTAAAAGCAACTTTACCCATACCCGTAACATCCTCTGCCATATCCTTAACCCCATATTTTCATCTCCAATCTTACACTCAGCGATTCAACACCCCCTATTATATTTTCAAAAAGCAAAGAATGCTTGGACTATTTATTTTATGGGCACCAGAACAAGCCAATGGTCATGGCCAATCAGAAAAAGCCGGCAGAACCGTCCCCTTGTGCTACCCTTGCATATCTAGAATTAAGCATTTTCACCAATTCTTTTGGATGATGTTGATTGGTTTCTAGTTGAAGATGGATGTGATTAGCCATATGACAATAGACGTGGAGGTAAAAACGAACTACTGACGGGCTTCTTCTGACGATCCTACTCTTATCACATGCGGTGCCTTTCACAGCATACCCTTTTGCAAACCCATAAAATAGCAGAAAATCCCGGCGACAGCCGGGCTCATGTTATAATGTTTTTCTAGATTCATGTAGTAATTCACTCAATATTGAACAATAATACCCCTAAAGTGAATATACCACTGCCTCATAAGGATTTAACACATTTCTACTACTATCCTTATCCTCATCATTCGTAATAACAATCGATGCATCCTTAACTGATTCAATAATACCTTCATTCGAAACACCAACTACTTGATCGGAAAAGTTACATAGGATTATGAGTGTTTCATTTTCTCCTATTCTTTTATAGGCAAAGATGTTAGGATCATTTGCTAATACTAATTCAAACCTGCCAGTAGTAATGATATCCACGTCTTTTCTTAGCTGAATAAGACGCTGATAGTAGTAATAAATTGAATTTGAATCTTCTAGCGCTGCCTTTGCATTTATTTCCTTATATTTAGGGTTTACTTTGATCCAAGGTGTACCGGAGGTAAATCCTCCATTTTCAGATTCATCCCATTGCATTGGTGTACGTGCATTATCTCTGCCCTTGGTATAAATAGCTTCCATAATTCTTTCGTGGGACCATCCTAATGACAACTTTTCCTTATACATATTCAAAAGTTCAATATCCCGGTAATCCTCAAGTGTTTCAAAGTGCACATTGGTCATGCCGATTTCTTCACCTTGATAGATGTAGGGTGTTCCCTGCATCATATGAAGACAGGTTGCAAGCATTTTTGCAGACTTTACTCGATATTCCTGGTCATTCCCAAAGCGGGATACGATTCGCGGCTGATCATGGTTGTTCCAGTACAAACTGTTCCAACCTATTTCATGCAGCGATGTTTGCCATTTTTCAAAGTTCTTTTTTAGTTCAACTAAATCAATTGGCTTTAAGTTCCACTTGTCACCATTGACACAATCGAAGTTCATGTGTTCAAAGGTAAAAACCATATTTAACTCTTTATTCTCTGGATCGGTGTACACCATCGCATCCTCAGGAGATGCCCCAGGCATTTCACCTACCGTTAAAACATTATAATTTGAAATAACTTCTGTGTTCATTTCTTTTAAAAACTCATGGATTCGTGGCCCATTTACAAAATATGGACCGCTATCACCGTATAACTGACCTTCCGCAACG
This sequence comes from Bacillus sp. 7884-1, assembly GCF_002272245.1. Classification (GTDB taxonomy): domain Bacteria; phylum Bacillota; class Bacilli; order Bacillales; family Cytobacillaceae; genus Neobacillus. The sequence goes on along the minus strand of NZ_NPDD01000249.1, from coordinate 2,320 downwards.
ATTCCATCTGGATAGGAAGGATCTTTAGAGATGAAGTTTATCACATCCATCCGGAAACCGTCGATGCCTTTATCTAACCAAAACTTCATCATGTCATAAATGTCTGATCTTAATTTTGGATTCTCCCAATTTAAATCTGGCTGCTTTGTCGCAAATAAATGAAGATAATACTGCTTTGTTTCTTCATCATATTGCCAAGCAGAGCCACTGAAAATAGAGCCCCAATTCGTTGGCGGTTCCCCGTTCTCTTTCCCATCACGCCAAATATAATAATCTCGATAAGGGTTATCCTTGCTGATCTTCGATTCTACAAACCATTGATGCTCATCTGATGTGTGATTCACTACTAGGTCCATGACCAGCTTCATATCCCTTTGATGCATTTCATTTAATAATTGGTCGAAATCTTCCATCGTTCCATATTGGTTAAAAATCGTTTGATAGTTTCGAATATCATAGCCATTATCTTCTTGAGGGGAGTCATAAATGGGGGATAGCCAGATGACATCCACTCCAAGCGTTTTTAGGTAGTCTAACCTTTCAATGATGCCTTGAATGTCACCAATCCCATCCCCATTACTATCGTTAAAGCTTTTGGGATAGATTTGATAAACAACGCTTTTTTTCCACCAGTCTTTTGCCTCTTTCTTCATGTTGCATCTTCACCTTCTACTCTCGATTTTATTCTAGTCCAATGATTTCAATATTTTTAATCGGAGCGGCCTCTGAATAGGAGCCTTCTCGTTCCGTCCTAAGCTGCAGGTCCTCCCCCATGTTAAAGGTTTGTAAATTAAATTCATCCTTCCGGTAATTATAGGAATAACCATCATCTTCATATAGAAACCCAGTCATTCCATTTTCTGAATGATAGATTTGCAGCTCTATTTTTTGCTTTTCTTTTGTATTTTTAACAGCCGTTCCTAACGGTAATATCGTACCGGCTTTAATAAAGATTGGCAATGTATCTAAATCAGCTGAAATAAGATGATACTTACCGCCTTCATACTTTTGATGCGTCCAAAAGTCATACCACATACCCTCTGGCAAATAAACGGAACGATGGCTTTGACCAGGACGAAGAATGGGTGCGATCAAAAGCTTGCTTCCTAGTAAAAACTCATCACTGCATTGGAAGGTTTCAGGGTCATTTGGATATTCCATCACTAATGGACGAACGATGGGAAGTCCCGTTTTTTCAGACTCATGAAATAATGAATACAGATAAGGCATAAAGCGATACCGCAGCTCGATATACTTTTTAACCGAAGCTAATGTTTCCTTCCCAAACGCCCAAGGTTCCTGATAAATAGAATCTTGTACACTATGGTTCCGGAAATAAGGCATGAAAGCACCAACCTGGGTCCACCGTATGAGTAATTCTGGAGTGGTATCCGATGAAAATCCGCCAACATCTGCTCCAGTAAACGCTACCCCAGACAATCCAAGATTCATAATCATCGGCAATGACATTTCCAGATGCTCCCAATGACTTCGATTATCTCCCGTCCAAACAGCTGAATACCTTTGAACACCTGCATAACCTGCTCTTGTCAGAGAAAATGGCCGGCCATTTCCTAACAGTTTTTGAAGCCCTTCAAATGTGGCTTTACTCATATATAAGCCATACAAGTTATGCCCCTCGCGATGGGTAATTTCCTTTCCATCAGCGTTATGAATGACATCTAGGTCCATGGTTTTCGATTCATTGAAAACAGAAGGCTCATTCATATCATTCCAAATTCCTCGAATCCCTAAGTCGGTATAGAAGCGATGAAGCTCACCCCACCATTCCTGAACCTCAGTATGGAAGAAATCCGGAAAAGCGCTGATACCTGGCCAGACTTCACCATAATAAACCTCGCCGCTCAAGTACTTACTGAAATATCCTTTTTTCATTCCCTCATAATAAACAGGATAGGCCTCGTCCTTTTTTATCCCTGGGTCAACAATGGGAACAACATCAATCTTCTCGCCTGTAAGTTCCTTAATTAATTCCTTATAGTGTGGAAACTTGTCTTCATCAAAGGTAAAGACACGAAAGCCATTCATATAATGAATATCTAAAAAGACACAATCTAATGGAATTTCATAATCCTTAAATGATTTGACAATATCCTTTACCTCATCCTCGGAGGTGTAGCTATACCTTGACTGATGATAACCTAGCGACCATTTTGGCGGTAAAGGCGTTTTCCCTGTCAAGGTTGTATATAACGTAACAGCCTCTTTCACATCTTGTGCCAGCATGATATAGGTGTTTACCTGCCCGCCCTCAGCCATGATGGTTAACACATCACTTTTATTTTGCATATCGAACTCT
>NZ_NPDD01000248.1 GCF_002272245.1 Bacillus sp. 7884-1 | reverse complement strand
AGAGCTCTACGGTATCTTTATTATGAGGAGCGTAAACATCTGTGTTCCAATTGCTGATCTTTGATCCATTTTTGTTAATAAATCCACTTTTTTCACCCAACCCATAGATGGGAGATTGGGGACTTTTTTTTACAGAAAAATAAATATGTTTTTCTAAATTATAGGCGACGGAAGGAGATTCTGTTTGAAATAAAACTTCCCCTTTTCTCTTAACACTCAGCCTAAAAGTCTCTTTTTCAATCATGACCTCATTTCCGTTTATCTGTAAATGTAGGCTGTGATCATTTTCCTCTAACGTTCCAGACATACACTCATGATCACCAACAGCAGCGATGGAAGGAGCGGCATCTACTTCACCAAAAGGATTTACAATGAATCTCAATGTCTTATCATTAATAAAATAGATACAAAATGTACCTTTTGAAAGTGTGCCTGTTAAAACCCTCCCATCCCACTCATAGGATAGAACGGAAGTAACAGCGTGACGGACTTCAGCTTTTTGATTTACCTTAGATGGCAAAATAGCATAACTTGTTGTCTCTAACATAATGGACCTTCCTTTGCTTTTATTACAATCCGTGATAAAGGGAACCACGGATTGTAAATGGAATCAAGCTTACTGCCTTGTAATTCTCAGCGGTTTAGAACACCCAACCACTTCAAATTGCAAGTCATTTATTTCACTGGCCACATTCAGTACCAGCACATCCTCTTCCTCTTGTACGGAAACTACGATTTTATTGCCGAGATGATCTGTAAGTGTTTGCTCAAAATCAGCTTCGTAATAAATTTTGCAAATAGGAGTATGATATTCTGTTATATCATTTCCTACCCATGAGCCTAGCTGCCTGCTATCGTCGACATTGAAAATCACTGCTGTATTCGCTTTAACATAAACCGGTATCTGGTTCACTTGTGCTTCTGCAGTAGTAAGGACTGGTCCGCTCACCTTTTCATTTGTCCAAAGATTAAACCAACACCCTGCTGGCAAATAAACATTTCTTGTAATCGCACCTTCTTCAATAATTGGTGCAACCAATAAAGATTCCCCAAAAAGGTATTCATCATACAATCCTCGCAGCCTGCTGTCCTCTGGATAATCAACCATTAATGCCCTCATCATCGGCAGGCCAGATTCACTCGCCTTTTTGGCCTCCTGGCAGATATAAGGTAAAAGGTTCATACGGACATTGGCAAAGAAACGATACACATCAATGACTTGATTTGTCCCTGTTCTCTCCGCGATGTTCCATGGTGTCCGGTCTTGATTAAATTCAGCTTTACTTTCCGCATGGTATTGCATGATAGGACAAAATGCCGCCATCGCGGAAGAACGCATAAACAGTTCCGCCGAAGGGATTTCTCCATTGAAACCAGCCAAATCCCAGCTCCAAAAAGGAATCCCCGCTAATCCAGCATTTAAACCTGCGATTAAAGATCGTTTAAATGCTGCAAACGTTGAGCGTTCATCACCTGCCCAATGAGCAGGAAAATTCTGTGCTCCCGTATATCCCGCCCGGCTGAACGTGATACCATTATTTTGCTGGGCAAAATCATAATAAGCAGCGATATAATCATTAGGGTATTGATTGCGCATTTCACTGCCTGCTTGACCATTAGCAAATTGCAGGTTTTTCCCGAAAACAAATTCACCGCCATCGGTTTTAAAACCATCTACACCAATGTCGATTAAATATTGCCGTTTATTAAACCACCACTCCGTACCCTCTTTATGACTAAAATCCATGATTAAGCTGTTGGTAAACCAGTTCTCAGGAATACGATAGGGCGTGCCATCCTCATTTTTTACCACATAGCCTTTTTCAATCATATAGGCTTCATCTAAATCTTTAAGCGGATGCTTCTGTTTGTTTAAATATTTTTGAATCGGGATTTGCCAAAGGATTAGTTTTAATCCATTGTCATGAAGATAGTCGACCATTCCTTTCGGGTTTGGCCACCTTCCCCACTCAGGAAACACCATTTCCTCGTAGCTATGGCTTTCGTCAGGATTCTTAAGGTCGTACTCAGCATCATTGAACATGTAATAGGTAGCCTCATCACTCCATTGTTCTAGAACCAAAACGGTTGCTGGTATTTGATAGTGGTTCGTTGTCTCCACTTCTTTCCTTACGATGGATTCTCGATCCCAGTTATTACTGGACATCCATGGACCAAGCGCCCAGACAGGAATCATTTTTGGTTTTCCTGTGTCATTGGTAAAGGATTGAATGTTCTCTTTATAATCACCAAAATATAAATGAATCTTAGTATCGGCGATATAAGGCACTTGCTCTATCGTCATCGTACATTTATCTTTTAGCTCGCGAGCAAGATCAAATTTGGTATATAACTGGGTATCAATAAAACACCCATATCCTGAATTGGTTAGATAGAACGGGATTGGCATATAGGTTCTTGTTCCTTGATCACGATATTGGTTATATACAAAGCAATCAATCACTTGTCCGCGCTGTTCCATTGAATTATAACGTTCCCCAAATCCATAAAACTGTTCACTTTCCGGGCTATACCAATGAATGAGAAATTCTTTCACTTGCTGCGTTACGTCCGTTTTCCATTCGATGGCCGAATAGAGTGGATGGGTGGCTAGAATTCTTTCATCGCCTTTGTATAGTTCAATGATTGCTTGATCTAGAATTACTTTTAATCTGTAATCACCAGATTCCAAAATGGCAGAATTCGAAGCATTCCCTTCATTAGATACCTGCACATTTTGCTGCAAACAAATATCCAGCCCTCGTTCTCTAAAGGAAAAGGATAAACCATGTGTTCCTTCGGCTTCGCCAAACGCTAGTAAAAGCTCACTATCAGTTTGTTTAATTAAATGGAACTGTTCAACTCTATGATTTTCTAGGGTTGAAACCTCATAGTAATCTGACACCACCTGTTTTCCACTGCTAAGGGTGGCAGCAAAGTTATACTGATAGCTCTCATGAGACGGAAGTGGTGATAACTTGTTTTCGTATACTTGCGTATTATTTTTTACCATTGGTTTTAATACTTCTTCATGCTTCCATGTTTTCGATTCGTTTTCTATCTTCACGACAACAGATTCTACCGTCTCATCCGTCATAACCTGACAAGTTAACTGAAGGTACTCATCTAATGCTGGAGAATGGGGAATTCTCTCTGTTAGTTGTGGAATGTACACATTTCCATGTCCATATGGCGTATGAACAATTTTGTTTTTTTCCAAGTTACCTTCCGCTGCATAAAAATCATAGATTTCTAAGATGACATCGGCTAATTCATCCGACTCATTTTCTTTCCGAGCCATTTGCGAATAATAGAGTGCCTTTTCACGATCCGATTTTTCTAAATAATAGAGGGCAAACATAGCCGCGGCCGCAGAAGATGGATTCCTTGCACCTACAAATGGCAATAAACCGTTTTCATTCGCTAATTGCAAAGACATTCTCTGAACAGCTTCAACCACAACCAAGTCCTCCGGTGAAAATAATCCATACGGCATAACCGCTATCAGTTGGTCAACAGATAGGCTTCTTTCATTAGTCCCATTTAAGACAGAATCGCCTGACAGTAAATGACTGAATACATAATCTCTAATTTCCGTCATCGTCTTCTGTACCATGGAATGGTTTCTGACATTCTTCGTTTCAAGAAGCGCAGCATAGGCCATAGCTATATTTGATAGATAGATATCTGTTCTATCTTCCCCCCATATACTTGGATATGGTTTTGACCATTGTTCACATAAATACTCTGTAAATGGAATATAATCAATCGATAATAATGGGGGATTATTTGGTTGAAGTGAAATTTGCTTTTGCAGGATCCATACCCACGTTGAAATAGTGAAAAAAGAATCCCGCTGCAAATCAGGCTGATGATCGACTAGAAAAGTTTCTACTTCTATACTATTTCCTTTTAATTGTTCAAGATAGACAGATAGTAAACGAATAAAATCCTTTGATTGTTTCATGATAGTCTCCCTTTTATACAAAAGGATATAAGTGTCGGAACCACTTATATCCTTTTTTCATTTTATTGAGAAAGTATTATTTATTCAGTATTTGCTTATATTCAGATTCCAACGACTCTAATACTTCTTTTGTTGACTTCTCACCATTCAAAGCTTGTTCGAATTGTTTGTTTGTTGCGTCACTAATCTTACTCCAGTTCTCTACAACAGGCGGCAGTACTAAAGAATCTAATGCTTCAAATACAGCCTTCCTGTTTTGTGGAGGATTTTTTTCTAAGTAAGGATTCAAAATATCTTGATTCGTAATTGCTGGTAATTCCCATGCTGAATCTACGCGAATTTTTGCAACCTCTTCACTTGCACTCATAAATGAAGCAAATTTGTATGCTGCTTCCTTCTGTTTAGAATCCTTCGAAACCGCAAGTCCGTTTGCGAAGAAATGGTGTGCCTGCTTAGTGTTGCCTGCTTCAAGCTGTACATCCCACTTAAACGGAAGATCCTTAAACGCATCAAACATCCAGATTCCAGTATGAAGAATCGCTAATTTTCCGCTTTTAAACAAATCCTCCGGTGACTGACCAGACAGATCAGCAGGTGTTGGAGAAATTTGATCTTTTGTTACTTTATCCACCATGTAATTTAATGCTTCTAAATTTTCAGGGCTATTGATCGCGATATTTCCATCGTTATCAAAAATTTGCCCGCCATTTTGTGCTGCAATTTTAAAGAATTCATTCATTGTAACTGGAGCGAAAGTACCCCATACTTTATTGTTCTTATCTGTTAATTTTTTCGCAGCGTCGAGTTCATCCGCCCATTTCCAATCTGCTGTTGGATAGGCAACTCCTGCTTGATCAAATAAATCTTTATTATAGAATGTCAGTACATTAGAGAAGCTTTCGACCATTCCATATTGTTTTCCATCATATTGATAAGCTTTAAACGCCTGTTGATTTAATTGTTCTGGTTTAAAATCTTTGTCATCCTTGATATACCCTGATAGATCTACAAGTGTACCTTTTGAGGCATACTCGACGAAGTTTTCATAATTTAATTCAAATACATCTGGAGCCTTGCCGCCAGCAATACGAGTCTGTAATTTTGTGAAGTAATCATTATAAGCAGCTAATTCAGTTTTCACTTTAATGTTAGGATTTTTCGCCTCAAAGGCTTTAATCATTTCATTTAATTGTGTTTCATGGTCAGGTGTTGCCGAAAAGCTAAAGTAATTAATGACTGTTTTTCCATTAGCCTCGTCAGAATTTTTTGAAGAAGAACAACCTGCAAGAGCAAAAACTAGTAAAGCAATAATTGATAATACCAACAATCTTCTAATTTTCATCTTAACCTCTCCTAGCGTATATTTGTTTTTATTCTTTCATTCCGCTCATTGTCATACCCTGAATAAAGTATTTTTGAGCGAAAAGGTAAACCACTAAAATAGGAATCACGCTAATGACCACTCCAGCCATCATTAAACTCCAGTCAGTTGCCCAGCGGCCTTGAAGGAGTGATAACCCTAAAGGCAATGTCGCTAATTCTTCTGAACTTGTTACAATCAACGGCCACAAGAAATTATTCCAGGAAGACATAAACGTGAAAATTCCGAGTGTTGCGATCGTTGGTTTTACTAATGGCAGACATACCTTCGAAAAAACTTGAAAGTGATTCGCTCCATCCATAAAGGCAGCCTCTTCTAACTCCTTCGGAACACTTAACATCGCCTGGCGCATTAAAAACGTGCCAAATACGCCAAACATCCCTGGGACAATAAGTGCCTGATAGGTGTCTAACCATCCTAATTCTTTCATTAAAATGAATTGAGGAATCATCGTTACCTGAGAAGGTACCATCATCGTGGCCAGATATAGCAAAAACAGCTTATCTCTTCCTCTGAATTGCATTCTCGCAAAAGCATAGGCTGCCATAGAGCTAAGAACTATTTGTCCTACTGTAGTTAGGACGGCAACAAGAAAGGAGTTTCCCAGAAACTGAATCATTGGAAACATCTGTGAAACGGTTTGATAGTTTTCTACTGTTGGCTGCTTCGGAATAAACTCAGGCGGAAGAACCATGGTTGTATTACCCGATTTAAAGGAAGTAGAAACCATCCACAAAAAAGGAAGTAACATGATGAAAGCTCCTACAGTTAAAGCCGTATAAAAAAGTATCTTTTTTATCAGCCTAGGGGGATTTATTTGCTTTTTATTTACGATGTTTTCCACCTAATTTTCCCCCTTTTTCTGCAGCTTCATTTGAATCAGCGTGAATATGAATATAACAAGGAATAGAGCCCAGCTCATGGCAGATGCGTATCCCATTTCAAAATAACGGAAGGCATGATTATAAATATTTTGTACTAGTACAGTGGTAGCACCGCCGGGTCCGCCTGCCGTCATAATCATAACTTGGTCAAACACTTGAAACGAATTAATCAAAGAAATAATCGTAACAAAGAAGGTGGTCGGTGTTAAAAGCGGCAAGGTAATGCTCCAAAACTTACGCAATTTATTCGCCCCATCAATCGAAGCCGCTTCATAGTACGACGGAGAGATATTCTGCAACCCGCCTAAGAAGAGTACCATAATAAATCCGATGTCCTTCCAGGCACTAGTAAGAATAATACCCAGCATCGCCGTTTTGGGATCATTTAACCACTCGGGTCCTGTGACCCCCACTAGAGATAATAAATAGTTGATTAATCCATAGCTTGGATTGTAAAGCCATTTCCATACAAGCGAAACAGCCACCCAGCTCGTCACGACCGGTAAAAAATACACAGCTCGAAACAATGCCCGAAATCGCATGTTTTGATTTAGTAATAAGGCACTAGCGAGCCCAAGTACCATGACCAAGGGCAGATAGCCTATAATAAATAAGAAGGTATTTTTAAAAGCTGACCAAAAGCCTGGATCCTTTACTAGTCGAATATAGTTCTCAACACCTGTGAATTGAATGGACCCTACCAAATCCCAATTCGTAAAGCTGATGACTAATGACGATAGTATAGGAGTACCAATAAAAATTAGAAAACCCAGTAAATTCGGTATTAAAAAAATACAGAGCCAAAACAAGGTTTTCTTTCTTGTCATTCCAACCATGCTGCATTACCCCCCCTATAATCCTTTAACTTCCATTCCCTCATAGATTGGTTCCTGGAATAGATGATTAATAGCAAGTAAAGCTCCTCCAACCAGCCATTCATTATCTCGTAATCTGGAAGGAACAATTTTTGTTTGAATATCTACTTTTGAAAAAAAGTTTTCTTGAGAAATGTGACAGACATCATCTAAAAATAAATGACTATACTTCATTCCTTCACCAGCCATCACAATCTTGTCAGGATTAAGGGTGTTGATAAGGTTTCTAATTCCATAACCAAGATATTGACTCATTTCTTTCATCAATAGGATAGCAAGTTCATCTCCAAGTTCTGTTTGTTTGGCCACTTCAGAGAAAGAGAAATTCTCAAGTGAAGTATTTGGATAGTGGGAAAGTAAATCTTTTCCTTTATTTTCGAAAAAGAACTCTGATGCATACATCTCTAGGCAGCCATTTTGTCCACAATGACAAGGATATCCATTTACTTCGATCGTAGTATGACCAAATTCCCCAGCTCCGCCGATCGAACCATAATTAATTTTACGTCCAATCACAACTGTCAGCCCGATACCAGCCCCTACAGATACTACAAGAAAGTCATTACTCTCCTGCCCCTCTCCCTTCCATAACTCGGCAAGCGTGAATCCATTAATGTTCTTATCGACAAAGATTTGAATATTAGGAAACTTTGCTCTTAACATGTCAGCAATCGGAACATTATTCCAGCCTAACATCGTTGATCGGATAATAATTCCTTCATGACGATTAATTAAGCCTGAAGATAAAATGCCTATACCAAGTAAGGTTGAGATTTCTTTATTATTCTTCGTAAGAATCATAGGTATCTGATCGACAATAATATCGATAACGGCTTCTGGTGTAGAGTACTTATGAATGGGCACCTTAATAACGTCAATAATTTCTGCATTCATGTTCGTAAGAGCCAGCAGAAGCTGCTTCTCTTCAATTTTAATGCTGATCATTGATCCATAATCTTTATTGAATTCAATCAATTTAGCCCTTCTGCCGCCAGTAGAAGTGGATTCACCAGCCTCATGGATCAAGCCTTGACTCGTTAAATCCTCAATAATATAGGTAAGCGTTGAAACGCCCAAATCACACTGCTTTGAAATTTCGATCCTACTGATAGGTTGCTGCTCTCGAATAATATTTAATACTTTAAAACGATTAATATCTTTTATAAGTTCTTTACTGCCGTTCCTAAGGACACGCAATTGATTTCACCTCAAGCAATCACTGAATTAATACTCAAAACTTACTTCTTTCATTGAACGAATTAAGTATAGGTTTATTATAGTGTAAGGGTTCTCATATAGCAAATAGTTTTTTTATTGACGCAAAAATAAATTTTTTGGTTACACTCCTAGATTATCAAACGCAGTATTAACAGCACGAATGCAATTCTAATCAAACGATTAGTTAACTCCAATTCTACTAATCAAACGCTTGATAAAATAGCGGATGAACCCCTTTGTTAGGTGTATGGGGTGAGGGGCAAATCACACTCTTTTCAGTAATTACCGATTAGCAATCCTATTTAAATAAAGGAAAATGAAACTTTTCCAAAAAAAAGAGAGCGGCGAACCACTCACTTACTCAGTTTAGTGATTGAAAATACCCCTCTTTTTCGTTCTCCTCTTGCTATATTCACTTATCTTTCTACTAATTCTAGCTTCTCACCATTCTAGTTCTTTCAAGTTTTCATATGCTAAGGTAATTTGGGATTATACATCCTTGGAGTATGTATTTTGCACAAGAGCACCATTAAAGGTAATCACATAGTCCTCTTCATCATTTAATTTCAATTCCTCGATAATTGATTGAACACCGACAATTGGCCTTCCCGTACAGATGACCACCTTAACGCCTTTTGCCTTAGCAGCTTGAATGGCGTCATTTACTTCTTTTGTAATTTCTTTTCGGTCATTCATCAGCGTTCCATCAATATCGATTGCTACTAGTTTATACAAATCTTGTCCTCCTAAATCTTGGTTGTCAGTAAAGCATATAAGTATACTACAAGAAGGACATTTAATAATCCAGATAACTCTGTGTTCAATGGGTGTTCAATGTGTTCAATGGGGACGGTTCTCCTGGCTTTTAGTTATAACGATTACCATATGAACCGTCCCCCTGGAAACCCCTGGAACCAAAAGATCAAAGTTCCTTCATATAAACCGCTGTTTGTGAATGTGGCCTCATCCCCACTTGTTGATATAAGCGGTTTGCATTTGTTAGGCTATCACTGTCTACATACAAAAGAATCGTTTTTTGATTACGTTGGTGAGCGATTCCAAATGTATGTAGTAGCAACGCCTTCCCGATTCCATGTTTTCTATATTCACGTTTTACACCTAATAAATCAATAAATAATCCATCCTCCTGCATTCTGCTCATGAGGAATCCTACTGGCTTAGCATCCTTCCATACAATAAACCATAGGCTTGGATCGTAACCGTCTCCCTTTTTTTGAGAAATCCATGTAGAAAAATCTTTCTTGGTATACCCCCATGCATCCCGGAATGTTTCGTCGTATAGTGTGAATAGCGTTTCTTCATCATGATCAGGCTGAAAAGGTCGTAACGTTATCCCCTCTGGTAAATGGTGTTGGTTTGGCTGCTCTTCTAACTCGATTTTCATTCGTTCATATAGCCTGCTGAATTGATATCCCCGATCCTCAATCAATTTTCTAGCAGCAGTATTGGTAAAAGAAATTTGGTTCATTAACTTTTGCTTACCATCCTTCCCATTAGCTAGAACATGGGCACGCTCCTCCACAATTTTAATTAAAAGTGAACCAATTCCTTGATTTTTAAATTGTGGGTGGACAAATACACAGGTATCCATTCTGTTAGCCCCTGTTACCTCAACAAAACCATACCCAATGATTTCGTTCGTTGCAGAAAGGACAATCCATGCATCTGTTTCAATTGGAATGGAATTCCACATATCAAGTACATCAGACAATGTAATATCCGGTTCACCGATATCCTCGATATCACACAATGCCACCAAATCCGTAATGGCTTGAGCATCTTCTAATGTCGGATGTTTAATCATAAACTTCTTTTCCATCTAGTTCTCTCTCCCTTAAGCCAGAGTTATTACCCATTTATATTAACCTTCTTAATCTACCATTACATAAAACACTTAATAACGGAAGAAAAAACAAGAAACGGAATGTGCCCAGCACCTTCTTATTAATTAGAAACATCTATCGTTTTCTAGAGAATATAGATAAAATCCTCCTTCGTAAATAATGAATAGATTGCATATCGAGGGATTTCTAGAATGTGCCTAGATGTAGATACATAACCAGACTGGACAGAAAAGGCCATTTAAATCCTCAATTCTTTTAAAATATAACGTTCGTGACTGCTACCAAAACGCAGAAGCCTATTTACATAAATGCCACCAGAACCGTCCCCATGGACACCCATGGACAGCAAAAAATGAGAGACTAAAAGAAGTCTCTCAACTAATAACACTATGATTTTTTATATCTTCCAGGTATATATTTTTCACTGGCTTTGAAGTTATAGACGGGTTTGATAAAGGAAATAATCTCGGATGTTTCTTCGACTTTTTCTAGGATTTCATTCATCGGCTTATAGGCCATTGGCGCTTCATCAAGCGTTTCTTCGGAAACGGATGTCGTCCAGACACCCTCCATCGTTTTATGAAAGTCGTCCATCTTTAAGGTTTTCATTGCTTTTGTACGACTCAAGACACGGCCTGCTCCATGTGGTGCTGAAAAATTCCAATCCTCATTCCCTTTACCCACCGCCAAAATGGAACCATCTCTCATGTTAATCGGAATTATGAGCCGTTCTCCCTTTTGCGCAGAAACAGCACCTTTTCGTAAAATCAAGTTCTCCGTATCAATATAATTGTGCACCGTATCGAACCGATCAATCTCCTCAAATCCCATATTGTCGATGATGGCTCTTGCAATTTCTTCGCGGTTTGCTTTTGCGAATGCCTGCGCTATTTTCATGTCATGCATGTAATTATGAAAGTCCTCACCTTCCAAATACGCTAAATCATTTGGAATTACTGGATTCTTTTCTTTGTATACTTGAATGGCCTTTTGGATTTTTCTTTCTCGTCCCTCAGCTTTCAATTGTTCAATCATTTCGGTTAAATCATGTTGACGAAGCTTTGAGATTGCTACTTTTTGATAGTAGGTAGCAATCTTTGCCCCAACATACCGGCTGCCAGTATGGATCGTTAAATAGTGACTGCCCTCGGTATCAACAGAGGCTTCGATGAAATGATTCCCGCCCCCAAGCGTTCCCACGCTATAAAGACTTTTATTCTGACTCAGTATATGCTCAGCCTTAAACTCTTCTGTGGCTGGAAAATTCGTGTTAATAAATCTTGCCGTCTCATCTGAATGGAGCTCATTTCCGCTTGGGACGTAAGTTCGAATGACGTTATCAAGCTTGTTAAAATCAAGCTTTATATTTTGAAGCTTGACGGTCAGGACGCCGCAGCCGACATCGACACCAACAAGGTTAGGGACTACCTTATCCTTTAACTGTATGGTTGTTCCAATCACACAGCCTTTTCCAGCATGATAGTCTGGCATAATACTAATCTTTGTATCCTTTAAAAAAGCTTGATTACATAGCTCCTGTATTTGCTCAATCGCCGTTTCCTGCGGATAATTGGAAAATACCTTTGCCTCTGTTTGTGTCCCTGTTATTGTTATCACTAGGTTTCCCTCCCCCAAAAGCAGATTACAAATAGGCTACCACTTAGTACACCATTCTGACAACGAGTTTCGTGCGACAATTTAACTGAGTTTAATATCTGTTATTTTGTTTATTCTTATTACAATGTTTAATGCATTAGTTCTCAATCTGTTCTACATAATCTGTGTCTCTGTTTCCACGCAGTTGCCTAGTAATATGCTTGGAACCAGCAAAGCTTTTAGAATAATTTACATCTTAAAATCCTCCCAGTTCCAACACCTTTCGCCCTAAACAAACGTTTGATTAAAAGTCCCACAAACCCTTTTGAAAAACGAACTCTAGCATCATTTCAAGAGAATCTTTTGTCGAGGACAAGCCGTGCTTCCTTCGAAAAAACCTCAAAGATCTCCAACAAAAATGACTTTCTACAATTAGTAACAGGTTCTCCCAAAATAGCTTACTAATTAAACGTTTGAGTAAAAATGGAACAAATCCCGTTATGTAAAGCTTTCTCTATTGCCTCAGGCAAAATAATTGTCGGTAAATGGACTAACATATGAGCAGATTGAAAATTACTCGATAGTGAACATAAATTAATTTATTATTTTCTAAAAACCTATTATCTAAAAACCGATTAATCCTCGAACATAACCGGGGAGTAAAAGTTCACGGGAAGCTCTACACTCCCTTCTCAACTGGAATAATTTTGTGTATACATGGACATGGGAAGTGGATTAACACACTTCTCCATGCATCCTCCACCGTCAGGATGATGGTTATCTAGGTTATTTTTATTGAACCACTCTTATGCTTTCTACGGCGCAGGATGGTTTTCTTGTTCTAGAACATTCTTCCCTGCCGTCCCATCGGGAAGGTTCCTACGGTTCTTCCCCAATTTAACCGCCAAATGATTACAGCCGTCTACATTTTTCATGACCGCTGCTATACCAGAGAAATCTTATTTTACGAAGAATCCCGAAGAGAAAAAGCCATCAGAACCGTCCCCATGGACACCCATGGACAACAAATCTCTTATAGACTTAGTTACATAATTATTATATAATTTTGTTAAATATTTAATAAAACGAAGCACAAAATGGGGAGCACCACCGAAAGGGTGTTACCTTTTTTGTGCTTTTTTTTGTTAAAAATGAGAAAGGAAGTGGAAAAAGTGAAGGTAAACGGGGCTATTGAGACAGTAGAGAAGGATCAAACTTTATATGATTATTTAACATTAAGAAACTTTGATTTAACAAAAATTGCAGTTGAATGCAATAGAAAGATTGTTCCTAAAGTAGAATATAAGAATTTAATTCTTAAAGAAGAAGATACTTTAGAAATTGTTAGATTTGTTGGAGGAGGTTGACCATCATGAAAATGATCATCAATGGAAAAGAACAGGAAACAACTTTTCAGACGGCATTCCAAGTAAGAGAAAGTATAGGAAATCCTGATGATATTGTTATTTTAAACGGATTTCAAATTGATCATGATTCACCCTTAGATGAACATGATATTCTCTCTATTATTCGAAAAGGCATCATGCCAGAAGAAGAAGAATTAGAAAGCTTGATGATGGCTAGGCATACTCCATACGTCCACCAGAAGGTAAAAGAAGGAAAAGTTGCCATCGCAGGTTTAGGCGGTCTTGGATCTAATATTGCGATCATGCTGGCGAGAATTGGTGTTGGCAAACTGTTACTAGTTGATTTTGATATTGTTGAGCCTAGTAATCTTAACCGGCAAAGCTATTACATAAGACATCTGGGAATGCCAAAGACAACCGCTCTTAAAGAGCAGATAGAAGAGATTAATCCATTTATTACAGTCGAGACAAGAATGACTAGAATTTCAGAGGAAAATGTTAAGGAACTGTTTGAACGCTACGATGTCATTTGTGAGGCTTTTGACAAACCGAATGCCAAAGCAATGCTGGTTAATACGGCATTGGAGCAGCTCCCCGATTGTAAAATTGTATCCGGTTCCGGAATGGCAGGCTATGACAGCTCTAATTTAATACAGACAAGGAGGCCAATGAAACAATTATATCTATGCGGAGATTTAGAAAATGAAGCAAGGGTTGGCAGAGGTTTAATGGCACCAAGAGTGCAAATTTGTGCCGGCCATCAAGCTAATATGATTCTACGATTATTAGTAGGACAGGAAGAAGTATAAGGAGGATTTTTAGCATGCAAGAGACATTATTAAAAGATAGATTAACGATTGGCGGACACGAGTTTCAATCTCGTTTTATTCTTGGGTCAGGTAAATTTTCACTCGATTTTATGAAAGCCGTTATTGAATATGGAGAAGCTGAAATTGTCACTCTAGCCCTAAGAAGAGCGAATACAGGCGGCGAAGAGAATATTGTGGATTATATTCCGAACAATATTACCCTGCTGCCAAATACTTCAGGAGCAAGAACGGCAGAGGAAGCTGTAAGAATCGCCCGTCTTTCAAGGGAACTAGGCTGCGGGGATTTTATCAAATTGGAAGTAATTTCTGATTCGAAATACTTACTGCCTGATAATCAAGAAACTGTTAAAGCAACCGAATTGCTGGCTAAAGAAGGATTTATTGTGATGCCTTATATGTACCCGGATCTATATGCGGCAAGAGCCCTAGTCAATGCAGGGGCTGCTGTGGTCATGCCTTTAGGTGCTCCGATTGGAAGCAACAAAGGCCTATGTACAAAGGAGTTCATTCAGATTTTAGTTGATGAAATCGACTTACCTATTATTGTTGATGCCGGTATCGGACGCCCGTCTCAAGCATGCGAAGCAATGGAAATGGGGGCTGCGGCGGTCATGTGTAATACGGCCGTTGCGACAGCGAATAATGTATCCATGATGGCAAGCGCTTTTAAACACGCGATAAAAGCTGGCCGTGAAGCCTATTTAGCCGGTTTAGGAAGAGTACTTGATTATAAAGCTGAAGCATCTAGTCCATTAACAGGATTTTTGGAGGATTAATACGAGATGAGAAGAAAAAAAGTTGACCATATGCAGTATCAGGAAGGTATGGAAATCATACCATCTGATTTAATGGACAAGGTGTTAAAAACGGTAGAAAAATATAATTATAATCTATACACAGGACATGATGTTGAGAGAGCCTTAAGCAAAGAGCATTTATCTTTGGAGGACTTTGGAGTGATTCTTTCCCCTGCCGCGCTGCCATATTTAGAAGAGATGGCTCGGAAAGGAATGGAGAAAACAAAGAAGCACTTCGGGAACAGTATCACGCTTTTTACACCTTTATATATTGCGAATTATTGTGAAAATGAATGTGTCTATTGCGGTTTTAAAGCAACCAATAAAATTCAACGAGCTGTCCTTCATCCAAATGAGGCTGAAGATGAATTAAAAGCGATTGCCGCTACGGGTTTAGAAGAGATTTTACTCCTTACCGGTGAATCCCGCTATAAATCAGATGTTGAATATATCGGGAATACGATTAAGCTGGCAACCAAATATTTTAAAACGGTTGGAATAGAAATCTACCCATTAAATGTAGACGAATACGCGTTTCTAAGGGAATGCGGCGCTGATTTTGTGTCCGTTTATCAGGAAACCTATAATCCCGATAAATATGAGCAGGTTCATCTATGGGGCTCGAAACGAATTTTCCCTTACCGTTTTCATGCACAGGAGCGGGCTTTATTAGGCGGCATGCGCGGCGTTTCCTTCGGTGCGCTGCTTGGACTAGATGATTTTCGCAAGGATGCCCTCGCGGCCGGCTTGCATGCAAAATTGATTCAACAAAAGTATCCGCATGCTGAAGTTGGTTTCTCCGTCCCACGGATACGTCCATATATTAACAATGCAGATAATAATTCAAAAGACGTGCACGAAAAGCAGCTTTTACAAGTGATGCTTGCTTACCGCCTGTTTATGCCATTTGCAGGAATTACGATTTCCACCCGGGAAAGACCGGGATTCCGTGACCATACTGCCGGCATGGTGGCGACGAAAATGTCGGCAGGTGTGAATGTTGGCGTGGGCGGTCATGTAGAAGAACAAAAAGGCGACCAGCAGTTTGAAATTTCCGATGAAAGAATCGTTAAAGAAGTTCACGACATGATTGTCCAGAAAGGTCTGCAGCCGGTCTATACAGACTATATAAGGGTTTAGGTGAACGCATGCTCATTCATATTACCAATCGAAGGCTTTGCCAGGAGGATTTTCTGGAGAGAATTCAGCAATTAGCAAAGGGAAAGCCTCATGCCATCATGCTAAGGGAAAAAGACTTAGGGCTTCATGAATTTAAAGCTTTAGCCTTTCAAATGAACGAAATTTGTCAGTATCATGATGTCCCGTTTATCATCAATCAAAATATTTCTGCAGCAGCTGAACTAGGACTAGCCAATATTCATTTATCCATGTCGAATTTAAGAAAATATCAACGTGATTTGTGTTCATTTAGCGTGATTGGTGCATCTGTCCATTCAGTAAAGGAAGCAAAAGAGGCTGTATCCTTAGGGGCTGACCGTTTAATTGCAGGTCATATTTTTCCAACAGATAGTAAAAAGGGAGTACCTCCGAGAGGACTCTCCTTCCTGAAAGATGTATGCGATTCGGTCAGTATTCCGGTATATGCCATTGGCGGAATCAAAAGAACTCACGTTAAAGAAATACTAGGAGCAGGTGCGGCGGGTTTTTGTATTATGTCTGAAGCAATGACCAGTCCTCATCCCGTTGAACTGGCAAAGCACTTTAGCATTTGAATTATTGAAGTTTTTACGTGTGGGTAAATGAAGCATTAATTAATGTAATAACAGATGTAAAAATGCCAGAAACAAAACACTATTAAAGTTGCTTGTTAAGCTGACAGGTTTGTTGAAGAAGAAATTCATATAAAAAAGAGGTTGGATTGTATCAAAACACCTAATCCGCAGAAAAAAGAAAGCACTTGAATTCAAGTGCTTTCTTTGGAAACCCTAATACCCGATTAATTTGGATCTAGTGGAAGAATAGAAATCTTTTTACTAAGAATCCCAAAGAGAAAAAAAAAGCCATCAGAACCGTCCCCCTGGTACACAGGTACATTTATCGATAGATTTTGGATCCATCCTTTACAAATTCCTTTGCTTTTTCCTTCATACCTTCATCAATTAAACGTTCCTCGGAACCCCCCTTTTCATTAGCCATATTTCGAATGTCATGGGAAATTCTCATTGAGCAGAACTTCGGGCCGCACATCGAACAGAAATGTGCTGTTTTAGCTCCTTCAGCTGGAAGTGTCTCATCGTGGTACTCTCGTGCCCTTTCTGGATCAAGTGATAAATTAAATTGGTCGTTCCAACGGAATTCAAAGCGTGCCTTCGATAAGGCATTATCACGGATCTGCGCCCCAGGATGTCCCTTTGCTAAATCAGCAGCATGTGCAGCAATTTTATAGGTAATAACCCCTTCACGTACATCATCCTTGTTTGGTAATCCCAGATGCTCTTTCGGCGTTACGTAACACAGCATAGCTGTACCGAACCAACCAATCATGGCTGCACCAATTGCCGATGTAATATGATCGTACCCAGGGGCAATGTCTGTCGTTAATGGACCCAATGTATAAAATGGTGCTTCTTTACAAATTTCCATTTGCTTATCAACATTTTCTTTTATCATTTGCATAGGTACATGTCCTGGGCCTTCAATCATTACTTGCACATCATGCTTCCAAGCAATATCTGTTAATTCCCCTAATGTTTCAAGCTCAGCAAACTGCGCTTCGTCATTTGCATCCGCAATTGACCCAGGTCTTAGGCCGTCCCCAAGAGAAACAGATATATCATACTCTTTTAAAATCTCACATATTTCTTCAAAGTGTGTATACAAGAAGTTTTCCATGTGGTGAGCTAAGCACCATTGAGCAAGAATAGAACCACCACGTGAGACAATACCTGTAGTACGCTTTGCGGTCATTGGAATATAGCGTAATAATACCCCTGCGTGAATCGTAAAGTAATCAACACCTTGTTCTGCTTGCTCAATTAATGTATCGCGGTACACATCCCAAGTTAAGTCCTCTGCTACCCCATTTACCTTTTCAAGCGCTTGATAAATTGGCACTGTTCCAACTGGTACTGGTGAATTTCTAATAATCCATTCCCTTGTCGTATGAATATTTTTCCCTGTAGATAAATCCATTATCGTATCAGCACCCCAACGAGTTGCCCATGTCATTTTTTCAATCTCCTTCTCAATAGAAGAGGTTACTGCAGAATTCCCGATATTTGCATTTATTTTCACATGGAAATTCCGCCCGATAATCATTGGCTCACATTCTGGATGATTTATATTTGCTGGGATAATAGCTCTCCCTTTTGCCACTTCATCTCGTACAAAAGAAGGTTCCATATTCTCACGTAAGGCAATATACTCCATCTCCTGAGTGATCATACCCTTTCTCGCATAGTGCATTTGTGTTACATTGCGGCCTTTTTTTGCACGTAATGGGCTTTTGTTAACATTCGGAAAACATTCTATGTTTGCACGTGGATCTTCAGCACTTAAGCCATTATCCTCTGGCTTAATATCTCTACCCTCATATCTTTCTATATCTTTACGTTCTTCTATCCAAGTCTTACGGACTGCAGGCAATCCTTTTCTAATGTCAACGGTGTATGTTGAGTCCGTATAAGGACCACTTGTGTCGTACACTCGTACAGGTTCATTTTCTTCCTGACCAAAGGTACTAACAGTAGAACCTAAGCAAATTTCTCGCATTGGCACCTGAATATCTAGCCTAGATCCTTGTACATATACCTTTTTACTTCCTGTAAACTGTGATTTTAAATCCATTTTCATTTCTTCTTGCTTTTGCATGTAACTTCCTCCTTTTTTGTGTGCCGGATGAAGAGTTACAACGTAGTTTTAGACAATAAAAAAGGCCCTGAATGAAATTCAGAACCTGGAACTGCCATAAAAAAGTAGTCAAAACCTGCACATTAAAAGCGCATAACTTTGACACTACTTCCCTACGCTGGTATCACCCAGATCAGGTTCAGAGGGTCGAAGAAATTTGCCTTCTTCTCTCAGTCCAAGCCATTGGACACCCCTAGTAGACTACTAAAACACTATATTCAGCTTTCTTGTAAAGATTACCACATGTATCAAAATTATGGAAGACATTTCCCTTATTCGAAATGACTTGCTAGAGGTAAAGGAATAAATTCAACAAATAAATCATTTTTGTTTAATAAGCAGGGAAGTGCCAACGGCATCTTGAATATTGGATTGAAGATGATTTTTTTGGAGGAATTATATGTTATCTGATTTTGAATTGATGGAACATCATGTCAATGTGTTATTTAGACATGATACTGATAATCGAATGACAGTCGTGAATGAACCACCATACGCTGATGCACCAAGAATTTTTATTGGTGCCACTAGAGTGGGAAGTATAGTAAGGTTTCAAAATTCGTTGAATGAGAGCATTGTAGAGCGGTTAGAACAAATTATTGGGACAACTACTGGTGCTTATTTAGGAGAAGTAATAAAGGTTTTAAGTTTAGACCGACAAGTAAATAATTTATGGATTGGACCAGCATATGTGTTTCCTGATGCAAGGAACAGGACTTACACGAAAGCAATTAAAGTAACTCATAAAAACAAAGAAATTTTAAAACCTCTTTTCCCATATATATTTGATTATTTTGAGTATAAGCAGCCCTGTTTTGTAATAGTTGAAGATAACAGACCTGTTTCAATTTGTTGTAGTGCAAGGCAGACCTCAAAAGCAGACGAAGCAAGTGTATTTACACATGAAGCTTACCGTGGAAGAGGATACGGATTAGATGTTGCCAATGCTTGGGCTACAGAGGTAATGAAACTAGGACGAATTGCTCTTTATAGCACTTCTTGGGACAATTTCGCATCCCAATCTGTGGCAAGGAAACTACAATTGGTTCAATTTGGAACAGACATTCATATGAGTTGAATTGACAAAGGACTCCTACATGAGCTATAACAATGCTTTTATTGAATAAGATATTTCCAACGACAGTTATCTGTGTTTTTTTTATGGAATTAGCAAACCAATTCGCACTACAAATAGCAGAAGCATAATTAAAAAGCCATCAG
>NZ_NPDD01000247.1 GCF_002272245.1 Bacillus sp. 7884-1 | reverse complement strand
GTAAAGAGCCTGAGTTTTAACTCAGGCTCTTTACGATCTATATTATTTAATTGGTTGAATCATAAATTCAAATTCCATGTCTTCGTCAGCTTTCACTAGATGTTCCGGATAAACGGGTGCTCCCCAGCTATCATCTCCACCAACGCCCATTTGTTTTCCCGCTACAGTAACAACTGTATAGTGAACATTAGGCAGTTCATAGTGATGAGCTGCATTCTCTATTTCAAATGCAGTATACGGTGAAAAATTACATTCTACTGGTTTAGAAGTGGAAGAAATTTTAATACCATTTCCGTCACTGTTTGTGAGGTTTACCCAGCGTACACCAGTGCGATTGCCAGATTCTTGCGGTTTTACATATCCCGATAAATTGTCTATAACGTTATTGGTAAATACCCCAAGCCTTGCTCCAGCTGCGCGATCTGAATAATTTTCTTCAGGTCCCATCGAGTACCATTCTAATTGGTCGTAATCCGCAGAAACCTTGAATGAAACTGCATAAATCGGCATTTGCGGAAGGTTTTCAGCACCATGATAGACTGATTTAACGCGCACACTTCCATCTGCAAATACGGTAAACGTGTTTTTGACTTCAATTTCTGAATGAATCGAGAATTTATAGGTAAAAGTAACCTCTACTTTGTCTTTATGTTCCTCTACCTCTAACCCAACAGATTGACGAGCTAGGCTAGCTGCATACCAGCATCCTGAAGTAAACCCTTGAGAAAATCCTCTGTCATTGTCGGTAGTTGCTCTCCAGAATAGTGGAAGTAGTGGAGCTTCAATCATCTCTCTACCTCCATATTTCATAGAAATAAGACTTTTAGCCTTTCGACAAAACATGATGGTAAAATCAGTACCATGCACACCAATGTTTTGTGTACCGTATGCTACTCTTAGATTCCCACTAGGAATTTGAGCAATTTGTTGTTTCTCCACAAACACATATTGGCCAAAGGCAATCTCATAACCAGCATCCCCCCAAAGCTTCTCTTCTTTTAGTTTGAAGGATGTATGGATGACATATTCACCTGCTTCACTTAGTAATTCAGCCGGTAAGTTAAATTCAACTCGACCTTCACTTTGTGGCAGGATATCCACTTGGTCCTGATTCCGATACAATTCTTTACCATCTAGGAATAGAATGTATTCCAAATCATAGATGGATGTATCTTCGAACAAACTTTCATTGATAATTGTAACCCCAGATTTATCAACATTAAGCTTGATATTCTGGTATAAATATTTCACTTCCTGCATCTTTGGTGATAGCTCTCGATTTGAATATACGATTCCATTCGTACAGAATCCATAGTCTGTAGGACGATCGCCAAAATCTCCTCCGTATGCAAGAAACTCTTGACCAAAGCGGTCTTTCTTTATTAGGGCTTGATCAATATAATCCCAAATAAATCCACCTTGGTACATCGGATATTTATTTTCAAGAGCGGTGTATTTGTCCATACCTCCAAGAGAATTCCCCATGGCATGCATATACTCACAGCTTATATAAGGCTTTTCAGGATTATCGTTTAAATATTCCTCAATATCTGCTGGCTTCGCATACATACGGCTCTCCATATCACTACTGTCGTTATAGTCACGATTATGGAAAACACCCTCGTAATGTACTAGGCGACTTGGATCAACAGACTTGAAGTAACGGGTAACATTCAGAATAACCTCACCTGCATAGGACTCATTACCACATGACCAGATCAATATTGATGGATGGTTTTTATCTCTTTGGACCATTGAAACAGCACGATCTAAAACAATATTTTGCCATTCCCGCTTGTTTCCAGGAATATTCCATGAAGGTTCAACTGCCCCCATCTTTTGCCAGGAACCATGTGTTTCCAAATTCATTTCATCGATAACATAAATTCCATATTCATCACATAATTCGTACCAATAACTTTGATTAGGATAATGAGATGTTCGCACAGCATTTATATTGTGTTGTTTCAATGTTTTAATATCCCAAAGCATATCTTCTTTTGTAACAGCACGACCTCTTCGGCAGTTGAATTCATGACGATTCACACCTTTGAACAGAATTCTTTCGCCGTTTAATCGCATGATTTTATCAACAAGCTCAAACTTTCGGAACCCAACCTTTTGTGGAATGACCTCTACAAGTTCACCTGAAGCGTTATAGATTTGAATATAGAGTTTATATAAATACGGATTTTCCGCATAATGTTCACCTCAGACGCAAAGCTAATTTACAAATATTCTTTCATATATTATACACATCAAATCTAGTATTGGCATTTTAACCACAGATTTATTATTCTGAATATTCAATCTAAAATTATACTAATAAAATATATTGACTCGCCATTTCGCTCGTGATAAATTATTTTTTAATAAATAAAATCTATGACGAGAAAGCACTAACTCGTCCCAATTTAGGGGCGAGTTTTTTTATGTAAAAATAATTCTATTTTTATTCTAAGGGGGTAAGTCGAAATGAAAAATTTAATTGTGATCACAGGTTCGTTGATCGTGGCTTTTGCCTTTAATTTCTTTCTCGTTCCTTATGGAATACTGAGCAGTGGTATAAGTGGTATCGCAATCTTGATTGGGCTAATTACTCCGTTTGATATTGGCTTAATGAATCTGCTGCTTAATTTACCATTAATGATTTTAGGCTATTTTAAACTTGGGAAAATGATTACGATCAATACACTCATTTGTGTTTTATCACTTTCGGTTTTCTTATACCTGTTGCCTGCAGTTCCTGTGACGGACAATATATTACTCTCAACCATTTTTGGAGGAATTATTGGAGGCATTGGAGTCGGCATCATTTTAAAGTCCTCCGGAACTTCTGGTGGTCTAGATATCATTGCGATTATCCTTTCCCGAACTAGTAATCTTTCTGTTGGTCTTCTTCTTACAGGTATGAACGGCATCATTGTACTTATTTCTGGAGCTGTTTTTAGCTGGAATATTGCCTTATACACGCTTTTGTCTATCTATTTAACTGGTAAGATGATTGATACCATCCACACGGATCATATAAAATTGACTATGCAGATAGTGACTTCAAAAGGTGAGTTAATACGAAAAGAATTACTAGAATCAGTCTATCGAGGGATTACAATCACGGAAGGCTACGGCGGCTACTCCCAAGAGAAAAAACAAATTATCATGATGGTTGTTACAAGCTACGAAACGGCACAAATAAAAAAAATTGTCCGTACCCATGATGAAAATGCATTTATTAATATATTTAAGACCGTTGAAGTTGACGGTGTATTCGCTAAAAATTAGAAGAGTTTCCGTTGAGTAGGGTGGTTTATGATAATCCATTGCAAATAGGTTACGCTTAAAATAGAAGGGAGCCCTAGTTTTATTAAAACGGGCTCCCTTTTATTTAAAAAAAGTGTTAAGGGGCTGACTTTTATCCTGTAAATTAGTAATGGCTTCTCTTATGGTACGGTTCCCCGTTTAATAAATTTAATCGCTCTTATATTAAACTGTCCATTATGGGTCATAGATCACAATGTGAAAAGCGCTCCGCTATGCTTGCTCCTATGCTGATAGTTTGATATCTTTTTCCTTTTTTCTTCTATTTGAATACAAAGTAAATAATAGAAGAAACCATAGAGGTGTCAACAATAAAGCAGGACGTGTTTCTTCAGCAACCAGCATAATGATGAGTATCATGGCAAACAACGCTAAGACAGCATAATTACTAAATGGTGTGAATGGTGCTTTAAATGTTGACTTTTTATGCAATTGTGGCTGTGTTTTCTTGTACCTTAAATGACATATGAGAATGACACCCCAAACCCAAATAAAACAAATTGCACTAATCGTTGTCACGATACCAAAAGCTTGTTCCGGAATAAGTTTGCTCAATAGAGCGCCTACTGATACGACAAGTGCGGATACCCATAAAGCATTACTTGGTACATAATTTTTATTCAGTTTTGCAAACTTGGATGGCGCCTGGTCATTTTTCCCTAAATTAAACAGGATCCGGCTTGTTGAAAACATCCCGCTGTTACAAGCAGAAGCGGCTGAAGTTAAGACGACAAAATTAATAATTCCTGCTGCAACCGGAATTCCGACTAAACCAAACGTTTTAACAAAAGGACTTTCTGCAGCATTTAGCTCTGTCCATGGGTTCACACATAATAAGATAATCAGAGCACCAACATAGAAGAATAAAATCCTTGCAGGAATTTTATTAATCGCCGATGGGATATTTTTTTCTGGATTGGCTGTTTCCGCTGCTGATACACCCACTAATTCCACACCGACATAGGCAAAGACGACCATTTGGAAGGAAAGTAAGAAACCTGAAACGCCGTTTGGAAAAAGTCCTCCATGTTGCCAAAGGTTTTGAACCGTAACCGTTCCAACATCGGTCTTGAATCCCATCACGAGCAAAATAACCCCAATGCCAATTAATACGAGAATCGTTATTACTTTTATCAAAGCAAACCAAAACTCTAACTCTCCGAAAAGCTTTACCGTTAATAGATTCAGTCCTAATATAATGATTAAACAGATGATGGCAGGTATCCATTGTGGAATATCAAACCAATATTGTACATATAAACCAACTGCAATCACATCAGCCATAGCAACCATAATCCAGCAAAACCAATAGGTCCATCCGGTTACAAACGCTGCCCGAGGCCCAAGATAATCTTCGGCAATGTCTGTAAAAGATTGATAACCTGCTTTAGACAAAAGAAGTTCCCCTAGGGCCCTCATAACAAAAAATACGGCGATACCTACGATTAAATAAGCAAAGATGATGGATGGGCCTGCCAGTTGTATCGCTTTACCTGATCCTAAGAACAATCCGGTACCAATGGTTCCGCCAATTGCGATTAGTTGAACATGCCGATTTTTTAAATCTCTCTTTAATTCTTGTTGTGCCAAACCTAACTCCTCCTTAAAAACGATTCTTTAATGTGAAACGATGAGCAATAATTTTACCCATTAACTTTATGAGTGACTGCTCTTTCTTCTTTTCTAAAACAAAAAAAAGAGATTGGATGTCCTCCAATCTCTTAGGTCTAAGAATAACAAATAATATTTATCATGCTAACGATTATCAGCATAACAAATAAATATTCAGTACTCTTCTGTCCTTTTGCCTGAGATTGTGAACCCTTCGGCGCCGCTTAAATTCCAGCGGTCTCTCCAGAAGCTGCTCCTGCTATAGTGTGACCCATAGCAATCATAGCCTCAAATTATTAAGTTTTTTACTCTTGTTAACTATCTTCAAATAATTTTTAATTTTAATAGTATTTAAACATTTTGTCAACAATCAATGTGATGGTTTTAAAGTACGTTGTAGGAATTCCCTCGTACGGTCTTGTGTTGGATTATTGAAAATTTGCTCTGGACTTCCTTCCTCTGCAATAACTCCCTTGTCCATAAATACAGCGCGATCAGATACTTCTTTTGCAAATTCCATTTCGTGCGTTACGATTAACATCGTTAGACCTGATTCTGCGAGTTCCTTCATGACTTTTAGAACTTCTCCTACCATTTCTGGATCAAGCGCGGATGTTGGTTCATCAAATAACATCACATCGGGTTCCATGGAAAGTGCTCTTGCAATCGCCACGCGCTGCTTTTGGCCGCCGGATAGCTGCTTTGGCTTCGCGTTGATATATTTGTCCATACCAACAACCTTCAAGTACTTCATCGCTACTTTTTCAGCTTCTTCTTTGGAGCGTTTTAATACTTTTATTTGGCCTACCACACAGTTGTTTAGAACATTGTGATTGTTAAATAAGTTAAACTGTTGGAATACCATGCCTAAATGCTTGCGGTAATCCGCTACATCATGCTTATCATCCAGGATATTTTCACCATGATAGATAATTTGTCCGCCGCTTGGTTTTTCTAATAGATTAATACAACGAAGAAGAGTTGATTTACCAGATCCTGAGGAACCGATAATGGAGACTACTTCTCCCTTATTCACAGAAAAATTAATGTCTTTTAGCACTTCATGCGTTCCAAAGGATTTGTTTAAATGTTGAATATCAATAATCTTTTCCATATTCTCCTCCTCCTTCTCCCATTATTTTTGACTTACTTCTAGCTGCGTATCATTTCCGATCATCGTATAGTTATCAGAGCCATCTAATTTCTTTTCAACGAATAGCAATATTCTTGTGACAATAAAGGTCATCACAAAATAAATCATACAGGCTACGAAAAATGATTCGAAATATCTAAAGTTATTACCTGAAATCGATTTTGTAACAAAATATAATTCTGTAACCGAAATAACATTCAGAACGGACGTATCTTTAATATTAATAACAAATTGATTTCCTGTAGCAGGTAAAATATTGCGAATAACCTGTGGTAAAACCACATTCCACATTGTTTGAACATGATTCATTCCGATAGCATGCGCTGCTTCAAACTGTCCTTTATCTATCGAAACAATCCCGCCACGAACAATTTCTGCCATATAGGCTCCTGTATTAATCGATACCACAATAATAGCCGCAACAAAAACATTCATATCTAAACCAAATGCTAATGCAGAACCATAATAAATCACCATCGCTTGTACAATCATCGGTGTTCCACGGAAGAATTCGATATAAATAGAAAGGATTACATTAATTATTTTTAAAAATACTTTTTTCGCTCCACGTTCAGGGACTGGAATGGTACGTATGACCCCTGCTAATAATCCAATAATCGCCCCCAAAACCGTTCCAATGAGAGCAATCAAAAGTGTTAAACCAGCACCACGAAGGAACATAGGCCAGTTTTCTGAGATAATTGTAATGACCCACTCAAAACTCATCTTTTATCCTCCTTTTCTGTATAAAACCGACTGTACTAGTAAATACAGCCGGCTTCGTTAAAATTATTTTGCTGCTGGTTGATTCTTAATAGCTGTATCCATAATGCTTGTACGTTCTTCTTCTGATATAGCTGATAAAATTTCATTGATTTTATCTGTCAGGTCACTGCCTTTTTCAAGGCCGACAGCGATTGCTGTATCATCTGCTGATGTTTTAAATCCTTCTTCAAATTCAACCATAACGTAGTTTTCATTTGCAGCTGATGCACTAACTCCTTCTGGACGCTCTGAAACGTATCCGTCAATCATTCCTGATTCAAGAGCTACTCTCATTGCTGGGAAGTTGTCCATTGCTGTTTTCTTGTCTACACCTTCAATTTGATCAATTACTGAGTAGTGGAACGTATTTAATTGAGCTGTAACTTTTGCCCCTTTGAAATCTTGGATAGAAGTTGCACCTTCATACTTGCTGCCTTTTTTGACAACCATCACTAAATTGGATGTATAGTAATTATCCGAAAAATCGATTGTTTTTTTACGATCTGCTGTCGGTGACATACCAGCTATAATCGCATCAATTTTTCCTGAGGTTAAAGCTGGCACAAGACCATCCCACTCTGTTTTGACAATCACTAATTCTTTTCCTAAACCTTCCGCTACTTTTTTAGCAATTTCAACATCATACCCGCCCGCAAATTCTGCAGAACCGCCTATTTTAACACCACCGTTGGAATCATCGTTTTGAGTCCAGTTAAATGGAGCATATCCTGCTTCAAGTCCGACCGTAAAAGTATTATCCTCTGATGCTCCAGAATTAGAACCCTTGCTTGTCCCACATCCTGCTAATAGAACAATAGCTGAAACCAATAAAACAATAAATAATGATAACTTATTTCTCATGATGCTCTCCCCCTGTTTTTTTAATAGTTTTAATAGTTTACTAAAAACAAAAAACGGCCTGAGATAAACTCAGGCCGCAATATGCATAGTTCCCTTAAGTCCCCTCTTATATATCCCAATTGAGATAGCACAACTCAATAAACCGGAGAGTTTATTGAGACAGTCCTGCAGCTCTTAACTACAGACCCAGCATGTAATACCGAGAATATTACAAACTTCGGCGACATTTCCTTCTCTTTACCATCATGGCTTCTCAAGCTCCACTAAAGACTGTTAAATATCGCGCCTCTACCTCACTGAAAAAAAAAGTGAGGTCTTATTAAATTATATTAATATACTACAGCATTTTGTCGAAATCCGTCAACTTGTATTTTATTGCCAATTTTATTAAACCACTGAGAACAACATTAAAGTTATCGCTACTACTTCTTATTTTGGCTAATCACGGGCTCTCCCCGATTCCGACTTATCAATTATTGGATTGCTGCCTGCAGCGTGTCAGTAAACGAGTTGTCCTCCAATATTCAGAACTGGTCTTTCTTTCTTGTTTATTTTCTATTTTTACATATTACCATTTTCAACTTTAATTCATTGGAAAAAGTGCCTTTCAAAAAGGCTTGATATAAAAAAATCCTTCAATAAATAGAAGTGATTTTTGATAACTTATTTTTTTGTAACTTCAATTAGTATTCGAAAAAGCGTGTTTTCTCCTTCTACTAAATAATATTTTGGACCATCCTCAATTCCACTGATGCGAATAACATTGTTTACTCCTATTATAAAGACAATATCCTTTTTATTTGTGTGCATGGACAATGAATATAAATCATCCGGATAATCATCGGTTTCTTTTAGTTTCATCTCAGCTGGTTGTTCTACAATAGCTTGTAAAATTCCCTTGTCTTCGATTAAAAGATGATTTTTTGGCTCAGGATTTTCAAAGTCTTTAATGATAATACTTTTTACGGTATCACCTTCTAAAATCTCGTCCATAAAAGCTGCATACGTGGTTTCTTTAGGCGATTTGAAAATCATATAACTCACCACAAAAATGATAGTCAATAAAGCTAGATTAATAGATAAAACAATCTTTTTATTCATCAATCCACCCCTTTTTTTTACTGTATTTTAACATTCTTTTTTTCTAAAATGGTTGTATATGTAAATAAATGTCTAGAAGGAGATATTGATTTCCTCTAGCGTGATTTTTAGGTTTAATGAGAATCAGAATGATTGTTAATTGCCAATTAAATAATTATAATGATGAAGAAAAAGGCGTGCATCAAATTAGCACGCCTCCCTTTTTTTCACTTGTAAACAACTAATAATTGATTGATAACTTCCTAAATTTCTTAGTTATTTTGATTTTCACTCTCTACCTAACAGGTTAAGATTACCCATTCATCAATTATTTATTACCTATTAATTTGAAATAGCATTTCTTCTCTTAACGAAGTATAACACGCC
This sequence comes from Bacillus sp. 7884-1, assembly GCF_002272245.1. Classification (GTDB taxonomy): domain Bacteria; phylum Bacillota; class Bacilli; order Bacillales; family Cytobacillaceae; genus Neobacillus. The sequence goes on along the minus strand of NZ_NPDD01000247.1, from coordinate 18,483 downwards.
GCCAGATAGAACGAACATTAATCCTGCTAGTAAAATGTTAAAGTTGTTTGTTGCTGTATTTGGAAGTTCATGATCAGCTTGTGTTGGAATTTTATTAGAAGCCGGTTGGCCTTCGAATACACCAAACGTACTGAAGTGATCGGTATAAGCTGAGATTTCACCATTTTTGTATTCTCCCCCGATTAACATCCACTTTTCTTCCTTTTCATTCCAATAATAAACTTTTACATTTTTAGGATTTTTAATTTGCTTTGGATCCACTTTGAATGTAAGTTTAACTTTTTCATTAAACTGATGATACAATTTGCCATCAGCTTCAATTGTAAAGTCATAAACACCTAGTGAACCATTTGCTTCCATTTTCTTCACTTTAATATCTAGATTTTCTGCTAATGGCAGGATAGAAGCAGGAATTAGTACATCTACATTTCCATTGCTTACCTGAATTGCTGCACTAGCATCTTTTAAAGCTTGAATTTGTTCTTTCGTAAGTGTTACTGTTGCATTAATTTTATTATCAATTTCAACAACTACTATTGCATTTTCTTCAAGATTTTCAAGCGCCTCTTCACTAATTGTATACTTATTACCTTCTTTAGCTACTTGAGGTTTAATAACTTTTGCCTCATCTGATTTACCTGGTTTATTACCTGGGTTTTCTTCTGGTTTATTACCCGGATTTTCTTCCGGTTTATTACCTGGATTTTCTCCTGGTTCATCACTTTCTTCAACAATTCGCCCTTCCACTTTAGTTGGGATCGTTTCTAAGCTTACTAGATAATCACGGAAGTTTTCCCAGTCAGATAAACCTAAGTCTGTTACTCTACCTTCTGCATAAGCTTTCGCAAAGACATCATAACCATCTCCGCCTTTAGCTGTGAAAGCATTCGTTGCGACTGTATAAGTTTCTTCGTCTTGAACTTCTACATATTTACCATTTTGATTTAAATATTTTACGGATACTACACGTTCTCCTGCTGGTTTCGTAGAATCAAATTCCACTTTACCACCGGCTACATGTAAGAAACCGCCATTTTCACCTGGGTATTTACTGAAACTAATTTCAAATGCTTCTTTTAACTCAGCTCCAGTTACATCCATGGTTGCTAATGTGTTACCAAATGGTAATACAGTGATTACTTCACCAACTGTGATCGGACCAGCATTAATGGCTGCACGGATTCCGCCGCCGTTTTGCAATGCCATGATTACATTTTTACCTGTGAATTCTTTTGCTTTTGTAAGCATTCCATCCGTAATCAAGTTACCGAGAATGGTTTCGTTTTTACGTACACTTGGTGCTGTATTATCGCCATTTGTACGTGGGTTTTCCAATTCTGCAGTCGTTGTTACACCGATTTCCTCTTTCGCAACAGCATCTACTTTCGTTTTGTATGGTGCTAACAATGCTGCTGCTTCTTGATCATCAGCTTGTTTATCAATTGCGATTAATTCTCCAGCTTGTTCAACTACAACGCCATTTCCATCAAATTCAACATCAAGCACACCTAGATTGCTGTTTGCATTACCAGTTTGAACAATTAAAGTTGGTGTTGTGTCTTCAGCAACAACTACTGGTTCAGCTAATACGGTATGACTATGTCCACCAACGATAACGTCAATACCTTCAACCTCTTCTGCTAATACCAAGTCGTTATCAAATGCTGCATTGTCATCATATCCGATATGAGTTATTGCAATAATCTTGTTGACGCCTTGTTCTTCAAAAGCGGTAACTGCTTTTGCTGCTTCTGCTTTATAATCTTCAAAAGTTATAGCTCCAGGGCTGGATAAATCCTCAGTTTCAGCTGTTGTTAAACCAAAGATACCCACTTTTTCACCATTAACTTCTTTGATAATACCATTATAAATTTGACCATTTACTGCTTCAGCTGTTAAAGAATCATTAAAAATTCCTGTGAACCTATTATCTTGTGAGAAATCAACGTTAGCACTCACAAATGGGAATTTTGCTTCCTTAATAAAGTTAACTAAACCTTGATGTCCCTCAGCCGAAGAACCTAAATCAAACTCATGGTTACCGAATGTCATAGCATCATAGCCCATAAGATTCATTAGAGCCAAGTCAGCTTGTCCTTGGAATTCATTAAAATACAAAGTTCCAGTGAAAACATCCCCTGCATTTAAAAGCAATGCATCTGGGTTTTCTGCTCTTACTTCTTTTACTGCCGTTACTGTTTTAGCCATTTTGTCTAATGAAGCATGTGTATCATTTGTATGCATGATGCTTAATTCATATTTTTTAGTTGCATTAGCTAAATCAATTTGAACCAATACTGGATCGTGGTCTGATGCCTGTTCAGTAAAGTTCGCGTTGATGTGAATCATGTCAGCTGTTGTAGCATTTAATAAGTTGTTTGAAACTAAAATATGGTCTAACGTTTGGTTGTTTCCTTGGAAGAAGTAAGAGTAACGATCTTCAGCCGTTACTTGATCAACCATATTTGTTAAAACATCACCTTTAAGCGTTTCAAGAGCAGGTGTGAATTCGAAATCGTTCATATCTCCAGCAACAACAATATTTAAATTAGGATTTTTCGCGAGTCCTTCATCAATAAAATCATTAATAGCTTGAGCTAAACCAAGACGTTCTGCTTCTGAATTTAATTTAGGAGGTTGGTTAGAACCCCATAAGGATTGATCTCCACCTTTAGAATTTAAATGAGCACCGATGACAACTACTTTTTCACCTTGGAACTCAAATTCTGCTGCGATTGGTTTACGCGTATCAGGGAATTTAGCAGGATTAATGACTCCTGGGTTAAGCGTTAAATTACCTGTTTCACTCCAAGCATTTGCTTGTGTGCCTGTACCTTTTGTTCCTTCAACGAATGTAACGCGGTCAGGGTTATATAGGTAACCAACACGGATATTTCCACCAGGTGCACCACCGTTATCATTGTTTACAGGTGTAACATCTGTCCATTCGTATGCTGGTCCATTTTCTGCTTTGATTGCTGCGATTAGACGTTCGTAGCTTTCGGTGGCATCTGCATTCCCAGAATCTGATTCACCGTCATTATCTTGTACTTCCACTAGAGTAATAATGTCTGGTGATTTCATATTACTTACAAATGTTTTCGCAATTTTAGCTACTTTTTCATCTGGTGTGTTTGATTTGTTATTTGAGAAGTTTTCCATATTGTAAGTTGCTACAGTTAATTTATCTTCAGCTGGAGCAATATTCGTTACTTCTGGTTGTATGTTAGACTCGATTACTTTAGGTAATGACTCCTTTTTTGTTAAAAGTTGATAGCCAGTACTAGAGTAAGAAATTACCCCAACAACATCACCATCAAAAGTATCACCTGATTTGAAATTGTTACCTACATTGTCTAAGAATACTTTTTCCGGATTATAATCATCTGCAGCAATAGTAAGACCGCCTTGATTATTCAACTCATTGTTTGTAGTGCTCTCAACGATGATTGGAACATCATTTGAGTAAGAGGGACCCACTACTTTTGCATTTGGGAATGAAACTCGCATAAATTCTACAGATTCCCAGAAATCAATACCGTCTTCTTCTGGATCAAATGATGCCATTTTATCATTATCAATGATTTTATTTGGAGGCATGATGTCTTTACCAACTACTAGTGGTGTTGGTAACTCAGCTGTTCCTGTTTTTGTAACAGCACTTGCGTTAATTTCAGTTTTAGATAAGTTAGCACCGCCGCCATATTCTTCAACAATTCCGTCAACGGCTACTTTATCACCCACAGACACACCATGAGATGATTTGTATACCTGAATTGCTTCTGATGTCGTTTTGTTATCGTCGGCGTTATCATCTTGAATGATAAAAGTTGACCCACTAATAACATGCGTTACAACACCCGTAATACCTTTAACTGCAGATCCGTCATATTTAGAAACATGTCCTTTTCCTTGAATATCACGAATTTTTACGCCTTCAGTATTTAAAATGGTATAAGTGAAACTAAATACCTCGCTTACATTTTCACCATTTACTGCAATAGCTTTAATGGTTGTGTCTCCAGTTTCTAATGCGATGGGTTCAACATATTTAGTACTTTCGATTGTTGGCACTGAACCATCAGTTGTGTAATAAACCTCAGCACCTTCAATACCAGATTTCAATTCAATCTTTGTTCCTGCTGGTACTGTTCCTTGAGCTTGTTCTACATAAATTGCTGGTTTGTTTACTAAATCATAACTTTCAAGACCAAAGGTTTTTACATGATATCCATCAGTATCAATTGAACCAATTCCTCTTAAATGAACTTTGTCGCCTTCATTATAGTATTTAATCAGTTCATTATAATCAGAACCTGTACGATTATCATGAATCACACGTACCTGATCGCCGGTTTCCGTCTTTGCTTGGAAAATTGTCGTTCCATAGTTATCACTTTCCAGAGCTGTAATTGTAATATTTTCTAATTTAATCAATTCACCTTGAGTAGATTCGTTAATAGCTGTTGGTGCTATAACTTGAGCTTCGGGTAAATTGTTACCAGAGGAGATTATTTCCATGTTGGTCGGTTGAAGCTCTAATTCATTCTTATATGTTAATAACTTTCCAGAAATTTTCACTTTATCCCCAGGTTGAACATCCTTCGGGCTTCCGTAAATGAGCATACCTGCTGTACCATCTTGCATATAGAAAGTATCATAACCCCAAAGTCCATTTTTTGTTGTAGCAATACCTTCAATGGTTACGGTTTGACCTGCTCCAGCTTGACGAGCTTCTGCCACTGTAATAGCTTCTAGTGGAACTTCAGGTTCGGTTGGTTCCTCTTCAGGAACTCCACCTAATGTATGCATTCCTAGGTTTGAAGAGACATCCTTACCTAAATCAGACCATTCCTTTGTTTTATCAAAAGCATCATTAATAATTGTATCGCCTGTTAAAACATTACTATTTCTAACTAAAGATACATCTGCCAGGTGATTTTCCACTGATCCAACCTGTCCAATTGAATCAACAACACTTCCATTTTTCTTAAGTACGATTTGATCGTTACCATTAAAATTAATTATTTGTTTGCTATCGTCGATTTTATCAGATACCGCAGCAATAACAGGATTTGCATCTGAACGAGATATCACGTATGTATCGCCAGCAGCGAGCTTACCGTCTAATGGTAAAACCTTATCCGTAGTAGTTGTTCCTGTTATAGCACTTCCACTATTATTATAGTGTTCAAGTGTATATCCACTTAGATCAATCTCTGCGCCTGTTCCATTGTATAGCTCAATCGCTTTATTAAAACTTGATCCCTCAATATATTCTGAGATTATCAAATCCGTAGCTACGCTAGTTTCAGCCTTTGCAGTAATATTAGCTACTGGTGAAAACAAACTTATAAGTAAGGCAGGCACCGTTACCATACTTAATCTCTTCTTATGTCTTCTATTCATGTTTCTCCTCCTATTATTACGTATCACTTTTATTCTAGAATGCTAGCAAACTCTTGCCAGTAATAATTATATAATTCTACTATTAAGATGGTGTTAATTATTTGTAAAATTTGTCATTTTCTCGGATAACTTGTAAAGATTTAATTTACAAATAATAGGATTATTTTGACCCATATTTTGCTAATTGGCATTCTAATACTTTATTAACTACTAACCAAGCTATCAAAAATGGATGCCAACAAGGTTCTTGGGCATCCATTTTTTGATTATCTTCTATTTGTCCTCTTAATCCTTAGTCCTTACCCGTTGACCTTAAGCTTCTTTTTCAATCGAATCGCTACCATTTCAAGAAGGATGGCAATAGCTAAGATAAAATAGGTGATTGCCCCAATTTCCCTAATGTCTAAGTAGAAACTGCTGGCCATAAACATGTCAAATCCGATTCCACCAGCACCTGCTGCTGCCCCCATGGCAATGGCAACCGCGAAGTTAATTTCAAATCGAAGAAACGTCCAAGAAATCATATACGTGAGAGAAGAAGGGATAACAGCTTGAAAGATAATCTGCCACCAGTTTGCTCCACTCGCTTGAAGGGCTTCAATGACACCATTGTCTAATTCTTCAAAGGACTCAGAATAAGCCTTCACTAAATAACTTACCGAATGGAACGTCATCCCAATCACAGCCGCTACACTCCCGAGGCCTGCCGCAACAGCAAAGATTAATACCCACAAAACGGTCGGAACGGCTCTTATAAAAGCAACAGATCCCTTAATCACGGAAGAAACTCGTTTATTCGTCAGATTTTCAGCAGCCAGTAATCCCAGAAACACAGCGATTATGGCTCCAAACAAAGTGGTTAAAAAGGCTAGACCCAATGTAACAAAAACCTGATAAAGCGCATGTGTAAAGGTGAAATGTTCAAGATGCGGCTCTAGAAACATTGCTTTTAAATTCGCAAAAGTAGATAAAACCGCTTCTCCAACATCAAGCTGTTTGTAGTCGAAACTATAAAATGCGTAAACCGATAGAAGTGCTAGAATGATAAGTGTGCTTCTTATAACCACAGATGATTTGGTCAAGGTTTTAATTCTTATTTTTTTTTGGAGATGCGGATCCAGTAAATGTTTTGACGAGGTTAATTGTTCATTTGCTTCCATTACAGAACCGCCCTTCTAACATAATTAGATACAGATTCAATGAATAAGATAGCTGCGATAATGACGGCGACAACCAGAGAAGCGACGTCATAATTTAGGCTTTTATAATACAAGTTAAAAGTAAACCCAATTCCTGAGCCAGTAAGCAGCCCAATCAGTGTGGCACTTCTTATATTTGTTTCAATCATGAATAAGATCCAGCTGATCATTTGTGGAAGGCTTGATGGAATCACCGACTGAAAGATAATTGAAAAGTAACCTGCACCAGTCGCTTGCAACGCTTCAACCGAGCCCCCGCTGACCTCATCAATCGTTTCAACAAAAGCTCTAGTTAAAAAGCCAAACGAACCAAAAAACAAGGCAAAATAACCTGTTAATGAACTTTGACCAAATGAAAAAAGTAGAATCATTGCCCAGGCCGCCACATCGATATTTCGAAAAATGGTCGCAATTCCTCTACTAATACCTCCAAAAAAGGCATTGACTCTCGTCGTATTCGATCCTAGAATCGCAAATAGTAAAGCAATGACAGCACCTGTAGTGGTTGCTGCAATCGAAACCAACAGAGTTTCGATTAGCTTTTCCAGAATATCAGGAAGCTTCGTTAATGATTCTTGTGTTGGATAAAAGTTTGCCAAACCCCATTCAACTGCTTTGGGAAGGGAAGAAAAACCTTTGACGACATTGTACTCGGTGATGATAATGGCTAGTAACGTGACAGCACCTAACATGATTAGGAATGCCAGCCTATTTCGATTCTTTTTTACAAAGTAATCAGCTTGCATGGATGCCTCCTACATCAAAAATAAGATCTTCAGCTTCGGATCCGTAAATACGCTGAATATCTTCTTTTGTTATGTCTTTAGGCGAGCCATTATAAACGACTTGACCATGGTTAATCCCAATGATTTTATCCGAGTACTTCAATGCGACATCCACTTGATGCAGATTCACTAGAACGGTAATGCCCATTGTCCTTGAAATGTTTCGCAAGTGATCCATAATAATCTTGGCAGAATTAGGATCAAGAGAAGCAATTGGCTCGTCACACAAAAGCATCCGAGGATTTTGAATAAGAGCACGAGCGATTCCAACTCGCTGCTTTTGACCACCACTCAATTGATCCGCCCGTTTATACATGTGTTCCTCTAAACCAAGAACATGTAGAATGTTAACGGCCTGCTCCTTTTCTTCTTGACAATAAAGACCGAGAACTCCAGCCAATGTTGATTTTTTTCCCAAATTGCCATGAAGCGTATTTTCGATCACACTTAAGCGATTGACTAGATTATAATGTTGAAAAATCATTCCGATTTTCGTTCGGACTTTTTTTAAGTCCTTTTTCTTCAGATTCATCACGTTCATGTTATCAAAAGTAATTTCTCCGCTCGTTGCACCAATCATTCGATTAATACAACGAAGGAGAGTGGATTTCCCCGCTCCTGATGGACCGATGATCGAAACAAACTCTCCTTCATTAACGGAGAAGTTAACATCAGATAACGCCTTCATATCACTACCAAATTGTTTGGACAAATGATTTACTTCTAATAAGGCTGTCATAGGTTAACTCTCCTTGCTATTTGGTTAGTTATTTCGAAAGCTCACGAATAGGGGTGAACCATGTATCCTCTACTTCTACTAAACGCTCGTCCGCTGTTTTCTTAAACAATCCTGAAAACTCGGATTCCTCTGGAACGAAGACCTTTTCGTTGTTCGTAATCTCATCCGATGTCATTACTTCAAGAAGTTGAGCCTGAAGATCTTTATTCAAATTCTCTGTATTGATGACAAATGGTGCATTTAGGACTGGAGTAACGGAAATGAGTGAAAATTCTTTTCCAACTACAGTGTTAAATGGCTCCGCAGCATCCTTTTTTACTTGATAAACGGCACCAGGTCGATTCACTTCTCCATCTGCAAGCTCTACATAATTGTTCACACATGTATCACAGAAAGCCGCTACGTCCGCTTTCCCTGATAATAGATTAACCGCAGAACCTTGGTGAGAACCTCCGTATAAAACCTCATTAAAGAATTGATCTTCGCCGCCTTCAAGCAAATCTTCTGGCGTTAAATCTTTGAACTCTGCCAGTTTACTAAAGTAATCAACAATTCCTGAGGATGGAACTTTAAATCCAGATGTGGAACTATTCGATACAAATGACAATTTCTTGCCTTGAATATTATCAATCGTAAACTTATCGCCCTTTTTATATTCATCGGCATTCTCTTTATTTACGGCTAACCAGCTATAATAAACCGCATCTTCCAGGGTACCAGACGCACCAGAAGGAACCACCAACGGAAGAACTTTTTCATTTTTGTTATGCGCTTCAATGTATCCTTGTGCCCCTAAGAAAGCCATATCCGCGTTTCCATTTGCAACTGCTTCAATCGCAACAATGTAGTCTGTCGTTGTTTGGTGCTCGACCTTTTTACCTGTTTTCTCTTCGATTATTTTTCCAATTTCATCACGAGCTTCGGTAAGATCTGCCCCGGATTCATTTGGTAGCCAAGCGATGGTAAGGGTATCTTTATCACCAGCTGCTCCTCCCGATGAAGCTGAACAACCTGCAAATACAATTAACATAACGAAAGAAAGTAAAAATAATAACGTCTTTTTCATCTTCAAACTCCTCACTCTTTTTTTTAATTTGGCCACTTTCATACTGTAACAACGAATTGTCAAGCTGCTATTAATCTTTTATAAAGTTTTGTTAAGAGTTGCTAAAACTAGTAGAATGAGAGAAAATTCCATTTTGCATGTTGTACTCTTGATTACATAAATGATTCATAAACTCAAGGTCATGAAAGATTCCAAGCATCGTGGTTCCTTCCTTCATAAGCTGTTCAATGAGAAGTTTCACCTTTATTTTAGAATCATGATCTAAACTTGCTGTCGGTTCATCTAATAGCAGCAGTCTCGGTTTTTTCACCATCGCGCGGGCAATGTTAAGCCTCAGCTTTTCCCCCCCGGAAAAAGTGGTTGGGTAGCTGTCCCATAATTCTTCATCCAACTCAAAATGCGCAAGAATCTTCTCCGTTTCTTTTTCCGCCAAGACATGATCGTCCCCCATTTCAAGGATTGCTTGTTTCACAAGCTGTCTGGCCGTCGTTCGCGGCATGACATTTAAAAATTGGGACACATAGCCGATTTCATGCTTCCTTAAATACAGTAGTACTCGTTCGGTTGCCTCTGCTAAATTAATACGTCCAAATTTTTTTGAATGGTACCAAATACTCCCTTGCTGGATACGATACGTTCCATAAATGCATTTTAAAATCGTCGACTTGCCGCTTCCGCTTTTCCCCGTTATCCCGACAAATTCTCCTTCTTTTATCTGTATATCCACACTGCTTACGGCTCGGATACGTTTGCCCAAATTATGAAGGTCAAACGATTTGGATAAGTTCTTAATCTCTAGAAGTGTTTCCACCCACTCACCTGCTTTCTGAATTTAGAATTTTTATTCACATCGCTTTAGCTTAGATTCGATAATTGGTCTTTTGAATCAGCTTTCCATCCACAAATACTCCCGTAATCACTGGAAAGTTATCACTAATTTTTTCAATGATAATCAAATCTGCTTTTTTTCCTTCGCGAATAGAGCCAATTTCCCCATCCATTTTTACTGCTTTTGCTGGGTTAAGCGTGACAAGCTTCATCATGTCAACTAAATCCATGCCATACTTTTCAACCAACTCAAAGATTGAATGAAGCATGGCTGCCGGATAGTAATCACTGCACAAGATATCAATCGATTGGTATTGAATCGCTTCGGCTGCCCCTAAGTTTCCACTATGAGAACCTCCAAGGAGGACATTTGGAGCACCGGCAATTGTATACATGCCAAGTTCCTTCGCTCGGCGCGCTACCTCTAACGTGATTGGAAATTCACTAATGGTCGTCCCAAAGCTAGAAATGAGTTCAAGCTTTTCAAGGCTATCGTCATCATGGGAAGCAACGGCAATACCTTGCTCATGCGCAAGCTGAGTGATTTCCTTTATGTCTTCAATCGATAGCTTCTCCTTCGTTTGGTGTTTATGAATGAGAACATCAATCGATGAATCACTGATATTGTTATAGCTTTTAACTGTATTTCGGTAAATTTCTAGGTGACGATACTGCCCCTGCCCAGGAGTATGATCCATAAATGAAACTAAATGGACTTTATTCTCGGTAATATAGCTTTTGAGATTCTCCATTTCTTCCACATTATCAATCTCAAACCTTGCATGGAATCGATGGCGGACAAGGTGTTTCATACTGTGGGTCCGGTCAATTAAATCAATAAATTTCCGAACATTTTCAGGCTCACGAATCGGCTTATACTCATAATCACTCCCTTTGAACAAGGAAAGAGAATGGAACATCGTAGTAATACCGTGTGAGATAAGCTGTTTCTCTGTTTCTCGTAAAGCCAAATCAAAATTCATCAGTGAGGTCGGCCTAGGTGCAGCCATATGCTCGATGTAGTCCGAATGGATATCGATAAAACCTGGAGAAATATATCCTCCTGCTGCATCAATTACCTCTATCTGTTCCTCAAATTTAATCTCACCTTTAGGAGCAATTTTTGTAATTCTGTCCTCTTCAATCAATAGATCATATCCATGCAAAACGGCTTCTTCGGTGATTAATCTTCCATTTGTAATGACAAACAAACTGCTTCCCCCTAAATTTCAGTATAGAAATCTCACAGCAAGGCTCTTTTCTTAAACTTTGTTGCTTTTGGAGATTAAAAGGGCTTGAATGAGCTATAATTTGTTGCAAAAATAGCCTCTATTGTAAGAAAAGAGCTCGCACTCTTAATTTCAAGCACAAAAATAGTTTATTCCGCGTTAAAATCGGCTTTAGGATTTTAACAACAATCATTACAAAAACAGCCTACAGCAATGAATGAACAAGCTGCTGTGTATATGGATGCTGCGGGTCCTCGAGGATTTGGTCCGTTAATCCTTGCTCAATGACCCTTCCCTCCAACATCACGAGTGTTCGGTCTGCCATCATACGGATGACTCCTAAATCATGCGAAACGAGAACAATACTAATATTTAATTCACGCTGCAGACTTTTAATTAAGTCGAGGACACTCGCTTGTACGGAAAGATCCAATCCCGTCGTTACCTCATCTAGTAGAAGAAGTGGAGGACGATTGGAAAGAGCCTTGGCAATTTGAACCCGCTGCTGCATTCCCCCCGAAAAATTTTTAGGCGCCTCTTTTCGGCGATGCACTGGGATGTTTACTTTATTTAGAAGTTCCGTTCCTCTGTTTTCCATCATGCCAACATGTTGGTTGCCAGCTGCTATGAGCTTCTCGGCAATATTACCAATCGATGAAAAGTTCATTTTTAACCCCAATAAAGGATTTTGATAGACTTTTCCCATGATGTTGTTACGAATATAGCGTTGTTGCTGAGAAGACTCTTGAAAGAGATTTTTCTCACCATTTTGGTAGTCTGCTAGATAGGCCTCACCATCTGTTACTTCCTGGTCAAAGTAAAGGCATTGCATCAATGTTGATTTTCCACTGCCACTCTCTCCGACGATGCCAAGAACCTCTCCTGGAAAAACATCAAAGGATACATCTCTACAGGCATAGACCGTTCCACAAACCTGACAATAATTTTTAACGAAAGAAGGAGATTCTTTGTCTTGACAATGAGGACATCCTAAACCAAATTGCTTATTTAAGTGTTTAATCGATAAAACGGGTACTTCAAATTCAGCCATTTATTTCACTCCAAATGGTTCGACTTCATTTAATGTTTCAATACAATAGCTTGTATCATTACATTGATAGAACGTTTCATTCGTTACTTCATCTACAAGCTCATCTAAAAATACCCCTGTTGAACCACATAATCGGCAATGCTTGCCAAGAAAGGACTCTGGCTCAAACGGATAGTCTTCAAAATCGAGCGATACGACCTTTGTATATGGCGGGACTGCGTACACTTTCTTTTCACGACCCGCCCCTAACAGAATGAGTGCTTCACTTTCATGCATTTTCGGGTTATCAAATCGCGGAATCGGACTCGGTGCCATTACATAGCGATCATGAACCATCACAGGGTGATCCGCCCCTGTTGTCATACTTCCATATTTCATAATCTGTTCAAACAACATCAACCAAGCACCACTATATTCTTTCTCACCGTGAAGCTTTTTCGTTTCATTCTCGCTCGGCTCGTAATATCGGAGCGGTTCAGGAAGCGGCACCTGCAAGATGAGAATCTGATCCTTCCTTAGCTGGACCTCGGGAATTCTATGTCTCGATTGAATAAGGGTTGCAAGAGCGGTATGATCAGTTATTTCCACCCCAGTCGTATCGGAAACGAGCTTTTTAATATTGACGGCATTAACGGATTCATCCGATCCTTGATCAATGACTTTTAGTACATCATTTTTGCCAATTAACGATAGAGTTAACTGCAAACCGCCAGTTCCCCATCCTCTTCCAATCGGCATTTCCCTTGAGGCAAATGGAACCTGGTAACCAGGAATGGCAATCGCCTTTAGAGTGGCTCTTCTAATTTCTCTTTTTGATCCTTCGTCAAAAAAGGCAAAGTTATAGGCTGTATTCATCCGCTTTTCACCTCTTGTCCTTCCTCATTTTTCGTCCCTTCCTTTTTCGTTTTCCGTACACTATCCAGCTTGGATTGGAAGGTAACGTAATGAGGCATTTTCAAATGCGAGATAAAGCCCGTCGATTCCACTGAATCAATATGATAAAGAACAAATTCTTCATTATGGCTGGGAAAGTCAGGATTTGGATGTTCAAGACAATTATCTAGAATTCCCATTGCAATCGCCTTTGTTTCGTTTTGGCCAAACACAAGGCCGTAGCCGATTTCAAACTCTATTTCTTTTTTTCCGTATTCTTTTTCAACGGTAACCGGCATGAGCATTTCGACTTCTGTAACCTTTACTTCTCCAATATAAAAGGCATCTTCATCGTCACCAGCATCTGTTGGATGATCAATCGTAACGGGCAAAGTGCCAACGCGAAGCTCGCCAACAGTCGGATGTAATGCTCCATAGCCCCTAATGACCGCATATGCCAGGGAAGTAACAGCCCCTGTTTCCCCTCTAGTTAAAATTTGCAATCTTTGGCTTCTGCTCGATGGAAACTCCAGACTTTCTCTCGTCACATCATCTGGATCACTATTGTTGTTTTCGCAAGGGGGAATTAAGCCTTCCTTACGTAAATAATCGAGCACCTTTGGTAAAGTTAGCTGCTGCTCATCACCTTGAAAGCTTTCCTTTTGATAATGATGAAGCCATTCCTGGACGACTTCGTCACTTTCATCGATTAAGTTAAAATCAAGCAGCCGATGGGTATAATCGGTTGTTGCCCCAAGTATTTGACCACCCGGGATATCTTTAAAGCTTGCCGAGATCCGACGCTCTACATTCATCTGTTCGGATTCAATCACTCTTGAATAATGCTTTCGAGGGACCGTCGAGCGATAAGCTCTTAACAGAAAGACCGCTTCTTCTGGATTTCCTTCTGCTTGTTTGATCGCGATGGCAGCCAAGGTTTCATTGTATAGACTGCTTTCGGACATTACCTGATCAACTAATCCGCGCATACCGGCTTTAATTTTTTCTACTTCGATTGTTTGTCCGTGATGAACTCTTTCATATTTCAAACGCTTGATTGACTCTTCAATTGCATGCGTTCCACCTTTAACGGCTACATATCCCATTCAGCCATCACCCGATTTCTGGTAATTTGTGTCGTTCTAGGCAAGGATAAAAGCTGATGATTTTGATCAATAAAAATCAAATCAATCCCTAACGGATATTCCTTGTTTTTTTCCTGGCGGCTTTCGACCCAGTTTTCATTTATATCCAAATGAACAAGCTCTGTGGTGTGAATTCCTGGTCCTTTTAACAATAGGGCTTCCCCGCTTGTCACAGAATCCGCTTCAACGAAAATGACGGCGGATGTATGTGGACTTTTTAACGTCCCAGGCTTCGCATTTATAATGGCCTCTTCAAGCGATCCTTTTTCAGCATCTTGAAGGATTAATAGAAAATCAGCCTTCTTTGTATCTGTCGATTTTGCATAGGTTAATTGATTAATTGTTTTCGAAACTGTATCTGCTTGAGTGGAAAATACCTTAAAAGAAACTTCCTGATCGAATAAGGCTAGGGCTAATAATAAAAGAGATGCACTGCAGCCTTTTTGATTCTCCACTTCTACTAAAGCTGCCTCCTTCCTAAAATCGGAAATGAGCCCTGGTCTTGAAGTAGAATCCACTAATTTTCGGTAAACAGATTGAAGATCGTGAACGATATCTAGTGTCAAAATCTTTTCCTCCTCATTAAACATCCATCGTTTCAAAGTTTACTTTTGTTTTTAAAATAGAATGATTGGCAGCAGCTCTCTGCTCCTGAATCACTTTCTCCTCGTTTTCAAGCAGCAGTTCCATCCACCTACTCGTTTCAGGCAACATCTCTTCAAACGCGGCGTCAATCACAGCGAGATTATACGATAGCTCTGGCTGATCTCCTGTCACTATGCCAATTCCAATTTTCCCTTTGATTTGAACCTTACATTCTGTTACCAACACTTCACCAGGATAAAATAGGCTTTTTTGGGTAGTCTCTCGAACTTTCAACATCACTAAGCCACTTTCTGGCTCTTGAATGACCTTCACCTGATATTTATCTTTTATACACTGGGCCATGTCCTCTACTAGTTTTTGAGAGCCATTGATTAAAATCTCTGTTCTTCGTCTTCTTTTCATCGAAGGCCTCCTAATGTCTTTGTTCTACATGTTTTACTCTATCTTGTTGCCAAGTGAGCGAACGTAAAAGAATGGTTAAGTTTGTATTGGTTTTGTAAATGACGTAGGAAAAGTTTGTTTCTGAAAATAAAAAAAATCGGCTTCTTAATGGCCGATTTCTTTAACATCTATTCATTTCAGAGCTTTATGTAGTATAACAACAGCTTTAGATCACATAAGTAAAACAATCGCTTCGATACATAATCTTCGAGTATTCAAGCACTGTCCCGGTTTTCTTATCTACACATCCTGATTCCAGGAGTAAAAGGGGTACAAGGCTGGGGCATTTCAATAGATCCCGTTCTACTTTACTAGGAAAACCGACACTCAATTGGCTTCGTTTCGGTTGAAAATCTGTGTAGCCATGTTGTCGATAATAGTGAAAAATAGAATGAATTTCCTTCCCATCCTTCTCAATATTTTCAAAAAGGGATTGAGATAAGTATGATGTATGAACAGCAATTGGACAGTCTTCAACGATTCGTAATCGGCTAATCTTATACACGGCGTCTTCACGTTTCACTTGCAATGAATGATAAATGGAAGAATCGTATGGAACTTTTTCACAGGATAGATTCATAGTCCTAGAATCATACTTTAATTCCTTCATTTTTTCAGTAAAACTCACATCGCCGGTTAAAATAAGCGGAATTTGCAGTTTCTGATTTTGAACATAGCTGCCTTTTCCTTGCTTCGAAAAAATATAACCCAGTTCCTGCAAGCGTTCATATACCTTTCGAATCACCATTCTTGGCACTTTATACAGATCGGCTAGTTCATTTTCAGATGGTAACTTGTCATTGGGTTTATATTTTCCTTCCCGTATTTCCGAAATCAACCGATCTACTAATAAAGTTTTTTCAGACATCAAGGCTTGCCCCTTTCGACACTAACTCTATATCTAGTATATCGCCTGAATATAAAATTAAGGTTAAGCCTATGTAAATTTTTATAACAGATGGCATAAAAAAAGCCCTAGTACATGACTAGGACTTATTCCACAACATTTATCCATGCTTTTTTAGAAAAGTCTCTAAATCGTTTAATTCATCAAAATGGGTTTCAAGTTTTTTCCTTGGCCAATCCCACCAAGCAATTTCAAGCAATCGATCAGCTACTTCTTTTGAAAACCTTCTTTTAATCGCCTTGCCGGGAACACCAACGACGATTGTAAAAGGCTCGACATTTTTCGTCACAACCGACCCGGATCCAACGACTGCTCCAGTACCAATTTCCACTCCTTTCATAATAATCGCACCATGGCCGATCCACACATCATGACCTATTTTCACGGTTTGAGTCCTCCGCCAATTAAAAAGGGCTTCATCATCCTCATAGGCGAAGTCGTATGCCACCTTTCGATAAGTCATATGGTGCTGGCTGACTCGGTCCATTGGATGCTGAACCGGATTAATACATACGTGTGAAGCAATCGAACAAAATTTACCTATTTCCGCATAGTTAACACTTACATCATCCATTGTGTAGGTATAATCACCAAAGGTGGACTCGATAATATGATTATTCTCCCCAATAGAAGTCCATTCCCCCGCATAGCTATTGATAATATGACTTGAATCAGCGAAGCTTGGAGTGATGGATAGTTTTTTTTCTTTTTTGGGCTGATAGATAAATGGCATATGAATAGTACAGCTCCTTATTTAAATGAATTCGTTTTTGTGATCATCTCTCTTCTCGCTATTAATGTTTCTAAAGTCTCTATTCCTGGGCTTTTACTCCCAATTAGCACAGGTTGTTCTCCATATTCACCGTGAAAATCGGAACCACCAGTCATGATTAGGTCATATTTTTTTGCCATCTGTTTTGCCTGTTCTTCATGTTTCTCATGATGCAATGGATGCCAAACCTCGATTCCCTGCAACCCAGCTTCCACTAATTCCGGTACCATTTCAAAGTTTCCATACTGACCCGGATGAGCTAGCACTGGTACTCCCCCAGCAAGAAGAATAACCTGAACAGCTGTTTTAGCATCCATATATTCCATTGGAATAAAAGCAATCCCCGGCTTCTCACCATTTTGTCCACGATTAAATAATTTTTTATAAAGTGGGCCATAAATGGAATCGGTATATCCTGCTTCAATTAGTGCATGCATGATATGCTGCTTGTAAACTCCTGTTCCTCCATGAGCAATTTCCTTACAACGCTCCCATGTGATCTTATATCCTGCAGCGATTAACCTTTCAACCATTTCCTCCGAGGCTCTGTGTCTTTGATTAGCGAGTAGTTGACAAATCGTTTCAATTCCCTCATGACCAGGTTCAATAAAATAACCGAGAATGTGTACACGCCGCCCTCTTTCGAAATCAAACCCAGACATCTCAATCCCCGGAATGACTTCAATTCCATATCTCTTTCCTATTTCAACTGCCTTTTCAAGACCTTTCGTGGTGTCATGGTTCGTAATCGCTAAGTGTGTAACCCCTTGTGCAAGAGCTAACTCCAAGACTTCATCAATCGACAATGGACAATCTGAAATATTTGTATGACAATGTAACTCAATTTTCACGCAAGTCCCTCCTTTATCTTTGCTATAAGAATAACTTGGTACCAAGTTAAGAGTGTTAACTGTGAGTAAATTGTTTGTAAATATAGCAAAGGTTAAAAAAGTCCTTTTGTAAAATGATTTCAAATCCCGCCATTTTTCGGCAAAACAAAAAACACTCACAAACGTTGATTTAACAACATTTGTGAGTGTTCTTTAGATACCGGTGGTCGGGGTCGAACCGACACTCCTTGCGGAACACGATTTTGAGTCGTGCGCGTCTGCCAATTCCGCCACACCGGCATAATAAAATTTTGTTAAGGTAATGCCGAGGACCGGAATCGAACCGGTACGGTAGTCACCTACCGCAGGATTTTAAGTCCTGTGCGTCTGCCAGTTCCGCCACCCCGGCGCAATGAAACGCGCAATAAAATGCAGATAAAATACTTGAAGGCGGCAACCGGATTCGAACCGGTGGTAAAGGTTTTGCAGACCTCTGCCTTACCACTTGGCTATGCCGCCATATGTTGGAGCGGAAGACGGGATTCGAACCCGCGACCCCCACCTTGGCAAGGTGGTGTTCTACCACTGAACTACTTCCGCAAA
>NZ_NPDD01000246.1 GCF_002272245.1 Bacillus sp. 7884-1 | reverse complement strand
TTCTAGATGGCTTTTTTCGCTTGAATTCATAGAACTTTTTTAAACTCCCTTATATGCTTTACGGTAAATTTCTGCCAATTCTGTTACTAAAGGAAGCTTAGGGTTAGCAGTGGTACATTGGTCTTCAAATGCTTTATCTGCGAGGTAGTCAACCTTGCTTTCGAAAGTATCAGCATCAATATTATTTGCTTCAATACTCATTGGGATTTCAAGCTCTTTTGCAAGGCGAATAATTGCTTGAACAAGGCTTTCAACTCCTTCTTCCGTGGTATTCGCAGGCAGTCCAAGGGTTCTTGCAATTTCCGCATAACGCTTATCTGCAACAAAATGTGAATATTTCGGGAATGCTGTAAACTTATTCGGTTTGGCAGCATTATAGCGAATGACATGTGGCAGTAATATTGTATTTGCACGTCCGTGAGCGATATGGAATTCTGAGCCAAGCTTATGGGCAAGGCTATGATTGATACCAAGGAAGGCATTCGCAAACGCCATACCAGCAATCGTTGAAGCATTATGCACCTTTTCACGTGCTAATTCATCACTGCCATTTCGATAAGCTCTAGGCAGATATTCGAATACAAGCTGGATTGCCTTCATCGCAAGGCCATCTGTATAATCATTCGCCATACAAGAAACATAAGCCTCAATCGCATGAGTCAATACGTCCATTCCCGTATCTGCCGTAATATGTTTAGGCACAGTCATTACAAACTGTGGATCAATAATCGCTACATCTGGTGTTAATTCATAATCGGCGAGCGGATATTTAATATTTGCTTCTTTATCGGTAATAACTGAGAATGACGTAACTTCGGACCCTGTTCCTGAGGTAGTTGGAATAGCTACAAATTGTGCCTTCTCACCTAACTTAGGATATTTTACAATTCGTTTTCGGATATCGAGAAATTTCTGTTTTAACCCAAAAAATTCTGTTTCTGGATTTTCATAAAATAGCCACATACCTTTGGCAGCATCCATCGCTGAGCCGCCGCCAAGGGCAATGATTACATCAGGCTGGAATTTAGCCATCATTTCGGTGCCCTTCATAACCGTTTCAATGGATGGATCTGGTTCTACCTCTGAAAAAATTTCACAATGAACATAATCAGGGCGTTTTCTTAAATAATAAAGTACCTTATCAACATAGCCTAGTTTCACCATTCCAGGGTCCGTTACAATAAATGCTTTAGAAATTTTCGGCATTTTAGCTAAATACTGTGTTGAATTTTTCTCGAAATAGATTTTGGACGGAACTTTAAACCATTGCATATTAACATTCCTTTGGGCTACTTTTTTAATATTGATTAAGTGAATCGCACCAACGTTAGTGGAAACAGAATTTCCACCGTATGAACCACAGCCAAGTGTTAGTGAAGGCATATAAGCATTGTAAATATCACCAATGGCACCCTGTGAAGATGGGGCATTGACAATGATACGTCCTGCTTTCATCCGGTAGCCATACTGCTTAACAACATTTTGGTCCTGGGAATGGATGACTGCAGAATGTCCTAAACCGCCAAATTCCAACATTTCTTCTGCTCTATTTAGGCCTTCTTCAAGACTGCTGACCTTGTAACACGCTAGGACTGGGCTTAATTTTTCTCTTGATAGCGGGTATCCTGGTCCGACGCCTTTTAATTCAGCGACAAGGATTTTTGTGTTTTCGGGAACGGTTACTCCTGCCAATGCAGCAATTTTACTTGCAGCCATTCCAACAATATTCGGATTAACGGCACATGAAATTTCATTAATAACTAATTTTTCAACTTTTTCTTTTTCTTCTTCATTTAAAAAGTAACAATTATTTGCAATCATTTCATTTTTGACTTGAGAATAAATTTCTTGATCAATAATAACTGCCTGTTCAGATGCACAAATCATTCCATTGTCAAAAGTCTTTGATAGAATTAAGTCATTCACTGCTTGATGGATATTGGCTGATTTCTCCATATAGCATGGAACATTTCCAGGTCCAACACCGAGGGCTGGTTTACCAGAGCTATAAGCGGATTTGACCATTCCTGCACCGCCAGTTGCAAGAACCATAGATATCTTTGAGTGATTCATCAGTGCTTGTGTAGCCTCAATAGATGGCGTTTCAATCCATTGGATGCAATTCTCAGGAGCGCCTGCCTTTATCGCTGCATCCCTAAGGATTCTTGCCGCCTCGCTGCTGCATTTTTGTGCGGATGGATGGAAGGCAAAAACAATTGGATTTCTCGTTTTTATTGATATAAGCGCCTTAAACATAGTTGTCGATGTTGGATTTGTTACTGGTGTAACACCTGCGATTACACCAACTGGTTCTGCAATTTCAATGATTCCTTCGTGTTCGTTTTCGTTTACAATACCGACTGTTTTATCATATTTGATATTATGATAGACATATTCAGTTGCAAACATATTTTTAATGATTTTATCTTCATAAACGCCTCGTTTGGTTTCCTCAACAGCAAGTTTTGCAAGCTGCATATGCTGATCAAGGCCAGCCAAGGCCATTTGCTTCACAATAGTATCAATCATTTCTTGGTCAAAGCTGCGGAATTCTTCTAAAGCTTTTAGTCCATTTTCCACCAAGGTATCCACCATTGTAGTTACACTTTGTATATCCTTGCTCATTTTTTCTGCCACTGCCATTTTAATTCCTCCCATTACTTAAAGATTTGTGAAATATTTCACAAGTATTTATAAAAAAATAATTACAAACAGAATATATATGACTTACATTGTTACTCGCAGACAGGGTTACGTGGTATCTTTTCAAAGGATATGTCAGTAAGGACCTTTGAATATTTTTTTACAATGATGACAAAGTTTACTGTCCATATATAACTTGGAATGTTTTCATTGTCTTTGAACATCATTGCCTCAAATTCATCACCAACAGTATCTTCGAACGTTTCTTGTGTATACGTTTCAGAATCTGTTGAAAAGGATTTCCATTCACATAGCATCATGTCATATCACTCCTTGTGCTCTTTATAAATTTATAATAACACCGATTTTGGATAAAAGTTTGTGAAATATTGAACAAACATTGAAATATTAACAATTATATCAAAAATGGTCCTTTTTACCTAAGTGGAGGACAGGAGGCAAAAAAAAACAGCCCAATTGATGGGCTGTTAGTTATCTTGTTTTTCTTTATCGAACCAAAGCAGTTCTTGATCTTCTTCATCGCCATTATAGTTGATAAGAATCTCATCGCCTGCTTTAATGTCTTTGTATGCAAAAAAGTCAAAGGTATGGTTTGGAAAATTTATCTCATAAGTTGCATTTGGCTGGTAGGAATGATTAAAGAGCATGCCATAACCTAAGAGAAGGCATGTATGGTTGATCCCATATTCAAATGCATAATCAGCAAGCAATGTTTTTTCAATGTGTTCATGCTCCGCATTTGGATAGGCGATAACGGGTGCTTCATGGATCAGTTCGCCTTTTTTTATATCACGTGTTGCGAAAACGCCTCTATTGAACTCCCCATCGCTGAGTGTTGATATTTTTATTTCTATCATGATCGTCACCTACATTTACTTTCTTTGAAATCAATTATCCTTTTAGTTTGACAGGTAATTGCATTGAAAGCAACCGTTTTCGGTTAACTCGCATGATAGTATGTCTAATAGGCTCAAAATTTAATCAGAACTGATCGTAATATGTTCGAATTTTGATACCTTAAACAAGCCTTTGTCCGTAAGTTTTAGTTCCGGAATGACAGGAAGAGCTAAAAAGGAAAGAGTTAAAAAGGGATTAAAATGACTGTTTGCTCCAATCTTTTCGAGAGCTATATGAAGGCTATTTAGACTCACATATACTTCCCGGTAAGGGCGGTCAGACATTAATCCTGCAATGGGCAATTCTAATGATGCGAGGATTTGGCCATCTTTAATGACAATCATCCCGCCCTGCATTTTTTTAATTGTGTTTGCTGCTAGTACCATATCACGATCATTGGTGCCAGCGATAATGAGATTATGTGAATCATGGGCAATGGTGGTGGCAATAGCACCACTTTTTAACCCTAAGCCTTTGACAATTCCTAAACCAATTTGCTTGGTCATATGATGGCGCTCAATTACGGCTAGCTTTAATTGATCAGCCGTAATTGAGGTCTGGAAGAGTCCTTGATCACAGAGATCCACTTCTTCCGCAATATGCCGTGTGATAAGGCTGTTAGGAATGATTTCGATGATATTAGCTTTTTTAGAGGATAAAGGAATATTTAAATTACTTTCCACGATATCATCAAAATGGACTGACTCTTCCAAAGCATTCTTATGATTATTACTACCATCAATTATCAATTTTCCATCTTGGACGACTGCCATTCCATCCTTGTATACTTGTGATATTCTGATTGTTTCCAGGTCATCCACGAAGGAAAAATCTGCTTTGTAACCTGCAGCGATTGCTCCCTTTTCTTGAAGCCCGAAACATTCAGCGGCATTGATGGTAGCCATTTGAATAGCGGTTATAGGGGATAGTCCTTCTGCAATCGCCAGCCTTACGTTGTGATCAATGCTGCCCTCTAGCACAAGGTCATCTAAATGCTTGTCATCTGTAACAAATAAACATCTGCGGGAATTGTACTGATTTACAACCGGAATCAAATTGCGTAAATCCCTTGCAACAGTACCCTCACGAATCATTAAATACATTCCGCTCTTAAGGCGCTCTTTAGCTTCTAAAGCTGTGGTACTTTCATGGTCTGTCACAATACCAGCAGCCATATACACATTCAAATCTCTCTCAGACAATCCCGCGGCATGGCCATCGACTTTTTTGCCAAATCGTTTCGCATCAGATATTTTATTCAGCATATCATCCTCAGCATGAAGGACTGCAGGAAAATTCATAACTTCTGCTAATCCCAGGACTCGTGGATGTTGATAAAAGGGTTTTAAATCCTCCGCTTTTAAAATTGCACCTGAGTTTTCAAAGTTTGTGGCTGGAACACAAGAGGGAAGCATAATATAAAAATCGAAAGGAAGGTTTTCTGAAGAATCGAGTATATACTGAATACCTGGAGCACCTAAAACATTCCCGATTTCATGGGGATCTGCTATAACTGTCGTAACTCCATGAGGAAGAAGGACTTTAGCGAATTCACTTGGTGCCACCAAGGACGATTCAATATGAACATGACCATCAATGAAGGCAGGAAGTACATACCGTCCGTTTGCATCCACAGTATGCTTTCCTTCATATTTTCCGACACCTGCGAAATATCCATCTACAATTGCGATATCACCTTCTATTATTTCTCCGTTAAACACATCAATAATCCTGCCATTTTTAACAACGGTATCCGCAGGTTCTTTTCCTGAAGCCACTGAAATTCTTCGGGTTAATTGATTTCTTTCCATTGCTCAACACCCTCTAACTATGAATTAGTATTCTACTTTATTCTTTGAGTTTTCCCATGTTCGAAAAGGAATATCACCATTGTCAGGAAAAAGTTGCTTCATGGGTATTTTTCGAAATTCCATTGGTAATTCAAGTTGCTCATAAATGAACTGATCATCAAACCCTATCTTGGCCGCTTCCTGTTTTGTGCAAGCATAATAAACAGCCTTCGGTCTCGCCCAGTAAATAGCACCAATGCACATTGGACAAGGTTCACAGCTCGTATAGATTTCACAATCTGTCAGTTGAAAATCCTTTAAATAGCTGCAGGCCGCGCGAATGGCTTGGACCTCCGCATGTGCAGTTGGATCGTTAGAGGAGGTTACTTCATTACGTCCAACCCCAATTATTTTTCCATCCTTCACCACAATGGCTCCAAATGGTCCACCGTGATTGGTTAGGACATTCTGAAGTGCTTCATCGATTGCTTTTTGCATAAAATGAAAATCTGACATGTAACCTCTCCATTCTTTCGTATATTTTTATTCATATCTATATAACCTGAACTACATTATTCTCTAATACACATAGAATTTCTTTCTTGTTGTAAGGTTTGTTGTCATACTTTTTATGGCACGACTCTTTAAAAAACTATGGTAGATTATATGTCACTTATGTGGATACTATTTCGGCATTTGGGTAGTATAGGGAAAAAATGGCTGGACGAGTTTGCTAATCATTAAGAGCTGACACCTAATCGGACCCATTATGTGAGATTAATAAAAATTGAGAAAGAACAGTAGATGTATTTTTAAGAAATCTAGAATATATATAGTTTTAACAGTAAGACAGCTGTATGGCAGACCAGCTGGAAGGGAGAGGTGAGGCATGGGTTTAAATTGTGAGGAAGTAAATCAAATGAACAGGAAGGAGTTTATCCAAAAAGTAGGCTGGGTGTTTGAGCACTCACCGTGGGTGGCTTCGGCTGCGTGGGAAAATATCCCTTTTGAATCTCGTGAACACCTACTACAAACGATGATAGACATTGTTCAAAATGCGGAGGAAACTATGCAGTTAGCATTACTGCGTGCTCATCCAGATTTAGGAACAAGATTACAAATGTCTGAGATTTCTCAAAAAGAACAAGCTGGTGCAGGGCTTGATCATCTCACGAAGGAGGAATTTGAGGACTTTGTTTCCCTCAATCAGCAATATGTACAGAAATTTAATTTTCCCTTTATTATGGCCGTGAAAGGTCAGAGTAAAGAAAGTATCCTTGCTGCAATGAAGCGAAGGGTTCATAACTCTTACGATGAAGAGTTTAACATCGCTTTACGTGAAGTGTATAAAATTGCAGGGTTTAGATTGAATGATATTTTCGTAGGATGAAGCCTTCATGATGACCGAAATCCAAAGAAAATAAGAAAAGTGGTAACCATGAACTTTTATATTAAGCCTTTCAAAAAACAAAAGGAGGCTACGTATATGAAAAGAACGATGAGCTACGGAAAAGCAGATGTTTGGGTTTATCGGACCTACGCTAAGCCGTTAACGGGAATTCGCTCTATTCCTGAGTCCACCTTCACCGGCCGAAAAAACATTCTGTTTGGCATGAATGTAAAAGTCGCTGTAGAAGGTGAAGCATTTTTTTCCTCATTTAAAGAAGGCGATAATACATTAGTGGTCGCAACGGATTCAATGAAAAACTTCATCCTCAAGCATGCAGGAGATTATCAGGGTGCGACACAAGAAGGATTCCTTGAATTTGTCGCCCACCGCTTTCTTGAAACCTATTCCCATATGACAGGCATCAGCATCTCAGGAGAACAAATTTCCTTTGAAGAGCTTCCTGTTCCCACAAATGGTACCTTTGAACCAAGTCCGCTCGTATTTCGATATTCATTAAATGAACAGGCTGGTGCCACTGTTGAGGTAAAACGTAATAAAAGCGAAACCATCACTGCCAATCAAGTAAGCAGTTTAAAGGGTCTGAAATTGATTAAGGTAAAAGGGAGCTCGTTCTATGGCTACGTGAAGGATGAATATACAACTTTGCCGGAATCCTTTGATCGCCCGCTGTTTATCTTTTTAAATATTGATTGGCATTATAACGATCTCGAGGATGCAAGAGGAAATACAACTGATGGCTATGTGGCAGCAGAGCAGGTAAGAGATATAGCTTATACGGTCTTTCATGAGGAAAACTCTCCCTCCATCCAAAATCTGATTTACCGAATCGGTACTAGAATCCTAGAACGTTTTCCACAGTTAGCGGAGGTTCGTTTTGAATCGAATAACCGTACATGGGAAACCATCCTGGATGAAATTCCTGCTTCGGAAGAAGGGAAAGTATTTACTGAACCCCGCCCCCCATATGGATTCCAATGTTTTTCAATGAACCGTGATGACCTCAAGGAGGACCCTAGTAAATGACAGGGAAGCTGACAACGCATGTCCTCGATATAAGCATAGGAAAGCCAGCTAGCGGTGTGTTAGTGGAGTTAGTACGTGTTGGTCCAAATAAAGGGATAGAAACGATCCGATCTTTCTATACGAATGAAGATGGCAGATTAAACCACCCCCTTTTGGAAGGGGAATATATGAAAAAAGGTGTCTATGAACTTCATTTCCATGTTGGAGACTATTACCGAAATCGAGGAGCATCCACTGAAAATCCCTCGTTCCTAGACTGTGTGCCTGTACGATTTGGTATTTCAGAACCGGCTTCCCATTATCATGTGCCGCTTTTGATTTCACCAGGAGGGTATAGTACTTATCGAGGGAGTTAGGAGGGAAAATGAACACAGAACTTTGGGTGAAAAATGGATATGTTTTTACGAGTGAAGGCTTTCGATTTGCTAGTATAAAAATAAAAAATGGCATAATAGAGGCTCTATATGATAGTGAAATCGAACCACAAAAAGAATACGAGAACAATTTTATAGATGCTTGTGGTTGTCTAGTGGTACCAGGATTTATCGATTCGCATGTTCATTTTAACGATCCGGGCCGGACGAATTGGGAAGGAATTGAGACCGGCAGCACTGCCGCAGCCATTGGTGGAACCACCACTATTTTTGATATGCCCTTGAATTGTTCCCCATCCGTGACAAACGTGAAAAGTCTACAAAATAAAAGAGACTATTTAACCTCCAAGTCTTTTATTGACTATGCACTATGGGGCGGCATGACTGGCAATAACGTTCAAAATAAAGCAGAACTAGCTCAAATGTCTGAGGGAATTATTGCCTGGAAGGCATTTATGTCAGATAGCGGCATCGATGACTTTCCCTATGTCGCACCAGATCAATTAGAACAGGCAATGAAGATTGCTGCAGAACAAAATAAAATCCTCGCTCTACATGCAGAATGGCAAGAGGAGATTAATAGTCTTACCACATTTTATAAAAATCAAAATAACATGAATGAACGAATGGCTTTTCTCGCCAGCAGGCCAATATCTGCAGAAGAAAAGGCTGTCAGCTCAGCACTAGAGTTAGCTGCAAAATATGATACGACAATCCATTTGGTTCATATTAGTTCGCCAAAAGTAGTTGAACTGATTCAACAAGCAAAGAAAAGTGGAATGAACGTTACCGTTGAAACCTGTCCCCATTATTTAATTTTTGATGAAAAAGATTTCCTGAAAACAGGTGCCATTCTTAAATGTGCACCGCCGCTCCGACCACGGGAAGAAGTAGAAGGATTATGGGAATGTATCACCAATGGCTGGATTGATACAATTGGCTCCGACCATTCGCCCTGTCTCTATTCCATGAAAAACACTGATTCCATTTGGGATGCATGGGGTGGAATTCAGGGGGTGCAATTTACTTGGCTTGCATTACTGGATGGGGCATTGAAAAGGAAAATCCCACTTAAAGAGTTACTCCCATTGGGCACTGCTAATGTGGCTGATCGTTTTGGAATATCAGAGAATAAAGGAAGAATTCGCCCTGGATTGGATGCGGATTTGGTCTTGATTTCTTTGGATGAAACAACGTTTGTCGCCCAGCCTTCGATTGCTTTTCGAAATAAATATTCTCCCTATGAAAATAGAAATTTTTTGTTAAAAGTAAAGAAGACCATTTTACGAGGAAAAGTAATTTATGACGACCAAACAGGGGTACCGGAAGAAAAGTATGGTCAATATATTCAGTCAAGGAAGTGAATTTATGGGTCAATACCCCATTAGTCTAGAAGAGGCAATTGAGTGGTTAGCTTCATTTGGGGGAGAGCCAGATGGAGGTGTAACTCGGACACTTTATTCCCAGCCTTGGAAAGAAGCCCAGCAAGCCTTGAAGGGATGGATGGAGGATGCAGGGCTGCTAACAAATTATGATTCTATTGGAAACTTATTCGGGAGATTGCCTTCGCCTCATCACAATGCCAAGACAATCCTTATTGGATCACATGTCGATACCGTTAAATCAGGTGGTAAATATGATGGCGCATATGGAATTATAGCTGGAATAATGGCTTTAGACTTTTTAAAAGAGAAGTATGGACAGCCAGCCATTAACCTTGAGGTGGTTTCATTTTGTGAAGAGGAAGGGAGCCGCTTTCCGTTGGCATTGTGGGGCTCAGGCATGATGACTGGTCTATATTCTTATAAAGATATTGTGGATATTAAGGATTCAGAGGGAATTATCTTTGAAACAGCCATGATGGCTGCTGGATTTAGAAATTCTGAATATAGGGTCCGAAAGGATATTCAAACCTTTATTGAACTACATATCGAGCAAGGACCCACCCTTGAAAAAGTAGAAAAATCAATCGGCATAGTAAAAGCCATTGTTGGTCAAAAAAGGTTTCGAATTACTGTAAATGGAGAATCCAATCATGTTGGTACAACCTCTATGAAATGGAGACGAGATGCTCTTCACGGAGCCGTCAACATGATTCATGACTTATATGAAATTGCTAAAAAATACGATGAGGATCTAATAACAAGTGTTGGACAGCTATTTGTAGAACCCAATGTACCCAATGTAATTCCTAATCAGGTTCAGTTTACAGTGGATGCGAGACATCCCAACGAAAGTGTTTTACGTTCCTTTTGTCAGCAATTTAGTCAGCAATTTCAAGAGCACGCTAAAAAAAGGGATCTGAGTATCCATGTGGAAATGTGGCATGAAGTTCAGCCAGCCCAGATGGATAACAAGCTTAATGAAATCATTCAAAATATCTGTACTAGCAGCGCTATTTCCTTCTATAGAATGAATAGCGGTGCGGGTCATGATGCTCAGTTGTTTGCACGAGTTTGCCCAACGACAATCCTATTTGTACCCAGTCAGGGTGGTAGTAGTCATTCTCCACTCGAGTATACTTCAACAAAAGATTTAGAAACAGGTTTAGAGGTACTCATACAATTATTACATCAATTAGCGTACAACCGCTGAGGAGGATATTATGAATCGGGATAAAGTAAGGCTAATACAGTGGATAGAGGACCATGAGGAAGATTTAGTCCGTTTTTTGAAAAAGTTAGTGCAAATACCATCCGATAACCCGGCTGGTGATTGTTTACCAATTGCCACCTCTTTAGAGAAACAGCTTCAGGAACTTGGGTTTGAAAATGTGTCTCTCCTTGAAGTAGAAGAGGAGTCTGTGAAGGCGAATGGAATGATTAGTCTGGCTAATGTCCTAGCTACCTCTGTATTTGGCGATGGAGAAGGGACAAATGTTGTATTAAATGCGCACGGAGATGTGGTTCCTCCTGGATTAGGGTGGAGTGTAGACCCATATGGGGGAGAAATTCATGATGGAAAAATGTATGGACGGGGAGTGGCTGTGTCAAAGTCTGATATTGCTGCTTATACCTATGCAGTGCTTGCTTTGAACCAGGTTAAAGAACAGCTATCCGGGAGAGTAGACCTTGCTTTTACGTTTGACGAAGAAACAGGGGGAGAAATAGGTCCTAAATGGCTCATTGACCAAGGGCATATTAAACCTGATCAAGCCATCGTAGCAGGTTTTACCTATTCGGCTGTTAACGCGCATAATGGCTGTTTACACTTTGAAATCAAAACAACTGGAAAGTCAGCACATGCTGCCCTCCCTCATACTGGAATAGATGCGATTGAGGCGACGTCTAAAATCGTAAATGCTTTATATGATTATCGGAAAACACTTGCAGAAAAAAAATCATCAGTACAAGGCATAGACTTTCCAACTCTGAATGTGGGACTCATTTCAGGAGGAATTAATACGAATGTGGTACCAGATGAGTGCACCATAAGGGTGGATCGGCGATTAATCCCAGAAGAGGACTTTGTTGCTGCAGAAGCTGAATTTAGAGAACTCGTTCATCAAGCGGTAGCAGGCATTTCTGGGATAAAAATAGAGATAAGAAAAATTCTTCATGCAAAAAGCTTTGGACCAGTTCCGGAGAATACTCCATTGGTTCAATCGTTGGCTGAAAATTGGAAATTGGTCTTGAATGAGGAGGGTGAGTTACCTGTTCACGGAGTACCGTTATATACAGATGCTCGCCACTTCTTTGCAGCAGGAATTCCCACGATTATGTTTGGAGTTGGACCAAAAGTGTTAGAAGAGGCAAATGGACACCGGGCAGATGAAAATATTCGCCTTACTGATTTACAGGCTGCTACCAAAATCATTGCTTCTACGCTTTATGATTTATTAGCAGGAGGAAAATCATGAAATTAACCCAGCGCGAGCAGGAAAAATTAATGATTGTTGTCGCGGCAGACTTGGCAAGGCGTAGGAAGGACCGCGGATTGAAATTAAA
This sequence comes from Bacillus sp. 7884-1, assembly GCF_002272245.1. Classification (GTDB taxonomy): domain Bacteria; phylum Bacillota; class Bacilli; order Bacillales; family Cytobacillaceae; genus Neobacillus. The sequence continues at coordinate 6,164 of NZ_NPDD01000246.1, read as the reverse complement.
TTATCCTGAAGCGATCGCCCTCATAACCTATGAAATTATGGAGGGCGCTAGAGATGGAAAAACCGTTGCCCAGTTGATGAGTGAAGGGACAACAATCTTATCCACCGATGACGTGATGGAAGGGATACCGGAAATGATTCGAGATATTCAGGTAGAGGCCACATTCCCGGATGGCACAAAGCTCATAACCGTTCATGAACCGATTCGGTAAAATGCTAGTTTAATAGTAAAGGCGGAGAATTGCATGATTCCTGGAGAATATGTATTAAGACATGAGCCTATTGTCTGTAATCAAGGAAGACCAACTTCTAAGGTGCTGGTACTAAATAAAGGGGACCGTCCTGTACAAGTAGGTTCCCATTTTCATTTTTTTGAAGTGAATAGATCTCTCCAATTTGAACGCTCGGAAGCATATGGAAAACACTTAAATATTCCGGCAGGGACTGCTGTCCGATTTGAGCCGGGTGATGCAAAAGAGGTAGAGCTGGTTCCATTTGCAGGTAAGCGTGAAGTTTATGGTCTAAATAATAAAACCGATGGTCCATTGGAACCGAAAAAGGGGGACCCGACATGAGTTTCAAAATGTCTAGAAAACAATATGCAGACATGTTTGGTCCTACTAAGGGGGATGCCATTCGACTAGCTGACACCGATTTATTTATAGAAATTGAAAAGGATTATACCATTTATGGGGATGAAGTGAAATTTGGCGGCGGTAAAGTTATTCGTGACGGGATGGGACAGCATCCGCTTGCTACACGTGCTGATGGGGCACTCGATGCGGTAATCACCAATGCAATTATTGTTGATTACACAGGAATTTATAAGGCAGACATCGGGATTAGAGATGGCAGAATTTCAGGAATTGGAAAAAGCGGTAATCCACTAGTTATGGATGGGGTGGATATGGTTATTGGGGCATCAACAGAAGTGATTGCAGGCGAAGGAATGATTGTCACCGCCGGAGGTATTGATGCCCATATCCATTTCATCAGTCCTCAGCAAATTGAAACAGCTTTATCCTCTGGGATTACGACAATGATTGGAGGAGGCACTGGTCCTGCTACTGGTACCAATGCGACGACTTGTACTCCCGGTGAGTGGAATATTCACCGGATGCTGGAAGCAGCAGAAGAATTTCCGATGAATCTTGGTTATTTAGGAAAAGGTAATTCCTCATCTGAAGCACCGTTAATCGAGCAGGTGAATGCAGGTGTCATTGGGCTTAAGCTCCATGAAGACTGGGGGACGACCGCCTCAGCTATTGATCACTGCTTACGGGTGGCTGATCAATTCGATGTCCAAGTTGCCATCCATACCGATACCTTAAATGAAGGCGGGTTTGTCGAAGATACGCTGGCTGCCATTAATGGAAGGGTCATACATACTTACCATACTGAAGGGGCTGGGGGAGGACATGCCCCTGATATTATTAAAGTTGCAAGCTACCCTTATATTCTTCCTTCCTCAACCAATCCGACACGTCCTTATACTAAAAATACATTAGATGAGCATTTGGATATGCTCATGGTTTGTCATCACTTAGACCCTGATGTACCAGAGGATATCGCTTTTGCTGACTCGCGTATACGTAAAGAGACCATCGCGGCAGAGGATATTCTCCATGACATGGGCGTATTCAGTATGATTAGTTCAGATTCGCAGGCAATGGGTCGTGTCGGTGAAGTGATTACAAGGACCTGGCAGACAGCAGATAAAATGAGAAAACAAAGAGGGAAATTGCCTGAGGATACAGGTATTGGAGATAACTTCCGTGTGAGGCGATACGTCGCTAAGTATACCATTAACCCAGCAATTACCCATGGGATTTCCGATGAAGTTGGTTCCATTGAGATTGGGAAACTGGCTGATTTGGTGATTTGGGATCCAGCTTTTTTTGGTGTTAAGCCTGAGATTGTTATCAAAGGTGGCATGATTGCTCACAGTTTGATGGGAGACCCAAACGCTTCGATCCCTACTCCACAGCCTGTCTTGTACCGTCCGATGTTTGCTTCCTTTGGAAAAGCAAAATATTCAACCTGTATTACCTTCTTGTCAAAAGCGGCGATTGATCTTGGTGTTCATGAAAAATTGGGGCTGAAAAAACAAATCAAACCTGCACATGGGACCCGTCAACTTTCAAAAAAGGATATGAAGCTCAATGCTGAAATGCCCAAAATTGAAGTAGACCCGCAAACATATGAAGTCATCGTGGATGGAGAACTTGTAACCTGTGAACCTGCAGAAGTACTGCCGATGGCACAGCGTTATTTCTTATTTTAGGAGGAGCGAAGCTATGATTATTACTGAGATCATTGGAAACGTGGACGATATCTCGTCCGCGGGCAGGCATATAGAAAGAGTTTATTTATCAAGTGATGACTTAGTAAAACGAATACAGCGCGTGACAACAGATCATGGAAAAGAATTGGGAATTCGCTTAATGGAGCCCAAAGATTTACTCAACGGAGATATTTTATACATGGACGAACGAAATATGATTGTCGTAAGTGTAACGAGTGATGACCTTCTCGTGCTTCGTCCTTCAAGTATAAAGCAAATGGGTGAAATCGCTCATCAACTGGGCAATCGCCATCTACCTGCACAGTTTGAAGAAGAGGAAATGCTCGTTCAATATGATTATCTCGTTGAGGAGTTGCTCGTCCAATTAGAGATTCCTTATACAAGGGAAGAAAGAAAAGTAAAAAAGGCATTTCGACATATCGGTCACAGTCATGGATAGTCAGCTTTTAAGCTTACTGCAATTAGGGGATTCAAATTTTCCATCGGGAGCTTTTTCTCATTCCTTTGGATTAGAAACCTATATTCAGGACGAAAGTGTCCATAATAAAGAAACATTTTTTGAATGGATTCGGATTTATTTGGATAAACAACTAGCCTATACCGATGGCTTAGCCTGTCGCTTAACCCTTGAGGCATTAATGAATCAAGATGTTGCTGAGATTTGGAACCTCGATCGAAAATTGTTTGTGCAGAATATGCCGGAAGAAACCAGGCAGGCGAATCGACGGATAGGTGAAAGACTAGTGGTAATGGGAATTGATCTCTATTCCATTCCATTATTAGAAGAATATTTGAAAAAAATACGTGCAAATGAAGCTTTTGGACATCCTGCTATAGCCTTTATGCTCATCTGCCATTTTTTAAAGATTGATAGAAACCAAGCCATTTTAACCTTCTTATATTCTACGATAGCCACACTTGTTCAAAATGGCGTTCGAGGAATCCCTCTTGGTCAGACAGCCGGTCAACGGATTCTACTTGAAATACATCCAGTCTTGTTGAAAACAGTTAAAAGGATTGAAGCCTTTGAGGTAGATGATTTTGGAGCCGTTGCGCCAGGAATTGAAATTGCTCAAATGCGCCATGAAAAGCTGCATGTCCGATTGTTCATGTCGTGAAATTTAATTGAAAGAAGGCGAGAAGATGGAACCAGTACGGATAGGAATTGGCGGACCAGTAGGAGCAGGAAAAACAATGCTGGTCGAGCGATTAACGCGATCCTTAAATGATGAATTTAAGATGGCGGTTGTAACCAATGACATTTATACAAAAGAAGATGCGCAGTTTCTGATGAAAAACAGTGTTCTGCCTGCTGATAGAATAATTGGAGTTGAGACTGGCGGATGCCCGCATACTGCCATTCGAGAAGACGCGTCGATGAATTTTGCGGCCATTGAGGAATTAAAGGCAACTCATACGGACCTTTCGATTATCTTTGTTGAAAGCGGTGGCGATAACCTGGCTGCCACCTTTAGTCCAGAGCTTGTTGATTTTTCTATTTATATCATTGATGTTGCCCAAGGGGAAAAAATTCCTCGCAAAGGCGGACAAGGAATGATTAAATCTGATTTGTTTATTATCAACAAGATAGATTTAGCTCCGTATGTCGGAGCCAGTTTGGAAGTAATGGAGGAAGATACGAAGGCCGCAAGAGGGAAGAAGCCGTATATCTTTACTAATTTGAAAACAGATAAAGGGCTAGATCTCGTCGTAGATTGGCTCAAGAAAAATGCTTTATTGGCAGGATTGGGGTAAGTGATTACTCCAACAGGATATTTAAGACTAGCCGCAGTGAGGAAAAAAGAGAAAACCATTTTTAAAGAAACCTATTCAGAGGGAGCTTTTAAAATAACCAGGCCAGTATATTTGACTTCAAGCGGCGAGGCGTATGGGTACGTGATGAATCCTGGCGGAGGCTATGTTGATGGGGATTCTTATAAGATTTCTATTGTTTTAGAAGAGGAGGCGGAAGTTTTGTTAACAACACAATCCTCCACGAAAATTTATAAAACAAGGACAAAGGCAGCTATTCAAGAGATGGACATTCATTTGAAAAAGGGAAGTCTCTTAGAATATCTGCCAGATCCAGTTATTGCTTACCAGCATGCATGTTTTAAGCAGAACATGATTGTTCAAATGAACAAAGGTGCTTCGCTGGTTTGCTGCGATATTTTTACACCGGGCTGGGCCCCGGATGGCACTCTATTTCGCTATGACTTACTGCAATCGAAGATGGAAGTCTATTTGGAACAGCAGCTTGTTATGTTTGATCATATCAAACTAGAACCAGATGAGGATATGACGGGAATAGGCTATATGGAGGGATATACGCATTTCGGTACGATGATTATCATTGATGAGCGGGTGAATAAAGCATTTTTAGAAGAACTCCATGACCTTTTAGAGCCTCTGATTGAAATCAGAATCGGTGTCTCCATGCTGGCGGTTCCGGGGTTTGCATTAAGAGTACTTGCAAACTCTACACAGGCTATAGAACATATACAAAGTGTTACCCACGAACTCATCAGGAAAAAAATTCTTGGGAAAGAACCTGTCTTTTTACGAAAATATTAAAGTGGGAAAATGGTGTGGCACGTATAATAGTAATATGGCACGTAAACTAAAAAACAGCACGTAAAATCTTAGGAAGTTCAAAGAGCCAACGTATGATGTTGGCTCTCTGGCATTAAAACGTATGTGCTAAATCTTTAGCCCGCGCGATAGCGTTTTCTTTGATTTCCTGGGCTTTGTCAGGCATTGCATTATGCCCTTCAACAAATAAGCCTTCAAAGGATGGCACACCATAGAATTGCATCATAATATCCAGGTAGCGGTGACCCATCTCCATTGCTGCAGCAGGTCCTTCGGAATAGATACCACCGCGGGCTTGAATATGAAGAGCTTTCTTATCTGTTAAAAGGCCAATCGGACCTTTTTCGGTGTATTTGAAGGTTTTGCCTGCTACTGATACTGCATCAAGATAGGCTTTCATCACAGGTGGAAAGGAAAAATTCCATAATGGAGTGACGAATATATATTTATCAGCAGAAATAAATTGCTCACTAAGCTCCGAAAGCCGGCCGACTTTTGCTTTTTCTTCTGCGGAGAGCTCATTAAAGTCCGTTCCTGACCGAAGCTTCCCCCAGCCGCTAAAGACATCAACATCAATATGTGGAATATCCTCTTTGTAAAGGTCCAAATTAATAATTTCATGATTTGGATTCGCTTCTTTGTATGAGTCAATAAATGCTTTACCTACTGCCATACTGTAAGACTGGGTATCATCATGAGGATGAGCTGTTATGTACAATACTTTTGTCATTTTCGTATCGATCCTTTCTGTATCTAGCATGCATTCTAGTTTGTGCATTGAATGTAAGTTTATGCAGATACAAAATCAGAAAAAAACCAAAAATAAAAGGAATTTGCGTTTGGCAAATTCCTTTTATTTTTAGTTATTATTTTCGCTGAAGTAAGGGTTTCCACTAATGTTTGCACGCATTTCGTCCGTTAATGTGAATTGCGCATTTGCTGTTGAATTACTTGTGGAAATTTCATTGTTTTGAATACTTCCATCATAATGAATTGGTCTATTTGTCATAGGTATATCCACCTCCATTAATATAGTGTATACATAATTCTACTATTTATTTATCACGATTAATAGGTAATTTATAATATTCTAAATGTTATTTATAATGGTAATTATTTACTATATAAGTGCTAGTAATTGGTATTTACTTTTCCTTATTTAACCTTTATTTGATATTTATGATAAAATTTTTTAAAAAGGCTATGTTAAATTGGGCTGTTGATTTGTGCTCCACTAAGGAATGCTTCTTCGAATAATCACCGCAGGG
>NZ_NPDD01000245.1 GCF_002272245.1 Bacillus sp. 7884-1 | reverse complement strand
CCTCCGCACAAATCAACAGAGTTCTAAAATCAACAGTTACCTTTAACAAAGCCTTTAAAAAAGGAGTCGGCTCATCATGAAATTAATTGACCTCCATTGTGATGCATTACTTAAACTTTCAGAAGGAAAAGGCTCGTTGCGTTTTGCAAATGCAAAAGAATTGCAGACGAATAAAATGAGGCTACATAAAGGGCAAGTCAAGGTTCAGTGCTTTGCCATTTTTATTGAGCCAGACATTCCTTCTGACCAGAAATTTCAAGAAGCACTCGTACAAATTAATTATTTTTACAAAGAAGTACTCGGGAAAAACCATGATATGATTCACATTAAAGAATGGTCTGATTTTGAAAACATTAATATCGGCCAAATTGGTGCCATGCTAACCCTTGAAGGTGTGGATGCCATCGGCAACGATATAATGAAACTCCACATCCTTTATCAACTGGGTGTCCGTTCGGTGGGTTTGACATGGAATAATGCGAATTTAGCTGCAGATGGAGCCGGCGAACCGCGTGGCGGCGGGCTTACGCTTTTTGGGAAAGAGATCGTGCAGTTTAATAATGACCATCAAATTCTGACGGATATCTCTCATTTGAGCGACAAGGGGATTTGGGAGGTCATACAATTAGCTAAATATCCAATCGCCAGTCATTCAAATTCAAGATCTATTTGTCATCATCTCCGCAACTTAACAGATGAACAAGCGACTGCGATGTTTAAAAGAAATGCGATGGTTCATGTTGTCTATTACCCTCCATTCGTAAAGGAAGCTGGAGAGGTGAAAATTTCAGACTTAATAAAGCATATCGACCACTTCTGTTCTTTAGGCGGTGTGAAGCATATTGGGTTAGGCTCTGATTTCGATGGAATATCAGCGTTTATTACTGATTTAGAGGACGCTTCGAAATCACAAAATCTCATTAATGAATTATTAAAGCATTTTAAAGAGGATGAGGTGAGAGGTTTTGCTTACCAAAACTTTCTCGATCATCGGCCAGGAGTGTTAGGATGAAAATTAGACAGGCAGGAATAAGTGTTGGCATGCTGTCAACAGGTCCCAAAAATTGTATTACCGATGTTGAGGGCGTAATGGTAGGTCAAGTAACACTTGATTTTCCACTTGATGTTGCCGGTATTGATTATGCCTGTACGGGAGTTACAGCAATATTACCCCATAAAGGGAATGTGTTTAAAGAAAAAGTAACAGCCGCAAGTTATGTAATTAACGGGTTTGGGAAGACCACCGGGCTTGTTCAAGTCAATGAATTAGGACAGCTAGAGTCACCGATCATGCTGACTAATACGTTTGGAGTACCGGCAGTCACTCAAGGAACTTTAGAATACATGCTGGCTGAGAATCCTGAAATTGGAGAAACAACAGGTACTATTAACATTGTGGTGGGAGAATGCAATGATAGTTACTTAAATTCAATTAGGAAATTTCCAGTTAAACCGGACCATGCGATTGAAGCAATTAGAAATGCCTCAGACCATCAGGCTGAGGAAGGTGCTGTTGGTGCTGGTAAAGGGATGGTTTGCTTTGGTTACAAAGGTGGAATTGGTACGTCTTCGCGTACCATTGAAGAATACACAATCGGGTGTTTAGTTCTAAGCAACTTTGGTAAAAAGGAAGAACTACAAAAATTACGTTATTCAAAAGTGGAAGGACTTTCGGATACATCAGATGGCTCGATTATCATTGTGCTCGCAACGGATGCTCCTTTAAGTGACAGGCAGCTATTGCGTTTATCAAAACGTTGTGGAATTGGTCTCGGCAGAACAGGCAGTCATTTCAGTCATGGCAGCGGGGATATTGTCATCGCCTTCTCGACAGCTCATAAATCAGACCATTTTTCCGAAGAATCCACGGAAGAAAGGATCCAGCTTCGCGAAGACCATCCCCTGATGAACCAGCTATTTACGGGCGCTGCAGAAGCAGCAGAGGAAGCAATCCTAAACTCACTTTCACAGGCAGTGACCACAAAAGGAAGAGCGGGAAGAGTTGTAAATAATATTACCTTTACGGGCGAGGAATGAATGATATGTATCTAACCATAAAAGAAACAGCAGAATATTTATCCATGCCAGAAGCAAAAATAGAAGAACTAATCAAACAAAAAAAAATCCGCGCCATCCATGACGGAGAAGGCTGGATCATCAACAAAGAACAATTCAACACCCACCTAAAACAAATCGAAAAATACAAACACCTGGTCGAAGAAATCCTAAGCGAACCCATCCCAGAAGACCACGACATAAAAGATGAGGACTAATTTAGAAGCGTTATAATATGGTGCCTGTCACCGTCCGTGGACAGTGTCCACGTGGTATGGACACTTCTTCAAAATCGTGGAAGAAGGGGTTTTCAAGTGGGGAATTTTTTCTTGAAGAGAGTTTATGAACCATTCGATGATTCAGATGGTTTTCGGATTTTAGTGGATCGATTGTGGCCGCGTGGGATTTCGAAGGAGGCTGCTAGGTTGACGGCTTGGCAGAAGGAGGTGGCTCCTAGTCCTGAGCTTCGTAAGTGGTTCTGTCACAAGCCTGAGTTGTTTGAGGAGTTTCGAGCTAAGTACATAGAGGAATTGCGTACGGATGAACAGAAGCTGAGTATTTTCGGTGAATTAATTCAACTGACTTCTGAGGGGAACGTTACTCTCCTTTATGGAGCAAAGGATCCTGTATATAATCATGCAATCGTACTGCTAGAAGAGCTAAACAGAATTATAGAAGAAGTAAAAGCATAGAAGAGGAGCCCTGAGATAAAAGGGCTCTTCTTTTAGTTAGATATCTTTTTTCTTAGAGGATTAATACATGAATTTCTTGAATATGTAGGATATAAAAATAGTTTTTGGGGGTACATAATTTATGAAATTTTATAACTTTAATAAAGAGAGTGGTAAGCAAATTACAAAATTTAATTCTGATTTTATTATGACTCGAATCATACAAACAAATAAGGATGCATCAATAGGTTGTATGCATTTAGGTGAAAATGGCTTGATAGGTTTTCACCAAGCAGTAGGACCGCAACTATTGTTAATCTTAAATGGAGAAGGTTTGGTAAGTATTAATCAGGAAGAATATTTTAAAGTACAGCCTGGAGATGCTGTGTTTTGGGAAAGAGACGAATGGCACGAAACAAAATCTGAAAATGGATTAACAGCTATTGTGATTGAAAGTGAAGAGTTAAATCCAACAGCATTCATGCCTTCAAAGATCTAACATTACATTTGGAGTTAAACTCGCAGATACTACATGAGTCTGGGTGTCACTGGGAAAACTCCTAAATAAATAACATAAATAGGAGTTCTATTATGAAAAAATATTTTTTATTATTCTGTATGATATTAATCCTGTTTTGTACTTATACCGGTATTCATGGCTCTTCGGCCAGTACAAAGGTCATTAACCTTGTAGCTCTCGGTGATTCCATCACACATGGAATAGGGGACCCTGCAAAAAAGGGATACATTAATGGTGTTAAAGTGAAATTGGAAGATATACTGAATACTCCTGTCCAAGTGAGTAACTTTGCCATTCCAAGGTATTCTACCGATAAAGTTCTCGAACAACTGCAGGATAAAAAAATCAACACGCAGATAAAAAAGGCCAGCTATATCATTCTTTATATCGGAACGAATGATTTTAGAAAGAGTGCTAATTATCAATTTAACCCACTTGATGTAAAAAGAATAAATGATGGTAAAGTTACATTCACAACCAACCTTAATAAAATCCTTGAAAGCATAAGGAAAGATAATTCTGCTGCTCCTATTTTTGTTCTAGGTTTATATCAACCCTATGTCGAATATTCAAATCGCAAGGAAATTCTAAGCACCATAAAAGATTGGAACGATGAAATTGTCAAAGTGACAGATAATTTTGATCGAATTGATTATGTTGCCACGCTTGACCTATTTCAAGATAAACCCAAAAGTACTTATTTCAGTGATTCTTTACATCCCAATCCTGCTGGTTACAAATTAATTGCTAAACGATTATCTGAAAAAGTTTTAAAAGAAATTGGTACTAAATCATTATCGAATTAGAAACAATTGTGATACTAAGCTATGAATAAAGAAGATAAGGAGCATTTAAAATGATTACACTTAACGAAAAACCCGTTGTAAAAGCAGAAATGCTTATTCGCAGACCAGTTGAGGAAGTTTATGAAGCTTTTATCAACCCAGAAATTACTACAAAGTTCTGGTTCACCAAAAGCAGCGGAAGATTAGAAGAAGGTAAAACAATCAGGTGGGACTGGGAAATGTATGGTGTTGGGGATGAGTTAAATGTTAAGAAATTAGAGCAAAACAAGGTAATCAGAATTGAATGGACCGATGGCACTCAGGTTGAGTGGGTATTTACCCCCCGAGGAGACAATCAAACTTTTGTTTCGATTACAAACTCTGGCTTTTCTGGCAGCGGCGATGAAATGGTCAACCATGCCATTGATTCAATGGGAGGATACACAATGGTACTCTCTGGATTAAAGGCTTATCTAGAGTTTAACATTCAATTAAATCTTGTAGCCGACAAGGCACCGGATGCGAACGTAAGTTGGTAAGAGTAATAAGGCAGCTAAATTCCCTGGATTTAGTCTGCCGTTTTGTCATGATTTAAGCAGAGTTAAAAGGGAGTACAGACAATGGAGAAATATATAGAGCGCATTAAACAGGTTTACCCTAGCCTTTCCGTCCTGGATTGTCAGATAAATGAAATTGGCCAAAATAATGATGTAATAATTGTAAATGGATCAATCGTTTTTAGATTTCCAAAGTATCAAATGGGGATAGACAATTTAAAAAAAGAGACTGAGATATTAGAAGCTATTAATAGCAATGTATCTATTCCGATACCATATCCTATCTATCAATCTTTTGAAAATTGGGAAGTAGGAAAAGCTTTTGTTGGCTATGAGTTAATCCAAGGGTCTCCATTATGGAAAGCAAGTTTCGGAAGGATTAAAAATGAAGAAGTATTAAATAGGCTAGCATCACAGCTTGTGCGCTTCCTTATTGAAATTCATTCAATTTCTAAAAAAACACTGCCATTAGAGGAAACCAATCCCCGTGAACAAATGGTCAACCTTTATCTAAGGATACAAAATAAACTGTTTCCTTTTATGAGGGAAGAATCACAACGACAAATTTCTTCTTCTTTTGAAACCTTTCTATATAGCAAAACATGCTTAAACTTAAACACCACTTTGATCCATGGCGACTTTGGGGCCACCAATATTTTATGGAATCCTGATACCTATAATATATCGGGGATTATTGATTTTGGCGGCAGTGGTATCGGTGACCCCGCCTATGATTTTGCAGGAATACTATCTAGTTACGGGGAAGAGTTTTTTAATATGTGTTTGAATTTATATCCAAATGGAACAGAAATAGCTGAACGAGTTAAGTTTTATAGAAGTACCTTCGCATTACAAGAAGCCTTACATGGGGTGGAAAATGACGATGTAGAAGCATTTGAAAATGGGATAAAAGCTTTTAGATAAACTTCAAACAGAGTTCTTAGATTCTTAAAAAACTGTCTCCAATAGAAACAAGCTCATATAGTTCTTAATGCTTAATTTCAAACTTTCCTCCGATAAAGAAATAAAGATAAATGGGTATATTATCCTACCTTTTTAAGCATTATAAAAGATGTTGCTAGCCCAACATACATAATAAGGAGGAATTACAAATAATGACCAATAAAAATAACAATCGTAACCAACCTCATACTGGTGGAAGCAAGGCTGATACGGAATTTGGTGCAGAACAAGGATTAAGTAAGAAAGCAAGGAAACAAGCTGCAAGAGAAAATAAAAAGAACTCCTAATTTAAAGTGGAAAACGCATCACAAGGGTAACGGGTTTTGTTTCCGAGTACAAAATATAAAAAGTCATTAGGAAAAGGACATCAAATCGCAACGGTTTGATGTCCTTTTTTTGTTGTTATTTAAGGTACTTTTGGTATGCCAAATGGTACTCGAAAAATTTTCGTTACAGAACTTTCTGTAGAGGTCATAATTAATAAACTATTTACTTCCCACTTCAAATCGATTGATTAATAATCACAAGTATTGTGAAAGTATGTACTTAAACTAAAGAAGCAGTTTAGTTGAAGAAGGAATTTTGTCTAGTTAGTCGAATATAACCTTGGATGTAAGGTAAATAGTGGCTCTTATCTTTAGGAAAGAAATTATAAATTAATAATGAGAAAAATAAAAGGATGAAGGAGAAAATAATGAACATTTCAGTTTTAGGATGCGGGCGATGGGGAACTTTTATGGCTTGGTATGTCAATAAAGTTGGACATAATGTAATGCTATGGGGGAGGGAAAGTTCAAGAAATTTTGTTGGATTAAAAGAAACTAGAAAAAATGATTACCTCTCTTTACCAGATACTTTAGAATTAAACAGTTCATTAGAGCAAACGATTTCATTTGCTGAAGTAATCATCATTTCAATCAGTGCTCAAGAATTAAGGTCATTTGCTAAACAATTAAGCTTATTAAAAGAAACGGAAAACAAAACATTCATTTTATGTATGAAAGGTCTTGAAGCCTCTAGTGGAAAAAGACTTTCTCAAGTATTTAGTGAGGAGGTCGGAAGAAATGTGAATGTAGCAGTTTGGGTAGGACCAGGACACGTACAAGATTTTGTAAAAAATATACCAAATTGTATGGTTATTGGTTCTGATAATGTAGAAATAACAAAGAAGATTGTTGAAGAGCTAAATAGTGATTTAATCAGGTTCTATTATGGTCAAGATCTTATTGGGAATGAAATAGGGGCTGCAACCAAGAATGTTATGGGAATTGCAGCAGGCATGTTAGATGGATTAAGTTATAGCAGTTTAAAAGGTTCGCTAATGGCTAGAGGGACAAGAGAAATATCTCGTCTAGTAAGAGCAATGGGGGGGAATGATTTAACGATTTATGGATTAAGTCATTTAGGAGATTATGAAGCAACATTATTCTCAATTCATAGCCATAATAGGAAATATGGACAAGCTTACGTTGAAGGAGAGAAGTTTGGAAAACTTGCTGAAGGTGTTTCTACAGTTAGAGCATTAAGGGAATTATCTAAACAGTATGGTGTAGAACTTCCGATCAGTAACGCCTTATATGAGATTTTATTTGAAAATAAAAATGCAAAGGAAACATTAGAAGATTTATTCTTGAGACCTGTAAAGTTTGAGTTTCAATAAATATTAAAAAAATTCCTTGTTTAACTAACGGGATGCAATACTTCAAGTAGGAGATTACTCCTTTTTTATTGAACTAAAGAGCAGTATTGTTCAATAATCAAAGGGAAACATTGAGAAAAAATAGGTGGAAAGTATATGAATAATTATTCCCAATTGACACCGTTATGGAAATGAGGAAGGAATTTAAAAATAATTTAATACAAAATTAGTGAAATGATTCTTTTCTTCACTGGCAATGCTGGTATCTTATTATTATATTAATCGTCCCTTTGTTAATACTAGAATTTGAATACAGGATATTGCAAATTAACAGGAACATAGGAGGTATGAAATTTGAAGATCCAAAGAATAGATCATGTGGGTGTAATCGTAAATGATCTCTCTGCCACTAAAGAGTTTTTTTTCGATTTTGGACTTGAGGTGAAAGGGGAATGGGAAATGGAAGGAGAGTTGATGGGATATGCAGTTGGGCTTAATGACGTTAAAGTAGCCTGTGTAGGATTGGGAACGCCAGAAGGTCAGACATGGATAGAGCTAATCAAATTTTATTCGCCGTCAGATGAAAAAGATATTCAGCAACCCTTTGCAAATACACTGGGTATCCGACATATTGCATTTACTATTGAAGATATTGAAGCTGTTGTTGCCAAATTGAAAAAGAAGGGTACGGAAATCTTTAGTGAGATACAGCAATATGAAGAAAGTTATAAATTATGCTACGTTCGTGGTCCAGAGGGAATTATTTTGGAGTTGGCGGAAAAAATCAGATAAATATTGAATGGGACTTTAAATGATTTAGATATTCAACTTTAAAGATTTCTTCTTAAACTATCGGGTGCTTGTGCGGCCGAGCATAGGTCGTATCATATAA
>NZ_NPDD01000244.1 GCF_002272245.1 Bacillus sp. 7884-1 | reverse complement strand
CTAAGAAACTGTTCGAGGGATGTCTTGCTAAGCGTCGACCTTTGTCTAACGGGGGAAGACCGATGTCTTACGGGAAGAAACGGTCAAAAGCACCGTAAGAGCAGCCGGGGTATGGGTTCTGGCATCTGTGGAAAGATTCTCAGAGATAACGACGGGAAGGTCCTACTTCAAATTGGGAAGGTACTAACCAATAAAGACCTATCATATAAGAGGCTAAAAGAAAATGTTAGGATGATTTAGGACTGGCGCATGAGGTCGTAGTAGCGATGAGGGAAGGGTAATGCCTTCTTAAGTGTAAGGAAATTACACTTCTATCAAGGTAACTCCTATGATGGAGCGAAGGACCTCTGGGCACTTGGAATGTCAGAACATCAAAGACACAGAGCTTATTATTTGTTCATTGACTAGCATACAAGTAAACCAATAGTTGATGGGGGAATATGTGTACCAACATTTAATCCTGCGGTTATTAGGGAAGGCGAGTATGTGATAAAATCCAAGGTCAGAACCGGATTCGGGAAATCCGACCGTCCGGGATCGTAGGGGGGCTACAATAAACGTGAATCATTAATTACTGATTGCGCGCGCTTGTTTTCTACCCGACGGCGGGCCGAAAGCCAAATGGTTGAAGGGATTGAGCTCCATAATGTTAGTAAATCGAGAGGGCTGATGCCTTAAGCACAGCAGAAAGCTACATTTTATCTTTCGTTAAAGGCAAGAAGGATAAAACCTCTCTGGAGTCAGAGACCTTGGCACGTTATACATTGATATGATACGGCAACTCGGGAGACCCTACCGGTCTTTTCTTTTTTTTTAAGAAGAGTATGGTG
>NZ_NPDD01000243.1 GCF_002272245.1 Bacillus sp. 7884-1 | reverse complement strand
TCTACCAGTTATCACCCTTACTAGGGATACATTTACTACACACAGAGGTAGGTACAATAAATGGAAACAAAACTACTAAGGATAGCAGAATTAGCAAAATCTGAACCTAAAATGAAATTTACATCTCTTGCACATTTATTAAATGAGCAATCACTAGTTCAATGTCATCATGAGTTACCTAACAAAAAGGCAACTGGGATTAATGGTACAACTAAAGAGCAATACAGTGAAAATCTAAAAGAAAACATAGAGGACTTAGTAAATAGGCTTAAAAGTAAAAGTTACCGTCCTGTTCCAGTAAGGAGAATGTATATTCCAAAGCTCAATTCAAACAAGAAAAGACCATTGGGAATACCTGAACATGAAGATAAGATTGTTCAAAAAGGCATTACGAAAATACTAACTACCATCTATGAAAATGATTTTCTAGACTGCTCATTTGGATTTCGACCAAATCGTAATTGCCACGATGCTTTGAAAATACTGAACCACTATATTGAAAAGAGGTCAGTAAATTATGTAGTAGATGTAGATATTAAAGGATTCTTTGACAACGTTGACCACACATGGATGATGGAGTTCTTAAAACTGCGAATCGCTGACCCTAACCTCCTAAGAATAATCGGAAGATTTCTTAAAGGTGGATATATGGAGGAAGGTAAGAAATACAAGACAGACAATGGCACACCGCAAGGTGGAGTAATATCTCCGATATTAGCCAATGTATACCTTCATTACGTCCTTGACCTGTGGTTTGAAAAAAGGGTTAGGAAACAGTGTAAAGGACAAGCATACATCGTGAGATACGCAGATGA
>NZ_NPDD01000242.1 GCF_002272245.1 Bacillus sp. 7884-1 | reverse complement strand
TAAAATCCCTTCCTAAATGAGGAAGGGATTAGTTGTACCAAAAAAATACAATTTATCCTATCATTTATTTAAGGAAAAATGGTAGAATAAGTTGTCAGTGTGCCTAAACTCCTTATTTCCATCCGAGGGAAATAAAGCAAGGTGGGTAAGGAGGTGAAATGTAGGCATGACAAAATTCTGGCAACAACTGAAACAGTTTTTCTCTGATGCAGAAAAAGTCGCACTGGCTACGGCGCTAATCGACTTCTTTGTGGCTTTTGTGACCGCTATCCAACTGTTTATTTAATAGCTGGATATGTCCAAACTCCCTGCAGATAAAAAAGAACCAAAAATGGCTGGACCCCGATAAATCAGTTCCGTCTCCAAGCCGAGTAAGTGTGGTAGCTTGCTTTGATAGCTTGAATCATGAGGCACCCCCGCCTTGCGGGATAAGGGCAACTGTAATTGACTAAGGGATTTCCACCATTGGAGGTTTCTTTTTTTTCCTTAATAATATATGTTCCTTCACCTTTTTCATTCAAGGAAAAAACAAAAATAAAAACCCCATGAGGTGGTAGGCTCACGGGGCGGTAGGAAAGTGAACTGGCATTCCACAATCCTGGCTTCGGGCTATTGATCAGATGGCTGCGCGGTGTGATGATTTCTTTGTCCTACAATCCATAAGGTATTGTAAGCCAAGTTAATCAACGGAACGTATTTCAAAAACCCTGATTCTGCCCTACTATTAACTGAAGTTTTTCTCAACCCTATTATAACACACTTACTAAGTTCGTAAACTCTAAACCATTCAACAAAGACAAATTCTGTTACCAACCCTGTCACAATTAATCCTTTTTCCACCATAATGGTTTCATGTTTGGAAAAAGATTATACAATACTTCCTCTTTTTCCTTTTGTCTGTAATCAGATAAACTTCTACGCATATGCTCACTTTCCTCGTTAAGTTCCGAATAGCTGCTCTCAGTTTCCTCAATACTGTCCTCAAGATATTCTAATTGATTCTTTAATTCTTCGATCACCTCAATCAGTTCCGCTTTTGTCATTTTTTCATATGGTTTTTCATCTCTGTAATAAGTAATAAAAATCGCCCCTTTATCCGGATTTTTTACACAAATGGATGTGTATGGTTTATAAAAGAAACCTAACCCACAATTTAGAAAGGTCCAACAGTTTTTTTCAAAGGTTGCTTTTCTACTACGCACAACAGTTCATCCTTACTCTACTCTTATATCGACGTGCCGCTTGCACTTTGCACACTGAAACAAGTTTGGCTCGACTTCCTTATGTTTCTTCAACTTTCTGCACGTTTGACAGCTTAAAGTCACGTACCTTCCTGAGAAATCGTTAACCATTAGATTATTTTCTTCTACTGCCAATTCCGCTTCTTCATCTTCCATCCCTACCGCATAAAACGCATATGCCAATATCACAGTCATGCCGCCCGTAATATAACTGATCCAGCTCATGTGATGTCCTCTCTTCCGCTCAAAACGTAGTTCAGTTCTCCGCTATTATTAACAACTATCACTCGGTAAGCCTTTTCGGTGCAATACTCCTTTTGTAACTCTGAGACAAGCCTATCATCGTTAAGCCCCTTCTCGATAAGTACTGCTGCCAGTGTCGTAGGCTTCATGTTGCATGCCGTTCCCAGTCGGTTTAGTTTGAATGCTTGCTTGTTCGTCAGTGATACGTTCACCCTATGAACCCTTTTCCCGCCAAGCCCCTTCCCCTCTATCATTACAAGACCTCCCTTTTGAAATTGTCGTGACAATTGACATTGTCGACCGTGTTACAGTGTTACAAAAATATTGAGTAAAGGGAGGCGGTATTATTTCCCTACTACTATCTTTATACCTCCACTATTGATTCGCTGGACGATTTTGAGAGGTGCATTGCGATGTTGCATGTCTGCGAAAATCAGTTCCTTTACGTACCCACTAAATTCTATTTTTTCTTGCTCCATGTACTCTAAAAATTCTCGTTCCAGTGGGTTCGTGGTGTTGAAAGAAACGGATTTAACTCTTTTGTTACTCATGGTAACACCTCCTTTTAGTTTGATTAGTAAATAGTATTAGCGGTAATACTAGATCAGAACAATAGATACCTATTTTCGCCACTAAAATTTCCTACAGGAAATACGCTCAAAAAAGAGAATAATTAGTATAGGTGATGCATATGTTGGAAAGTCGGATTGAGGAATTAATTTTAAAGAGTGGTTACAAAAAATCTTTCGTGGCTGAGAAATTAGAAATTACAGTAAAGCAGCTTCGTAACTACGAAACTGGACGTAATTATATGAGGATAGATAAAGCATACATATTAGCGGACCTGCTCGGAGTAGGTGTCGAGGAATTATACGAAAGGAAACCCAATTAATAACATTAATAACAGGCGATACTAGTAATCGAGGTGATTCCGGTTGATAGAATATCGTATTTTTCAGCCTGCTTGCTGCGGGCTTTTTGGTGTTCCTTTTATTCCCTAAGGTCGAGCCAGTTTATAATGAGCGCTCCAAATGTGAAAGTCCTATCGAGCGACAATTGTATGACGCGCTAATGCTTATAGGTTATGCCGTACCTACTCAAATTCATTGTGGTAAGTATCGTATTGACCTAGCGCTAATTGGTCCGCGTATTGCAATTGAGTGCGACGGTAAAGCATATCATTCCTCACCTAAGGCAAAGGCACGTGATCGGCGTAAAGATAAATATTTAAAAGAGAACGGCTGGCAAGTATTACGGTTCAGCGGTCGGCAGATCATACTCGATATTGGTTAAGTACTTAGGCGAATAGAAAGTAGTATAAGTAAATAAAGGGCTATCACCGCCAGTACTGCCCAGATAAGATGACGTATGAGCGTGTGACAGTTTGATATTAGAAGTAAGGCGGTAAGATGAACGAATCACTAGAGGCAAAATTAACGATCGCTCGCATTAAGACACAGCTCTTAGGTCTAGTTGGCGACCTCATTGCTGATGATTTATCGGATAAGGAGTATGTTATTAAGCGGTTGCTTAGATTATTCACTATGTTGATGAAAACGACGTGAAAATTTCGGATATAGAGATGTTAATATTATATTTAAAAGTAACGACATTTTGCAGGGTTAGCGCTTTATAAAATGACGAAAAGCCTCGGCACATAACCGATGTCCATCGTCATTTTTGCGTAAAATCGAAATCAACTGGTCGATTTAGGTCTTTTTCTTGAAAATGTCGCAGTTTTAGCCGCGCCATTTCCTCCGCAGCTTCTCTTGTGCTTCCGTAGCATTCACAAACTGTCCGTTCTCCGTCCGTTGCTGTCGCCACGTAACTATCTTCATTGTAGTGATAAACCTTAACCTTAACGTGTTTCTTTTGCGAAATAAAAACATCGAGTACCACCTTTCCTTCCTTCCAACATACTTCGATAGCTTACGAACTAGTTCCTGCGTACAATTTTAGGCGTTTGTGTGAATGCTATCCAACCAACCGAGACAATTTTTTTGGATGTTAGTAGAAATAACGAGATTTACTCTTTTGGTTTTCCTTATTTTTCGCTCAATCTAAAACCTTAACTCCGACTACACTATCAAAACCTATTCGCTCGAATTCGCCAGCTCTGACCTCGACCCGAAGCTGATGCGTAATTGGATCGACGAATTGTATGCTCCCTGTCACATCTTCCGTAAAGCCGTCAGCCCATACCGTCAACTTTATCGATAGGTTGTATTCCATTGCATAACAAATACACTGGTCGAACTCCTCCAACTGATATTCGTCGATTATCGGCTTGGCAAACCGTTGAGTGTCGCGCCATAACTCACGCTGCATCTTTACTTGCTCGGGCATGAAAAACGCCCCTTGCCACTTCTTAACGCCTCGATCTCGTATCGCCAATTCAATCACCCCCTTTGTCTTTATTATATACAAACAAATGTTCTATATGTAAACAAAAAAAGAACGCCAAATCGGCGTTTAAATTTTACATTCCGGACAAATAATCAATGGTCCGTTCCAGGTACCGCATCGTTCGCATATATCTGTGTCTTCCCATTCATTTTTCTTCATCCACTCTTCAAAATATACGGCCTCCTGTTACTTTAAGTACAATTCTTCACAATCTCCCAGTGCTTGGTTTTTTGGCAAAGAACCCTATAAAATAAAAAGAGACTGATGCCTGGCACCGTCTCCACTAATTTATCATTTTTTATTATCACGCCGTTTGAATACTTCAAAAAGCAAATTTCTTTTTATCGGTTCCTGTCCTAATATCTCTTTAAAATCTTTGTCCGCATTCTCTCATTGTAACGCTTTAAGATACAAATCAATCAATTGTTTATCACTTTATACACAAAATTACTAAATATATATTTTTTAACAAAATGTAATCCAATCACTATCTGTATATAGAATAAATACTCCGTCCACCTAATTGATTATCCCGCAACGATGATATTATTTAAATGTTTGTTCTTGATAAAGCAAGTTGATCTTCAGGCATTGGCTTGGTTATACCCTCACTATCTAAAACCTTACGCCAAGTATACTGAGGCTCATATCCTAGAATCTTCTTTGCTTTATCATATGACATCAATGTTTCATGGCCTTCTATAGGCCTCTTTAAAGTTACATTAGGGAAATACCGATCCACCAAATCTTTACTAAGTTCAGGCATGATTGTGTCAGGAGCAGTAATATGGAATACTTCATTTCCTAAGTTATTCTTTTCTAAAGCAAGAAGACATGCCCTTGCTGCATCTCTCACATCACAATAAGCCCACGCATTTTTCTTTTGAACATCCTTTTGCCGCTCATCATGCCAATGCATGATAGGGATTTTTTCGTATTCGTCAGGTTCATATATATTCGCAAAACGTAGTGAAACGATCTGGGATTTTGTAAGTTTGTAATACATTTCAGAGAGAATTTCAGTCAACCTTTTTACCATAGCATATGATGATTTTTCATTAGTTGGATGTTCCTCGTCTAAAGGAAGATACTTGAGCTCTTCGGGAACAAAAGGATATCCTAATACCGTTTCGCTAGAAGCCCAAACTAGCTTTTTTATTTGGAAATCTTTACAACCTTCAAGGATATTAAAATTAACCATCATATTATTTTCAAATATATATTGAGATGTGTTCCTCACATCGGTAGGAATATTTCCAAGATGGACAACTGCATCACATCCCTTCAAAAGTTGGCATACCTGGCCATAGTTAGTTAAATCAGCTTGAATAAAATTTTTTGATCTTGATTCCTCCCTTAATAATCGATCTGAGGCTATGACCTCATGACCGGCTTCCATGATTGTTCTAACTGTCCACCGGCCAATTTTACCTGCTGCTCCTGTTACCACTACTTTCACAAGTCCCTGCTCCTTTTTCGTTATATTCATATTAGTAACAATAAAGGCTGATTAATTCTTTTAGTGTCCTGCTAATTTTTTTATATACCCGCAGTCTTAAATTCTAATCCAACTGTAAATATGAACAAAAATTTACTGAAAATCAAACCACTACTTAGCCAGTACTACTAATACTTTGTTAGATTTCCCCGTTAAATATTATTTTATTGAATTAGTATAAATAAAAAATACTGGTATAGTTCATTTAAACAGTTGTAGCAGTTATACAGAAAAACGATATTATCAAGAGAAATTGAGGTTTATACTAATGTAAGTTTTAGGATTTCATTTCCTATGGGACCAAGCTATCCTGGAAATGTATATTTTTCACTTTCAGGATAGCCTCTGATTAATATAAAATAGGCGATACTAACCTAGATATAGACTCTTTAAAATGTGCCAACCCCTCTTCATTATTTTCCAATGTAATAGTGTCTCCGACTACAATTCTCAGAAAATTAACTGCTCTTGCATCATGTAGTTGTTGAGAAATATCCACACCAACTATAAGATCTGTATCGGAAATTCTTTCTATTAGTTGATTTTGTTTGTCTTGCATTTTAAAATTCATAGTAGGGTTTCCTCCTAAAGTGGTGAGTTAGAGTGGTGTCTATTCTCAAATCTTACTGAGGAGCCCTATTTTTTGTAATGGATTAGGATAATCTATGATGGTCAAGTCGACTTTTTTATTAATATTTTTTCCTAATTTCATAAACAACCTTACATAAACACCATAAAAAAAAGAAATATTACTTTCGTAAGTGTTTAAATGAAAAGGAAGAAGGAATTTAAAATGACAGTAATAAATGATGTTAAGACAGCTCTAGCAGGATTGAAAAGTGCCCAGGCTAGCTTCGAAACATTTGCTCTTGGTACAGAGAATCAACAAGCAAAACAGCTTTATCAACAAGCTGCTCAACAAACACAATCAGTTATTGACAGCATTGAACCACGTATCCAACAAATCGAACAAGATGAACCTCAATACAATCAACAATAAATTAAGTAAGGTAAAAATAGATTGGTTGAGATGCCAACCTGTTTTTAGTCTTCTAATAACGATAAAACATGGAGATGATTCCATGAAATACAAAGTAATCAAATTGAAAATCTTTTTATAATTTTAACATCCATAGGAGTTCAGCAACGTTAGTTTATGGTCATCTGTTTAACCGTATGAAAACAGGAGAATATAAAAAATGCTAGTAGTGGCTACAGGTGCTTAATTATCACCCCTTTCTTTTCAGCAAAACGAAACGATTCCTTGTATCGCCCAAGCAGTATCGATTGAATTCGGAGGTAAATAATAAATGTGATTTATTTTTGGGCTTTTGTCGTAGGAGGTTAGATTTGTGTAATTGGGCAAATTATGTTGGATTTCTTTAAACTTATGCCTGGACACACACTAAATACCTTTGTAGTAATTGGTGCCCTTTTAGATGGGTTTTGGTTTATATGAACCTTTGATAGATTTTGCTGTGGCAGAAGCTAACGTACCTAATACAAGTTTCGGGAATTCACTTGTACATGGTGCTAGTAAGAAGCTTATAAACCCGGCCTAGTTGGTGTACTTACAGGGATATTTGATGTAACTAGCGCAGGAATCACGGCAGCTATTATTGTTGGATTTATTGGAGCCCTGATTTTTAAACAGAAAATGATAAGGAGGATGCCCGAATGACAATCGGAACAGAAGTAAAACAATCTCTTGCTAGTCTTAAAGGTGTAGAAGCTGATTTATCTAGTTTAGCGCTCCGCACTGAGGATTATGAATCGAAGTTTACGTTACATGAAACCATGATGGTCATACATGAGGTAATAACGGATTTAAAAAATCGAGTTGGAGAATTAGAAGGAGATGAATTTCAGTACAAAGGATTTTAAGATAGGAGGATCTATTAATGCCTATTTGGCTAAATGTTGTTTTACGAGTAATACTGTTTATGACCGTTTTGTTTTTTATTACGAAATTTCTAGGTAAAAAACAGCTGTCCCAACTTTCCTTTTTCGAATATATAACGGGTATAACGATAGGGGGGATAGCAGCAGTCGTTATTCTTGAAGTAAGACATAGTATCTTTATTGGCGGATTAGCAATTGTCGTCATGGCAGCCATACCTTATATAGTTTGTTTAATTTCTTTAAAAATTAAAAAGTTTCGTGATTTTGTGGAAGGCAAAGGATCAGTATTCATCAAAGATGGGAAAATTATGGAAGAAAATTTAAAAAAGGAAAGATACTCAACAGATGAATTATTAGAATTGCTTCGCAAAAAAGATGTTTTTCAGGTGTCTGATGTGGAATTTGCGGTGTTAGAGCCAACTGGAGATTTATCCGTCATGCTAAAGAAAGAGAATCAACCTTTAACTGCAAAGGTCGTAAACTTGTCGGTTGCTTCAATCAGGGAGCCTCAGACTGTTATAATGGATGGCGAAATATTGGATGAGCCACTAGACAAT
Source organism: Bacillus sp. 7884-1 (assembly GCF_002272245.1). Classification (GTDB taxonomy): domain Bacteria; phylum Bacillota; class Bacilli; order Bacillales; family Cytobacillaceae; genus Neobacillus. The sequence continues at coordinate 18,454 of NZ_NPDD01000242.1, read as the reverse complement.
ATTGGAAAAAGTCGGCCCTGGCTACAAACTGAATTAGAAAAACTGGAGGTTACGATTGAAAATGTTTTTCTTGGACAGGTAAATTCTTATGGAGACTTAACCGTTGACCTTTATGATGATAAGCTGCAAGTTGCATCCCCTCAAGAAAGACCTTTAATTCTTTCGACCTTAAAAAAGTGTCAAACTGACTTAGAGAAGTTTGCTCTTGGAACTGTCTCAAAGGAAGCTAAGCAAATGTATAGTATAAATAGTAAAAAACTACACGAAGCCATTGATAAAATAACCCCTATTTTAAAAGGATAATGGTTGTTTCTTTGTCATTGAGGAAAATACGTAAAAAAATGGGACGCCTTTTTGGAGTTTATTACCATCTTTCTTAATCCAGTTTTGGACTAAGGCAATCTAGTAAAATCAATTTTTGTATATATTGTGTTTATTTTGACTGTAAGGTTTTAGGGTAATCAGCACTAACACAGCTTACTCCTCAAAATGGCCTAGCGATCAATGAAGTTATCAACCCAATAATGGCAATTGTAAACCAAGAAAAAAGGAACACTTGAACCCCTAATGTTTTAAATGCAGCGGCAGTGATTAGGCCATCAATTATCAAAATGATCACTTAATATTTATGGAAAATGCTTTCGATAAAAATTGCGCTAACAAGTCTGTTCCCCAGTGCTTATTCACTCCTCTATTTACCATTAAATCACAAGATGTAAAGAAAGAAACCTTTTCCCTATGCAAAAAAGCATTTTATAAGATGTTTTATATATGTTTTCCAGCGTTTCATTTATTAAACAAAGAAGCCAAGTATATATTGGCGCAATTTCATGTCTTTTCCAAGTAAATAGAAGATTGTTGCCACTTCTGTTAGTGTATTAGAGCGTAACCTGTAAGTAACAATCTTTTCGAAGGCATTTTTGGAATATAAAAGTTCATAACAAAACATTGCCAGCATTATCAAAACCCTAACTGCAAATATTAGATTATGGAAGGTGATAAATTTATCTTTCTAAATTCTCTATCGAGGAAGTGTTTGAAATTGAATAACTGGATAACTGCTCTATTCAAAATAGGGAGAAGACAGAACATTTTAAATATGTTTGGCAGAAGAAGAAATAATCGAGGAATCCTATGGGCGTCTATTTTGGGTATGGGAATTAGCGCAGCAGCTTATGGATTTAGAAGAAATAGTAACATAAATATGCTAAATTCTGTTCAAAACTTAATGAATAATTTTCGATTCAGAAATATTACCCCGATCCCAAAAATGGCTAATTTAACGGAGTTTTCAAAGGAATTAGTACCTAACAAAAACTCATTTACAAACAAATAAAGTTTTTTTGATTTAAATGCCCACTTCAATGTGGGCATTTTAGTAATAAAGAGATAATTGACAAAATATTATCGTATTTCGTCCCAAATCCTATTTATATTTAATGGCACGTATACTTTGTCGCCATTTATTTGCTTATGAATAATAGGGTTAGTAAAGTATTGATCTAAGGCTTCAGCTTCTGTCCTTTGCCTACTTCTTGGGATTTCTCCTATTACCAACCTTATTTGTGAAAATTACATTTCAGTCGTTCTCCTTTTGACAATATAAACAATTATTTTAGTGAGAAGTTTGAATTATTTAAATTAAGTTTTTTTATTTATTGTTTACTTCATCTCGCATCTCATCATTAGTAGGATGGGTATAGAGTGTGCATCCTTTATCTATTACATGCCATTATCTAAATAACGGCTCTCAGCATATCCTTTTTTTCGGCGGTACCAGATTATCACTGTTGCCATAAGGATTAATACGACCGAAATGAATTGCGCCATGCGTAAATGTTCCGTAAGCATCAAGCTATCTGTTCTCATTCCCTCAATAAAGAAACGTCCGAATGAGTAGTAAATGATATAGGTCAAAAACAACTCTCCCCGTCTTAAATTTGCCTGCCGGAGGGACATCAATAGGATAAACCCGCCAAAATTCCAAAGAGACTCATATAAAAATGTCGGATGATAATAAGTCCCTTCGATGTACATTTGGTTTATGATAAAATCGGGCAAATACAGAGATTCGAGAAACTCCCGAGTTACAGGCCCTCCGTGGGCTTCCTGATTAATAAAGTTTCCCCATCTTCCAATAGCCTGGCCTAAAATGATGCTAGGTGCCAATATATCACAAAGTTTCCAGAATGAAATGTTTCGTACCTTCGCAAACACCATTATGGTCAATACAGCACCGATTAGTACACCGTGCATGGCCAGCCCGCCTTCCCGGATAGCAAAAATTTTATTAGGATGTGCGATGTAATAATCCCATTTAAAAATCACGTAATAAATACGGGCAACTATGATAGAAATTGGAAAGGCAATAAGGACTAAATCAATAAGGGTGTCTTTTGGAAGTTCACGACGCTCGCTTTCTCGCAAAGCGAACCACAAACCAAGAAGTGCCCCGGAAATGATCATAACACTGTACCAATAAATGCTTATCGGACCAAGATTGAATGCAACCCTATCGATCGGTTCAATCGTTTTTTCCATCATCTCAACTCCAGTTTTATATAATGGCTTGTTGTTTGAAAAAAAACTTTTAAAAATCTATAATGAGATCTCTTTACTATTAATGGTTTAGTTCTTAATCACACCTTTTTATGCCATTGGCACCTGAGACAGGACTTGACCATCAATACGTTCAAAGATTTCACTTAAATCACGGCCTGTAATGGTTAGACCATGATTCTTAAGTCCAATGATTGCCCTAGATGGATCATTAGCATTTCGCACTAGATCGGCAACCGTTTCCGCCAATTGAATCGTACCGCAAGGGTAGTTAATTTCTGTTGCTTGTATGCCATCCATCCAAGCATGGATATGAACAACTGCTCCGACTTTTGGATGTTCCTTATAAATCATCCAATGTTCAATGGCATCAACCGATGCTCTTTTTGGAGAAATACGAGGGGGAACACTTATTTCCATCATATTTTTCTTCGAATTATATCCTTTGATATATAAAATATCTTGGCCAATTACTCGCATATTAGCTTTGTTAACACCGCTAGCACTCATCCAAAAGGTTTTATCATCGTGTCGACTGCTTAGATTCCCATAGCTAAGGCCGCCTATTCCGTATAATTTTTTTAACTGTCGCATATCACGGTCTGATAAATATTTTTCTAGCGGAAACGGTGCAGGCAATAAATTCATTTCATCCAATTTTTTGCCTGAGGTATACATCCTTTCTGTAATTTCGTTGCCATTCCATAAATCTTGTTCCAAATCTTCCGCAAAATGATTGTCAATGACTAATTGAGCCGATGCAACCGGTTCCAATCTTTGATAAATCTTATTGAAAAAGTCTGCTTTCTCTTTACCTTGATAACTTATTTTGTAAAATCCTTGTTCAGGAGTAATAAAATAACAATCTGTATTTTCATTATTATGTACGATGAAAATTAAATGGTTCGCAATCGATCTAATTAAATATGGATAAGCAGTTTCAAATATATTCTCGGGTTCTTCATTATTCTCTAGAATAGATATGACAAAAGTCGCCTGTGCCTTTCTACGAAACGGACGTGGTTTCTCTTGGTCGATCACATTAAATACAATCCTCAGATCATCAACTGGTTCTTCATAAAACTCGTATCCCTCAGTTGAAAATTTTTCCTTTATTCCTTCGGTATACCATGTAAGAAAAGGAGTTTTTTCAGCACCTGTTATAGTAAAGTTTTTCATTTTTGTCTTCCTCCTCAATTCAATCTATTTGTTATGGTTCAAAAACAACTTTGAATGCTGCACGATTTTTCTTATTTGAAGCAGTATCAATAGCATTTCGATAATCTTCTAATGGAAATCGATGAGTGACCAATGGTGATAAGTCAACTTTCCCATCACGCATTAATTCAATCGCTATGTTAAAAGTAGGTACTCTTTTTCCTCGATACTGCTCTGTACTATAAGCAAAGCTTCCTTTAACTTCTAACTCATTAAGCCAAACTGTCGTCCAATCAATGCCATCCATAATGCCTGCCAGCCCTAACAAAATAACTTTTCCACCGTTCTTTGAAAACCGAAGTGCATCGTTGATACTTTGTTTTTTTCCAACACACTCATAAACAATATCTGCCCCTCCCTCTATTACCTCAGGGCCAAAAAGTGGCTTTAATACCTTACCTTTAAGAGATTTTGCAAGATCCTCGACATAATTTGGTTTTTGAAGAAGGATAATCTCATCTGCTCCATAATGGGATGCCAGCTCAGCTTGAAAAGGGTGCTTCACCAATGCAACAATATTGCACGGGATTTCTAGTGCTCGAATGGCAGCAATGACACATATCCCAATTACGCCTCCTCCTATTACGAATACGGTATCATTTTTACTTGGGGGATTCCTTAAGACACTATGTAAAGCGCAGCTAAAAGGCTCTACCATCACCCCGTTTAAATCATTTACTTCTTCAGGCAGTTTAAAGGCTTGGCTTTTGTGAGCCACAATATAGGAACTCCAACCACCACCTGTATCACGACAAGCTCCTATTAACAAACCCGGTGACAAGTCTCCTTCTGTTTTATGTGCACATAAACTAAAATTACCTTTTAGGCATGCGGTACAAGGAGGGGTTATTCCTCTTGATGCACAAGACAAAATTGGGTCTATCGCAACTCGATCCCCACTATTTAAATGAGTAACTTTTGAACCAACTTCATCAATTATCCCTACAATTTCATGCCCGATTGTGAATGGAAAAGAAACAAATGGTGATGTAGCAGGACTATCATTTAAAAAAAGGAGATTAAGATCACTACCACATATACCACCATATTTCACTCTTACTTTCACCCAATTTTCATTTGGAAGCTCCGGCTCCAATTGCTCGAGATATTGTAAACAGGATATCCGTGAATCCCAATAAGCAGAAGGAAGAAATTTTCCGGTTATTTTACTAAAGATATAGCGGGGTAATTTATAATCGAATTGCAAAGCTTTCAACACTTTTTCACCTAGTTTCTTTAACAATTACAGATAATTTTTCCAATTTAATTCCTTTCTATTCTTGTTTTTGATAATTTTGGAAAATTTTTAGTAAAAAAAGAAAAACGTGGAATACTGGTTATAGAAATATCCTACAGTTCGGAGGATCTCGTAATGGATACAATTAACAAACAGGCTTTGCTAGTATATAATCCATTTTCCGGAAAAAAAGCATCTCATAAGGACTATCCAATGCTTATAAAAAAACTTTCAGAAATAGGATATCGATTAACGATTCACCAGCCAACGGGGTTTGATAGTATGGAAAAACCCATTAAAAAAGCATGCCAAAATAAATGGGATGCGATCTTTATTGCCGGAGGTGACGGTACGGTAAACGAAACAATCCAGCTTTTAGCGGAAGAAAAATATAGACCAACTTTAGGCGTATTCCCATTTGGAACGAGCAATGAGTTCGCAAAATATATAGGGATGTCTTGCAATATGCAAGCACTCAAAATTATTGAAAGAGGTAATTCAAAGCATGTTGATATTGGAAAATTTGGAAACCGATACTTTGCCAATATTGCAGCTGCTGGATGGTTGGCGGATATAACCTTTAAAACTCCTTCTGCCCTAAAATCCTCTTTTGGTGAATGGGCCTATTGCTTTCATTTTCTTAAAACAATTTTTTTGACAAAACAGTTAGATGCTATATCAGTTAATGTATCCTCAAATGAAGTGATTTCAGATCTTTCTTTATTTTTAATCATGAATGGACACTCCGTTGGTCCTTTTGAACATCTTATTAAGAATTCAACACATAACGATGGTTATTTCCATCTTCTTACCTGTAAAAAAACCAATCGATTCCGCTTATTTTTTTCATTACTTGCAAAAATACTCAATATTGCTGACAATCAATCTATTATTCAACATACCAGAATAAAATCGGGTTCTTTTACGATACCAGAATCCATCGCTCTTAATCTTGATGGCGAAAAAGCTTATGTAGAAAGTCTAGATTTTAAAGTAATACCCCAGCACCTTCATGTTTTTAGTTCAACTTTAGAATAATAAAGCCTTATTTTTAAGCTTGTATATTCACAAGTAAAGTAGGCTATAATTTTGATAAAAATTCATGAATAGGTGAGATTTTGTATTGTTTTATTGTTAATAAGGTTTCGGGTAATGGTAAAGCGCTTAAAATTTGGGATAAAATTGAAAGAAAGCTTCAAACAAAAAACGTTGATTACTGCGTTCGTTTTACAGAGAAACCTAAACACGCCCCTTTACTAGTTCAAGAACTTATCAAAAAGGTAAAAGTGACAGTGATGGTTGCGGTAGGTGGTGATGGAACTATCCATGAAGTGATTAATGGATTAGTCGGTACGGATACGCCCTTAGGAATAATTCCTGCTGGATCTGGCAATGATTTTTCAAGAGGTTTAGGTATACCTACAAAACATGATAGAGCTTTAGAACGTATATTAAACGGGAAACCTAAGATTATCGATATCGGATTTGTAAATTCTACATACTTTTGTACAGTTTCAGGAATAGGCTTTGACGGGGAAGTAGCTAAGAAAACCAATGAATCTATGCATAAAAAAGTACTTAATTTCGTCCGGATGGGTCAGATCTCCTACCTTATTAGTGCAATAAATGTTTTATTTCAATACAAACCAATGGAAATTACCCTAATGATTGATCAGAAGCTATACAAGATTCAAAAGGTTTGGCTCATTGCAGTAGCCAATTTCCCCTATTACGGGGGAGGATTTATGATATGTCCAGATGCCGAAATCAATGATGGTTTATTTGATATATGCATTGTTCAAGGAATGTCTAAGTGGGAATTTTTACGAATATTTCCATTGGCCTATAAAGGAAAGCATACATCCTCTCCTTTTATTAAGATCATAAAAGGAAAAGAAATAGAAATCCTTTCTTCTACTCCAATGTTGGTACATGGGGATGGAGAAGTGATTGGTCAAACTCCTGCCCGAATTAGAATGGAACCAAGTGCTTTATATGTTATTTGAGAATAAAGAAGCAAAAAGACGAAATCCCTCATTTCATTTGGTTGAAATAAGGGATTATCTTTTTATAAACAATTATTTGTTTTCCATTCTTCTAGAGCCTTTTCATAATCAAATTCAACTATGGATACGATCATTTGGTTAATTTTTTCGATAACCCCCAGAATTCTCATCTTTATTGTGAAAGCTCAAAACAGCGATTACAAACTAGCCAAAACTAAGCATCAAGGACAGAACTTCGAATGTAGCCATTTATCAATCGCCTCCTTACCCCTATTCAACCCTCCTCCAAGTTTGTCCCATACCAGGGTATAGAAAAATAAATAATGATGCCTATACCTTTATCATTTATTTTTTTTAATAAGATAACTGTTCACTAAGAATAAAGTTGTTTAATTTTATTACTCTTAACACACATAACACCGTTCGGAAATGGAACGGTGTTCAAAAAATAGTTGTTTAATTTTCTTCATCCTTTTCAAATTTTTCTCAGATTAAACAAGAATAAAGTCGTTTAAAAACTAAGTGTTCTTCCACAAATGGCCCAGATTTTGACGAATTGGCGCATGACCTCTAGCCACTAGCACAAGAGCTTGACATTTGTCTAACTTCAGAAAGACATAATTTCTGATAGGATAAAAAATGTAAAACCTTATCAGAGTAAAAGTTAACTTCTTTCGATTACAAATCTAAATCCTGCTTTGGTCCATTATAATACTGCAGGTTGGAGCTTTGATTCTGTTGGTTCTGACTGCTATTGTCATTGCCGTTCTTATTGAACATCTGCTGAATCTTATCTACTGCTTGAGGAACTAGATCGAGTATCTTTTCATATAAATGCGTGCTTTCATCAAGATGAACCATTTTCACATCATTGGAATTCACAATTAAGAAGGCAATTGGGGTAATGGAAACACCGCCTCCGCTTCCTCCACCGAAAGCTTGTCCCTTTGATTGTCCTTGACCTCTACCACTTGAATCTCCATCAAGCATAAATTCGCTTCCACCTGCTGCAAATCCGAAACCAACCTTAGATACAGTTAATATCACACAGCCATCAGGGGTTTCAACTGGATCTCCTATAATGGTGTTAACGTCCACCATTTCTTTCAGTTTTTCCATGGCAGCTGTCATCAGCCCTTGTATTGGATGGTCAGACATATACTTCTCCCCCTATTCTATACAGATTTTGATTTATAATAAGATAGGTCAAAAAGCGTTTTGTTTTAAAATTTGGCCGTCCACCTTTCCTATAATTCCTGATAAAGCTTGCCCAATTTGAAATTGAAAAATACATGTAAGAGCTGTTTGTGAAACAACAGATTGAAAGTGAGGAGAAATCGTGATATCTGGAACCGCATTCAATTTTGCATTTTGGTTTGTAGTGTAAAGATCAAAAATAACATCCAATCTTGGATTTTTGGTTTAGTTTTCCGTTAACCCCTTTATCTTCAATCATGACTTGTTTGGAGACCCTTACTTGATTTTTATTTAACATATAGAAAAGCGAATTAACAGTGCATGAGTCACAAGCTCAGTTAATGCGACGTCATCATATCCAAAAAGCTCTGACTCAAATAATGATTCCGGGATCGCTTCACAATTCACTCCTTTAAATGACTTTGCAATACTAGAGGATTGCTATTACTAACATGTTAATTCGGCAAAATATTAATAAAACCCTTGTCAACTTTGACAAGGGTAAAATGTAAGAAAGAACTTCCTAGGGGATTGAAACTTATGCTGGGCGCCAAGCTTGGAGAGATGGCTCAAACGAACTTTTTCCTTATGCTCCCATCCCAAAACATGGAATCTTATAACTTCTGTTTATTGTTTAAATATTTAAGGCTCTGACGTTAAATTGCCGTCTGAGCCTCTTCCTTTTGTATTTTGTTTAAAGATAGTTGGTGAAGTGTTACTTCAGGACGACTACCAACTCTTATATTAATAGATGTTTGTCCTAATCCTTCACTTATATAAAAAGGTTTATCCTCATAATAATGCAGTCCTTTAATCATATTCATCTGCATCATAGACCTTCCTAGTTTAGCTAGATGATACGGCTTAGGCCAGTAGATTTGGCCTCCATGGAAGTGTCCTGATAGAAGATAGTCAAAGGACCAATCCTTCATCTTAAGAACAATGTTAGGATCATGAGTTAAAACTAAATGATATCCTTCATTTACTCCGGTGTAGGATGATTCCAGGTCGCTTCTTTTTGTGTGTAAATCGTCAATACCAATAATATGGACGGGTTTACCTTCTACATAAATGGTCTCATTTTCATTTTGAAGCGTATTACAGCCATGTTCTTCCATCACGTTTCTCAATAAATCAAAGTCCTTTTGTTTTAATTTGTAATCATGATTTCCAAACACAGCATAAATTCCATAGCGTGGATTCAAACGGTTAAATACCTTTAAGTAAGGAATTAGTCTTGGAATACTGCGTCTTTTATCTAGAAAGTCCCCTGTTAGAGCAATTAAATCAATTTTCTCGCCCGCTAGCTTTTTGTAAAGTTGTTCAGGTGAAATAGAAATCTTTTCTAAATGCATATCTGAGATTTGTAAAATTTTTAATTGAGGTCCCTGTGAATGATTAGAATGTAAATTAGATAAATTGACTTTATTTAAAGCCACTTTATGAGTATTTTTGTAAGCTCTATAGAAAAGGATCGAAATACCTAAAAGCACAAGAATAAAAAAGAATAATATCAATAAAATCTCCTCCTCTGTTTCTATTATAAAGAAATAGAGGAGGAATTATTAGCGGGAATTAATGGCGATAAAGGAAATATCGTAACTCCTAATTGGATTTAAATGGAAGACATATAAAGTCTTCTTCAAACTTATCCTAAAATTATTCTTTCAAATATGGATGGCATACGATTCCATTGCTGGGTAATATTATAAAAGTGCAGGTGCTGCTGATTGCAATTATCACCAAGAATTTATCACTCATTGGTTCGACCTAAATGGCTGACAAAAATTTATATTCAGAATAATATTCAGCAATATTTTGACTTTACAGAAAAAAAAGTGCTGGATTTTGGAGCAGGTACCGGGGCGAACTGCACCTTATGTCCACCTGATCATTATTTGGGGATAGACATAGATACATATAGGATTGAATATGCCAAACGATTGTATAACCAGTACCGATTTGAGGCTTTTATGGGAAATGAACTTCCCGCAGACAACGATAGCTTTGATTTTATTTTAATTCTCGCTGTACTGCACCATATTCCTCCTGAATTGATTCAAGGTTATGTAAAAGAATTCAAGCGAGTCTTAAAACCAAACGGTAAAATTGTTGTTATAGAACCTTGCTTGTTTGAAAAGTCTCCTATATCGAATTGGTTTATGAAATCAAATGATAAAGGGGAGTACATTTTAAGAGAAGAGGAGTATCTAAATTACTTTACGAAGGAAAATTTTCGATGCCACGTTCTAAAAAGATTTAAAAAATGTTTTTTTTATAATGAACTGTATTTTTCAGCTTTCCTTTAAATTTGCTATTCATACCTTACAAATCATGCTATTAGGAGTGAAAAAAGGAATGAAGGGAAAAAGCACCGTGATTGTTCATGTATTGTTATTAATGGTTGTTTTGGCCGTTTTCATGTGGTCGCTTATCAATCCTGCAAGCTATTTATCATGGGCATTAGAAGTCACTCCTGCCATTATCATTCTGATTATCGCACTAGCAAAATACAATAGATTTCGACTTACTACCCTCTCTTATGTCATTATTGCAATTTTAGCAATTTTGATGTTTGTCGGTAGCCATTACACCTATTCAAAGGTTCCCTTATTTAATTGGATAAAAGAAACTTTCGATCTTAAAAGAAATCATTACGACCGATTTGGACATTTGATTAAAGGCATGTTTGCCATTGTAATAAGAGAATTATTATTAAGGAAAACACTTTTAACAAAAGGTGCTTGGTTATTTGGTATCGCTACAAGCATTTCTCTTGCCATCGCTGCCATGTATGAAATCATTGAATGGATAAGTTTTATTATTTCAGAGGGAGGAAAAACAGCGAAAAACTTTCTAGGGACCCAAGGAGATATGTGGGATGCACAATGGGATATGCTACTTACCTTAGTTGGTACAATCGTTGCATTAGTTTTTCTTTCAAAACTTCATAACATGCTATTACGAAAAGAATTAGAATAAGTTCATTCCCTCTTCTAACCATCTTTATTTAATCCTGTAACAAGAAATTAGATTAAGGTAAGTACTATTGTTAAAGCCTTTGAGTGGGGTTTCATTATGCAAATTATTTTTATATTTCTCGCGCTAATCCTGGTAGTAAATATTTTTTTGGCGATTATTGTTATATTTCAAGAAGGACGGGAGGCCAGCTCCTCATGGGCCTGGATATTGGCTGTACTATTTCTTCCTATAATTGGTACAGTTCTGTATTTTTTTTTCGGACTAAACCCTTGCCGTTCTCGCTTATTTCAGTGGAAGGACCGTAAAAAGATTATTAATCAAAAAAAGGTAAGAACTCAATTAGCTAAGCTTAGATCCGGACAATTCCATCTTCGTAATCAAGCTACAAGAAACAGTAGAGATTTAATATATATGAATTTAATTAACAATCATGCCATCTTTTCTGAAGATAATACGGTTGAACTGCTAATGGATGGAAGGGAGAAGTTTAACAAGTTATTCAAAGATATCGAAGAGTCAACAGACCATATTCATCTTCAGTACTATATTATTAAAAAAGACCAACTCGGAAAAAAAATTACTGATGTTTTAATAAAGAAAGCAAAAGAAGGGGTCACGATACGAGTTTTATATGATGGATTTGGTTCCAGGGGATTAAACAAGCATTTTTTCAAAGAACTACTTAATGCTGGTGGAGAAGTGGAAGTCTTTTTCCCATCTATATTCCAGTTCATCAATCTTCGGTTAAATTATCGTAATCATCGTAAGTTAGTAATTGTGGATGGGAAAACTGGTTATTTAGGAGGATTTAATATAGGTAATGAGTATCTTGGTTTAGATCCAAAATTTGGGTATTGGCGTGACACCCATATAAGAATTCAGGGTACTTCTGTTCATGATATTCAGAGCCGTTTTATTCTTGATTGGAACCAGGCATCCCATTCCAGCAAAATCTCCTATAAACCAAATTACTTTTCGGTCCCTATTTCTAATGGAGATGTCGGAATGCAAATTGTTACCAGCGGCCCTGATTCTAACTGTGAACATATTAAAAATGGGTATATTAAAATGATTTCAATCGCGAAAAAATCTGTTCTTATCCAAACACCTTATTTAATTCCAGATAAAAGCTTATTAGATGCCCTTTTAATTGCCTGTTTTTCGGGGCTTGAAGTTAAAATTATGATTCCTAATAAACCAGATCACATGGGTATTTATTGGGCTACATTCTGTTTTATTGGTCAGTTACTAAAGGCAGGGGCAAAGGTCTTTATATACGAAAATGGATTTATTCATGCAAAAACCTTAGTGGTTGATAAAGAAATATCATCCATTGGATCAGCCAATTTTGATGTAAGAAGTTTTAAACTTAATTTTGAAGTGAATGCCTTTCTATATGATGAAGAAATTGCTCAATCACTGACAAAGGCATTTATGGAGGATGTAAAAGTATCAAGGGAACTAACTCTTAATCAGTATCAAAAACGCCCACGATTGGTCCGTTTTAAAGAATCGATTTTCAGGTTGCTATCCCCAATCTTATAAATTTAACGGACATGTACAAACAATATTAAATGGAAGAAGCGAAATCCTTTTAAGACATAGATTCCTAATAGGACTCATAGAAGAAAAAACGCTTCAAAACGAAAGTGACAAATTATTGTTGCACGAGCGTGCTTTAATATTATTGGAATCGATGAATTTCTACAAAAAAAACCACCTACATTTCAATTTGCACCTTTTTCCATCCATTCCAGCTAAATGCTGTTGAAGAAAAGTGCCAGGAATATAGGACAATACTATATTTATGGCAATTTTATCAATTGATATTTACTTTAAATAAACAGGATTTGATTTATCCTAATTCTCCTTTAACTCCTCTAATAGGAGGTAGAATAAATAAAATCAAACATCCTTGCTGTCTCTTCATTAGTGATTTCCAACCTGTAATTACATCGTGTGGCTGCATGGAACGCTATTCCATGGGTGATAGAAATAGACGAAAGAGCAACCATTAAATTAAAGGCTGCTCTTTCAAAACAATACAGTTATCTTGCTATCATTGCATTTTTCTCCGCGATTAAATCTTCCAGTCTTTCTTTTTGGCTCACAAGTTCTTCAATGTTGAGCTCTGCCCGAGGTGATTGGAAGCTTAGGGTCGGCACATTGTTTTGCACTAAGCTTTTAAGCTGCCCATTGTTCTGTTCGTATAAGCGATATCCAACCGCTCCAAATACTGTTCCTGAAACAAACCCCATTAAAAAATCTCTGTTTAAAGCCATGAGGATTCCCCCTTAAATTTTATTTATATTTAAAGAAGTCTTTGACTTCTTCTCATATCATGGAAGATTTCTAGAGCATTTACTGCCCAAGTTACCATTGCGACTTGTAAAATATTATTTGCTCCTAAAGAGAACATGCTGACCATTCCTGTTAATACATCTGGGTGCCTGAATTTATTTTCTCCATGCGAGAGAACAGTATAAGCAGTAGAAATAACAGCGGCATATTCAAATAAATTAGGTTTAGGACTTATCCCTTTTCGTAAGTAGGCTATTAAAATAAGAAAACCTGTACCAAAGGAACGGAGAAAATCTTTTCTGATCCCAGGTCTAACCTGGACCATGAACCGATCAAGCGGGTCAAATTGTGTTTGCCGAAAAAACAACGAAATATAACGAAGAATCACTTTTATTCCAACTACTATTGGTTCATATTCAATAACCATTGATTGAATAATTGGTTCAATCCTTACTGTTTTAACTCCTTTTAAAGCTGAAAACATTTTTTCAATATTCAAATAGTCAGTTTTATCAGCTAACGCACGAATGATCAATCTTAATCTGCCGGGAATGCTGTGTGCGATTCGATAATTTGCTTCCACTCGCTTTTCCCCCTAAGAAAATTATTTTTCCGCTGTTTAATACAACAGCAATCGTTGCCGCATTATGGATCGCTGCTCCAATAACAGGTGTTATAAACCCTAACGTGCCTAGTAAAATAGCGCCGCTATTGACTAATATTGTTACAATCATGTTTTGGTAGATTAATTTCATCGTTTTTTGAGACAATTTTATAACTTCTGCCAATGCTAACGGATCATCAACAGTAACAATTACATCCGCCGTCTCTACTGCAATATCCGTTCGTTTTGTTCCTAACGTAATACCTACATTCGCATAAGCAAGTGCAGGAGCATCATTTATTCCATCTCCAACCATCATTAAATGATCGGTTTTATTTTTATAATTCATGACAAAGTTCGCTTTATCTTCAGGAAGAGCCTCAGCAACAAACGAATCCATTCCAAGCTCATCTGCTATCTTTTTCGCTGGATGATATAGATCTCCAGTTAACATCATGACTTCATCAACGCCATGTCTCCTCATCTGATTGATTGCCCTTTTCATTCCTACTCTAACTTTGTCTTCTAAAACAATCATTCCGATTAGCTGCTGGTCATAAGAAACAAAAACCATATTTTCATTTCGATTTATTTCACTGTTTATTTTATTGAGCTTGTCTAGGGAAATATTCCATTCAGTTAAAAACCGTTTGCTTCCAACAAGTACTAATTTATCGTCAATGGTTACTTTAATTCCTTTTCCAACAATCATTTCAAGTTCTTCATGTTCAGGTACAGGAAGATTTAGCTCATTCGCTTTATTGCAAATGGCTTCTGCAATCGGGTGTGAGGAATGTTCCTCTGCAGATGCAGCTATACTTAAAACTTCATCTTTTGTCATTCCTGCAAATGGAATAACCTTTGCCACCACTGGTCTTCCTTCTGTAATGGTTCCGGTCTTATCTAAAATAACCGTATCAATTTGTGCTAACTTTTCAATCGTTTGACCACCTTTTAATAAAATCCCATTTTTGGCAGCTAAACCAATTGAAGAGGAGATCGCTGTAGCAGTAGAGAGTTTTAGACCACAAACATAATCAATCACCAACATATTCAATACCTTATTCCAATCCCTTGTTACAACATATACTAAGCCTGCTAGAGCAAAAGAGATCGGTACAAGCTTCTCTGTTAAATGATTCGTTAACGACTGAATAGGCGCTTGTTTCGATTGCGCTTCTTCAATTAAGTGAATCATTCGTGAGATCGCAGTATCATCTCCTGCTTTCTCCACTTGGATCTTTATGATTCCTTCTGCAACGACACTTCCGGCAAATACGCGATCACCTTTTGTCAGCTCTTTCGGAATGTACTCACCCGTGATAGAAGATTCATCAACTACAGCTGTTCCATTAAGAATCCTCCCATCTACTACTACTTTTTCACCTTGAAAAACAACCACTTGGTCTTTTGCTTTAACCTGGTCAACAGGAACCTTAACTTCTCTTCCAGATTCATCTACCTTCCAAACAGAATCCGCCTTGACACTTAACATATCCCTTACATAATTTCTTGTTTTATAAGCAGTAAAATCTGTTAGCAACTCACTGATCGTAGACATTAAATAAATAATGAGAGCTGATTTTGGATTGCCTTTTATAATTGAGGCAAGCAGTGCTGCAGAAGTTAGCGTGTCTGCATTTGGCTTTCCATTCGTCAGAACAGACAACATTCCATTTTTAATAATCTTGTAGGATGAAAGTAAAACAGCTAGTGATGACGGTCTTGTAAGATTAATTAGTCCTTGTGCTGGAATTGGAGAGGATTTCACTATTTCAAAGATAAACGCACTAAAACAGGCAAGAATTTCGATCATAGGGAACTTTGCTTTGGCTGGGGTTTTGCTTTTCATACCCTCTTCTTTTGCTATAAGCTTAGAATCCTTTTGAAAAAGTTCTTTCCATTTAATTTGAGGATCATGATAGAGAAGCAACGATCCCGTTTCATTTGTATAGGTAGCAGAATATACGGAAGGAATGGAGCGAAAAAACGCTTCAATCTTTTTTCTGTTTCTGTATTTTTTTACCAACTTTAATCTTGTTCTTCCTGGAATGGAATGGATTAAAGTAAGATTATATACCATAGCCTTATCCTTTCTCTTTTGTAATAAGGGTGTATGACCAATAGAGTAAACTACTTGAAAAAGCTGGATTTGCGGAGAAACCAGCCGTACCATAAATTATCAAGATTAAAGAAAGCAATGAATCGACATCTGCCTTTCCAGACGTCCTTTTTTTAATAAGTCCGTCTACAGATAAGACGGTATTCTTCATCGTTTTCATAAGCTGTGCTTCTACATGGGGAAAAGCGTTTACTGAAGTGTTGACAGCAAGCTTAACAAGTTCATCAAATTGTTCTGAAGTAAGACTAGGAACGACAAACTCAATTAAAAGACTCCCAGTAATCGGAGATGCACTTACATGTTTAACAATTACAAGTTGTATAAATGTTTTTTCAAGATGTGTTGCCACAATTTCATCTTTCCATCGATTACATTTTAGCCTAACTCTTCCAGGCATCGCGTGGACGACTTCTACTTTTTGATCATTTATTTGAGATAATATTTTAGGAGCAAATAATGAAGCTCCTAAACCCACTAGTGAAGAAATCATGCTTTCTCTCCTTCTATTGGATAACTTTTAATGATATCCTTTCAATCTGTTCAACCCATAGTTCAAGTTGTTTTACATTATCCACTGGACTACAATCAAATGTAATTAATAAACTGCCTGTTTCCGGAGTGTATTGAATGGAATAAATTCTGCTTTCATTCTTAAAATTATGGACAAATTGACTAACGGTATCAGGATTATGTTTCCAAAAAATCGACTTTAACCGAATTCTCCCGGGGATATAATGGGCTATTTCAATTGAATGCGTTTTCAGGATTTTATTGATCCGATTAGCTAATTTTAGTTCTTTTACTTTATTCAACATAAATTCATACTCCTGAAAAATGATTGACATAGATTTTGTATATTGTTGACCTAGCTCATTCATGTTTACTTTTTTACATTTTTATACTTAACAGAAAATTCTTAAAACCATCATAATAATAAATAGTAATTAAGTAAACAGTAAGATAGAAAAATTAGGAATATTTTCCTAACGAAAAGAGATTAAGCTCTATTTGGAGCTTAATATCTTTTCAAAATAAAGTTAAAAATAGTATTCAATTAATCTTTTTCCTTATTTATGAAATCTTTGATTTTTGATATCGCATTCGCACTGATATAATATTCAATATTTGCTATTTCATGAGGAATTTTTTCTTCATCGAGATCGATTAGTTGAAAAAACTCCTCTAATATTTGATGGTTGTATGCTAATTTCTTCCCTTTTTCCGTGCCTGTTTCTGTCATTCGAATTTTCCCATATCGTTGGTAAATAAGATACTTTTCTTTACTCAGTTTTCGAACCATTTTTGTTACGGAAGATGAGGATACATTCACAGATGTGGCGATTTCTGTAACGCTTGTATACCCGTTCTTAAAAACCACATTATATATTTCTTCTAGATACTTTTCTGCACTTGGTGATGCCATATAAACATCCCCTTACATTAAAAATATCAATTAACCTGCTACCGTTAACTCAATAAGAAAAGCTTTATGTCATCATTATTCTGCCGCCTGTTTTCTCTTCGCCCGTATTAATGTACTTTTGCTAATGCCTGTTATCTCTTCGACTTGCGTATATGAATGAGTCGCTAGTAGCCCCAGCGCATGCTCAACTTGCTTCTTACTAAACTTGTTCGGTCTACCTTCTCGAAAGTCGTCTCGCTGCTTAGCGATTGCCTTGCCTTCTTGTGTACGCTCTACAATCATATCTCTTTCGAACTCTGCAAAGCCGCTCATAATCGTAAGTATTAGCTTTCCTGTCGGCGTGTCTTCGATTAGCCCCATGTTAAGAACGTGAACCTTTACACCCCTTTCGAATAGCCCTTTTACTGTATTGATTGCGTCCACTGTCGAACGTGCGAAGCGGTCTAACTTCGTTACTACTAAAGTATCGCCTACTTCCAGTTTCGCAAGTACCTCTTTAAATTGTGGTCGGTCTGCTTTTGTACCTGTGAACTTTTCCGAATAAATAACTTCGCAGCCTTCATTCTTTAGTGCTTGTAACTGAGCTTCAAGGTCTTGGCTTATCGTGCTCACCCTTGCGTATCCATATTTCATTAAAATTCTCCCCTTTTTGCGAATGTATTTATGACACTAAGTTACGACACCTATTTATATACTGATACTATCACACTGACTAAACGTGGTCAAATCTTTTAAGTTATGACACTTTATCTATAAAAAAAAGACCGTCTATGGACAGTCCTTTTCTTAAACTAAAGCACCCCGT